>JBEGUF010000045.1:0-19388 GCA_041179025.1 Actinomycetota bacterium | reverse complement strand
AGATAGGCGAAGGTGGTTTCATCGGGAGCAACCATTCCAGCTCTGGCACCGGCTTCGATAGACATGTTGCAAATCGTCATTCGTGCTTCCATGGAAAGCGCACGAATTGCCGAACCTCGGTATTCGAGCACGTAACCCTGACCACCGCTCGCGCTGATCTTGGCTATCACCGCAAGGATGATGTCTTTGGCGGTAACTCCGGGGCGAAGCGTGCCCTCAACGTTGATGGCCATGGTCTTGAATGCCTTGAGTGGAAGCGTTTGGGTGGCGAGCACGTGCTCAACTTCCGAAGTTCCGATACCGAAAGCCAGAGCACCAAAAGCGCCATGGGTGGAAGTGTGCGAGTCGCCGCAAACCACCGTTAGACCCGGCATGGTGAGACCCAGCTGCGGACCAACCACGTGCACGATTCCCTGCTCAATATCTCCCAGCGAGTGGATGCGAACACCGAACTCCTTGGCGTTGTCGCGCAGCGCGTGAATCTGGGTGCGGCTGGTGAGATCGGCAATCGGCTTGTCGATGTCGAGAGTTGGGGTGTTGTGGTCTTCGGTGGCGATGGTTAGATCTGGGCGGCGAACCGGGCGACTAGCCAGACGAAGACCGTCGAAAGCCTGGGGGCTGGTTACTTCGTGAACCAGGTGCAGATCGATGTAGAGCAGGTCTGGCGCGCCATCTTCACCCTTAACCACCAAGTGGTCATTCCATACCTTTTCGGCAAGGGTTAGCGGTTTTTGCGACATTTTCACCTCTAAATCTTCAGAACTCCAAGTTTACCGAGATAGGCGTAGGCTGGCGGGGTGGATAACCAGCAACTTCAGAAATTACAGCAAAAAACTATTCGCACGCTAACCCTCGGTCAGGTGCTCAGCGGCTTCGGTTTAGGCTCAACTCTCTCAATTGGCGCCCTTCTAGCAGCGGATCTTTCTGGCTCCGAAGCTTGGAGCGGTTCGGCAGCCACGTTCTCCACTCTCGGTGCCGCTTTTGCCGCAATTCCCCTGGCCCGTTTGGCGCACGCCAGAGGGCGACGCGTGGCACTTGCCTTTGGTGCAGCCGTCGCGATTGCTGGCGCAACCCTGGTGATCACTTCCGCAGGTATTCGCTCATTCCCACTTCTGGTGCTGGCCTTAGCACTCATGGGAGCAGGCTCTGCCGTTGGGCTACAAGCTCGTTTTGCAGCCGTTGACCTGCCTGATCAAGGATTCGCTGGACGCGATCTCTCGATTGTGGTTTGGGCCACCACCATTGGCGCCGTTATCGGCCCAAACCTTTTTGGCCCCGGTGAAGTTATTGGAAACTTCTTTGGTCTACCGGCACTTACCGGGCCGTTCATGATCACCATTGCCGCTCAAACTTTGGCAGCCTCGGTCTTCTTTTTTGGTTTGCGGCCGGATCCCCTAAAAACATCCCAAGCTATTTCTGCTAAGTCAGCGGAGAAGCCAAAGATTTCACTCAAGTCGGCATTCGCCACGCTTCGCGCCTACCCGCGGGCCGCCTACGCCATAGTTTCAATTGCTCTCGGGCACATGGTGATGGTTTCGGTGATGGCAATGACCCCGGTTCATCTGAAGCATGATGGAGCAACCCTGGCAATCGTTGGTTTCGTGATTTCACTTCACATCGCCGGGATGTACGCATTGTCGCCGGTTTTTGGTTGGCTTGCAGACAAACTTGGCTTCATCGAAACAGTGATAATCGGTCAGATTATCTACGTTGCTTCGCTGCTGATTTCAGCTACCGCGGGGCATAGCCAAGACCAGATCACACTGGGCCTATTCCTGCTCGGGCTCGGGTGGAGTGCCACAACGGTCGCCGGTTCGGCACTTCTGGCGGCAACCGTGCCGAGCGAGCAGAAAACGAATGTTCAGGGGCTCAGCGATTCTGGGATGCAGTTTTCTGGGGCATTCGGTGGTGCGGTGGCCGGAAGCGTACTGGCAGCAATCGCGTTCGAGGGCTTGAACTATGCCGCTCTGGCGCCCGTGGCGCTGGTTCTGGCACTAAGCGGTTTTGCGCTACTGCGCAGAAAACGCTAACTAACCCTTGATGTAAGGCTGTCCAGACGCGGCCGGAGCCTTCACCTTGCCGGCGAAACCGGCGACCGCAATCAACGTAACCAGGTATGGAACCATGGTGATGAAATCGGTTGGGATGCCAGGAGAAACTCCGTTGGCCCAAACGCGCAGGATGATTGCGAAACCAAACAGAAGCGCCGCAGCCGAAACGTAGAACGGCTGCCAGCGACCGAGGATAACTACCGCCAGAGCGATGAAGCCAAGACCGCCGGACATTTCACGACCGAACGCACCTACGTTTCCGATGGTGAGCGCAGCGCCACCGAGACCGGCGATTGCGCCACCTAGGGTTACCCACCAGAAACGAGTGCGGCCCACGTTGATACCAACTGTGTCGGCAGCGGTTGGGTGTTCACCAACCGCGCGAGCGCGCAGACCGAGCTTGGTTCTAAACAGGATGAACCAAACCAGCGGCACGAGAATAAAGGTGAGGTAAACGGTGATTCTGGCTTCGAAGAGCGCTGGACCAATGATTGGTAGCCCGCTCAGGTAAGGAATCGAGATGATGTCGAAGGTTCCCGGGTAGTTCGCCTCTTCGCCAGAGCTAGCAAGCCACTGCGAGTAGAGGAAGTTGGTGATACCGATAACCAGAACGTTTATCAGTACACCGATGATGATTTGATCTACCAGATACTTCACCGCCAAAGACGCCAAAGCCATCGACAGAATTGCAGATGAAATCATGGCGGCGATAAGACCTAGCCAAAGGTTCTCGGTGATGGTTCCAACCACAGCCGCCATAAATGCGCCGGTGAGCAACTGACCTTCGATAGCGATGTTTACTACTCCGACGCGCTCCGACATCAATCCGCCGAGGGCTCCGAGGATGATTGGCACAGCCAAGACCACTGCCGAACCCAAAATGAACGACACCGGAACAACATTTCCGGCAGCCAGCCAACCGAGTAGACCGGTAGCACCCAACAGGCCAGCAACCAGACTCACCCACATCGGCGTGTGCTTTTGGCGAATGGTTAGCCAACCCGAATAGGTGGCGGCCAGGAGCATTAGGGTGCCCAAAACCACGTTGGCGAAGGTTGATGCCACAACCACGTCAGGCACCGAGAAGCTGTCGCCTTTGTTGCTGAGGTTGTAGGTTACGTCGCCGGTCTTTCCTAGGAAACCGAACAGAACCAAAACGATGCCTGAGAAAAACGCCAACACGGACGGGGTTTTCCAGCTTGGACGAACCTCAGACAGCGAAAACATGCCAGGAGTTACTTCAGTCTTAGTCATTATTTTGCCTCCGGCTTAGGAAGGTGGAAGATTGCGCGAATTAGCGGTGGTGCCGCGATGAAGAGAACGATCAGCGCCTGAATGATTCCGAGTACCTCAGGCGAAACACCGATGATCTGCATCGACGGAGAGCCGGCCTTGAAGGCACCGAAAACCAAACCGGCGACAACTACTCCGCCGGCTCGTGAACCGCCTAGCAGGGCAACCGTGATGGCGTCGAAACCGATGTTGGCGTGGATGCTTGAGGTGAGACCACCGGTTTCACCGAGGCCCTGGTTGGCTGCCGCGATGCCGATGAACGCGGCCGAAGCTGCCATTGCCCAAACGTAGGTGCGCTCCACGCTGATACCGGCCGCCTTGGCAGCGTTGGCGTTGTGGCCGACCATACGGAATCGGTAACCGATGGTTGAACGTTCCATTAGCCACCAGTAGACCAGTGCGGCCACTAGAGCCAGAAGGATTCCGATGTTCAGTTTGAATTCGTCGCCGAGCAATCTTGGAAGTTGGGCGGTGAGTGCCGGTGGATCAGACTTCGGGTTTCCTCCCCCGCCCTCTTCAAGTAGGAGCCCAGGAGTTCTGAGGAACCAGGTGAAGAGATCAAGCGCGATGTAGTTCATCATGATGGTCACGATAACTTCGTGTGCACCGGTCTTAGCTTTCAAGAAACCAACCAGCGCACCGGTTCCCATTGAGAATGCGATGGCTACCACTAGTGCCAAAACCATGTGAAGGCCGTATGGCAGCTCCAAGCGAGTTGAGATCCAGGTGGCGCCGAGCAGACCCATAACCAACTGGCCAGTTCCACCAACGTTGAACAAGCCAACTCGGAAGCCAAGGGCAACTCCGAGACCGGCCATAATCAGAGGAGCCGCCAAGCGAAGAGTTTCGGTGATTGGGCGGAACATGCTCACCGGATTGTCGGCGCTTAGGTTGATTATCGAACCTTTGAAAAGTGCGCCGTAGCCGTCGAAAATGGTCTGAAATGCGGTCTGAAAAGTTAGACCAGGGTTTGAGAACAGGGTTTCATAGGTGGCAACAACATTTTCGTTGAACACGGCCATGAACACCGAGCCGATAGCGAAACCGAGAAGAACCGAAATTGCGATTCGCGTATAGGTGGCCGAGAGGATCTCTCGCATGATCTTGCTTTCTACGTTCATGCTGCGATACCTGCCATCATCTTTCCGAGCTGTTCACGAGAGGTTTTTGCGTCAACAATTCCTACGATGCGTCCGCGGTACATAACCGCGATTCGATCAGCCAGAGCCAGAACCTCATCGAGTTCCGTTGAAATCAGAATTACCGCACGGCCGGAATCGCGCTCTGCCACGATTCGTTCGTGGATGAACTCAATTGAACCAACGTCTACACCACGTGTTGGCTGGGCGGCGATGAGTAGTTTCACATCGCGGCTCAACTCCCTGGCAACAACAACCTTCTGCTGGTTTCCACCGGAAAGCTTGCCAACCGGGGTGCTGGCCGACTGCGTACGAACGTCGAACTCTTCGATCAACTTCTCCGAAATTTCGTCGCGGGTCGCAAAATCGATGTTCACACCGCTCGCGAACGGTTTGCCAAACGAACCGTTGAGCATAAAGTTTTCCGAAATCGAAAATTCGCTAACGAGCCCATCTTTCTTGCGGTCTTCTGGAACGTACCCGATGCCAGCCTCAAGGTGCTTGCGAACCGACAAGCCGTTCAGGGCGCTACCCGCAAGCTTGACTTCGCCGCTACCGCGAACCATCGACCTGAGGCCTAGGAGCGCTTCGGCCAACTCGGTTTGACCATTTCCCTGCACACCGGCAATCGCTAGAACTTCACCGGCTCTAACCTCGAAGCTAACGCCATCCACAGCGCGCTGGTCGCGGTCGTCTAGAACGGAAATGTTTTCGACCGACAAAATTACGTCACCGGCACTCATGTTCTTTTTGTCGACCTGAAGATCCACCTCACGCCCAACCATCATCGATGCAAGCTCAGATGCGGTTGAGGATGGTTTTGCCTGGCCCACAACTTTTCCCTGACGAATTACGGTGATCTTGTCTGCGACCGCCTGAACCTCGCGAAGTTTGTGGGTGATGAAGATGATTGAGGTTCCCGCTTTGGCAAGATCGCGCATGATTTGCATGAGCTCATCGGTCTCCTGCGGGGTTAGCACAGCGGTTGGTTCGTCTAGAACGAGCACCTTGGCATTTCGGCTGAGCGCCTTGATAATTTCAACGCGCTGCTGCACACCAACCGGGAGGTCCTGCACGAGCGCGTCTGGGTCTACGTTGAAACCGAAGCGATCGGAAATTTCGGTAACGCGCTTGCGGGCTTCGTTTAGATCCAGCGCGCCAATTCGGTTATTTGGCTCGTTACCCAACACCACGTTTTCGGCCACGGTGAAAACTGGGATCAGCATGAAGTGCTGGTGAACCATTCCGATTCCGGCGGCCATGGCATCGCCAGGGCCCTTGAAAGCCTGAACCTTATCTCCAAGAAGGATTTGCCCTCCGTCGGCCTGATAGAGACCGTAGAGCACGTTCATGAGAGTTGATTTGCCAGCACCGTTTTCGCCGAGCAAGCTGTGAATTTCACCAGACTCAACCACCAGGTTGATGTCGTCGTTTGCCACCAGGGAACCAAACCGTTTGGTGATTCCACGCAACTCAAGCTTCATTGCTCAACTACTCCTTCGGCGGTAACTACTTACCGTTTCTCACCTAAATCTATCCGAAATAATTGCCCGAGAATGGCGAAAGCCGCCGAGATGTTTCCATCTCGGCGGCTTTCGTTACTTATTAGCTAAGTGGGTTGATTGAACCGTCGATGATTCCAGCCTTTAGATCCTTCAAAGCAGCCTTGGTCTCGTCTGAAACCTTGCTGTCGAATGAGCCAAATGGTGAAAGGTCAGTTCCGCCGTTTTCTAGGGTACCTAGGTACGCCTCACCATCAAACATTGCACCCTCTGCAGAGTACTTCTTGATGATGTCGTAAACAGCATTGGTCATGCGCTTCTCAACAGAAGTTAGTACCATGTCGGCATACTGTGGCGAGGTCTTCGCGATGTCCTTGTCGACACCGATCATGACGCCATCAACACCGGCTTCCTTGATTGCCTCAGAAGCTGCACCGAACTGGTCTCCACCAACTGGGAATAGCACGTCAGCGCCACCCTTTACCTGGTTGGCGGCGATGGTCTTCGATACACCTGAGTTAGGAGTGAAGTCACCCATGAAGTCACCGGTCTTCTTGGCTGGGTCCCAGCCTAGAACGGTAGTTGCGGTTCCGGTTGCCTTCTCGTATGCCTTAGCACCGTAGTAGTAGCCGTCCATGAATGCGGTTACAGCAGGAATGTTCATTCCACCGTAGGTACCGATTACGTGGGTCTTTGAGTAAGCAGCTGCTAGGTAACCAGCAAGGTAGCTTGACTGCTCCATTGCGTAGCCAACTGGCTTTAGGTTTGCGTTGCCTTCAGACCATCCGTCAATGGTGACGAAGTTCATGTCTGGGTTGGCCTTAGCTGACTCGTTTACCGGGGTAACTAGGTTGAAGCCAACGGCGAAGATGACGTCACACTCGGCGTCAACCATGGCCTGTAGGTTTGGAGCGAAGTCCTCTGAAGAGTTTGACTCTGCATCGGCAATCTTTACGCCGACTTCAGCCTTAGCCTTCTTTAGGCCGTCCATTACTGATTCGTTGAACGACTTGTCGTTCCAGCTTCCCTCATCTGATACTGCACATGCGGTGTAGTCGAGAGCTGGTACAACTGGAGCTGCAGGTGCACAGCCAGTTAGTGCAAGGGTGGCAACTGCTGCCAGTGCTAGACCCTTGAAGGTGTTACGTGAAATCTTGTTCACTTTGTTTCCTCCTGAAATGCGAACGACACCTGTTGTCGAACGCTGGTCTTACTAGCCTATTGCCGTAATAATTGGTAACCCGCCACAACGCCGAATCACACGTTAATTCTTTATTTCAATATGGTTACGGACGTTAAGATCAAACTCCCTTCCGAGCGAATGCGTCGAAAGGGAGAATGGTGACCCCAACGGGATTTGAACCCGTGCTGCCGCCGTGAGAGGGCGGTGTCCTAGGCCGCTAAACGATGGGGCCGTTTAGTGAACTTCTCGATTATGCCACAGACTTGCTTGGCTTCGCTAACACTCTAAGTGCCTTCGGCGCTATCGACACCGTCATAGGGAGAAGCCCGGCCGGCTCACCATCGGCATACACCGGCACGCCTTCGCTAATCAGAGTTACTTCAGTGACGCGAATAATCTCAACGGCAGGGTGAGTGACGTGCTGGCCGGTGAACACCTTCGGGAAAACTTTGATGAGCTCCGGCTTGCTGATTTTGTTTACGATGAACAGATCCAGCTGCCCGTCGTTGATTCGAGCATCGGGAGCAACCAACATTCCGCCACCGTAAGACGGCCCGTTAGACAGTGCACAGAGCATGGCGTCTAGCTCGCGCTCTTTGCCGTCGATCTTGGCCCGGTACTTCAACGAACTAAAGCCCACCAACTCGTAGAGCATCGCGAGCGTGTAGCGGGAAGGACCTTTCGGGTACTTCCAACGATTGGCACGGCGATTGCAGAGAGAATCAAAACCTGCCGAAGCCGAATTGAAAAAGTAAAAACGTCTGGTTGAAGTAACGCCGAGACCCAAATCGGCAACAAAAGGGCTGGCCAGGTTGTCGGCCGCCATTTTCGCGGCTCCCGCAGCGTCGTCGATTGGAATGCCAAGTGCCAGGGCAGCATCATTTCCGGTTCCGCACGGCATGATGGCGAGCGGAAGTTGGGTGCCAGCGCAGAGGTTGGCGCCCAAATGAACCATGCCGTCACCGCCAGCTACAGCAAGAACATCCAGCGAACCTTCCGCAATTGCCCGGCGTCCGTTTTCTTCAGCCTCGGCGTAATCTTTTCCCGACAGGTCGACGACTTTTATTCCAAGTTTTTGTAATTCGGAAACATAAGTCTTGCCGAGTTCCTCGGCCTTACCCTTGCCCGAGGTCGGGTTGAGAATTACACCAAATGTGGTCATCTAGCCAACCTAACGACTCTTCGAATCAACAACCAGGAAGCCACGAGACCGATAAGTGCAATCGCCGGGGTGGCGAAGCCGATGAAACCTGCGGCCATCAGAACGCCCGAAAGCGCAAGACCGAAAACAATGTTCCAAAGCGATCGCGATTGAACCTTCTTGGAAAGTTCTAGCAATCTCGGAATCACGATTGGATCCTGCGAAATTTGAATTAGTTTCGACGAATCGAGATGCACGCTGTGCCCAGCACCAAAGGCCAGAGCAACATCCGCTTCAGCCAAAGCTGCGGCGTCGTAGTGACCATCGGCAACCAAGAGGGCCTTCGACCCGCTCGCCCTGCGCTCTTTCACCCAGTCGGCTTGACGCGTTGAAAGCACCTCGGCGGCGAAATCGCTCAGCCCAAGCGATTGGGTAATTTTTTCCACCAGCGCTGTGGCATCGCCGGAGAGAACTGTGATGGCATGTTTTCCGCTTAGATCGATAATGGCCTTTGGTGCGTTTGCGCGAAGTTCGTCGGGGAATTCAATGTAGCCAACCAGCAGTTCGTCGATGCTCACGAAAACCACACTCGAGCCTTCGCTGTAGGCGGTTGATACTTGGAACAAATCGTAAGGGTTAATGTTCACGCCGGTTACGTTCACCATGCCAGCGTTACCAACTTGAACCAGCGAACCGTCGAATCGAGCAGAAACACCCAGCCCAGGAATTGGCGCGTAGTCGGTTACCTGCGGCAAGTCCAAACCACGCTTGGCAGCCTCCTGAATAATCAGATGTCCAAGTTCGTGGCTCGTGCCGAGTTCAACTGAGGCCGCCAGAGCTAGCAACTCAGCTTCGGTTCCAATCGAAGTGTTTCGCGCGAGGTGAATACGACCAACCGCGTTATGTCCGCGGGTAAGCACACCGGTCTTTTTCAGAACAACGTGATTCACCTTGGCAAGTGCTTCAAAACTTGCTCTTGAGTGAACCAAAACGCCAAGGGCCATCGCCTTGATTGAAGCCGCAGACGAAGCCAACTGCACGCTTCTGCTGATCAGTGCCACCTGACCCGCTAACAGAACTCCAACCGCCACGGTGAACTCTGCCTCCAACGACTGCGTAACAACAAACTGAACGCCAGCGGCAATTAGTGCTGTAGCCACGGAAAGAATAGTCACCGCGTTTTTGGAAATTTTGGAAAGCTTTGTAAAACGTGGTTCGGTCTCCGAATCAATATCTAGTGAACGAGTCAGCTCGTGAACTAACAAGTCATCGCCAACCGCGCTAACTCGAACAGTGAGCGGTGAATTCGAAGCTCCCTTGCCGGAAACATTTTCGCTTCCCGCCAGAACCCAGTCGCCTGGAATCTTCATCAACGGATCCGCTTCTCCGGTTATTGCCGCCTGAGAAACCAACGACTGCCCCTGAATTACGTAACCGTCGGCCGGAATAACAAAACCAGGACGAACCAAGATGATTTGACCGATTTCCAGATCAGCCGCCGCGATGTGTTCAACCTCTCGACCATCGATCAGCGTTGCCTTGCTGGGTAGCAACTCGGCAAGGTTTTTCTGCTGCGCTGACACAAAGTTGATCTGCGCGTGCAAAATCCAACCGCCCAAAATCAATATCGATGTGATGGCAGTTGGCTGCCAGTAATAATCGGCATCGCCCGAAATAAACGCGTACGAGTAGGAAAGCAAAATCGCAATCACGCCTAGTGCGTCTTGCTGATTGGTGCGCATTCTGGCCCTGGCCACCAAAGATCCCCAGAGCGGAAGTGTGCAGAGTAAACCAATTCCCAGACTCAGATAACCGTAAATCGCATCCCAGATAACGGGCAGTTTGAATAATTCAGCCGTGACGTAGCCAAGCGGCAGCAGTGACACCACAAATGCCGCAGCCCAAACTCGAACCGACTTTTTCATAACTAACGAAGATTCTACGCAGGGTTGGCAAGATGGTCTTTATGAAGGTAACCAAGTTAGAGCACGCCACCCTCGTGTTTGAGCAAGACGGCCAAACGCTCATCCTCGACCCGGGCTTCTACACCCGCCCGATGGAGGGTTACCAAAATGTGGTCGCAATCGTGATCACCCACAACCACGACGACCACGTGCACGAAGACCAAATCGCCAGAATCGCAGAGGACAACCCAGATGTTGTAATTCTGGGAACCAAAGAAGTAGCCGACCGACTAGCCAGTTTCGGAGCCAAATCGGTGACCCACGGAGATCACCACCAACTTGGACCGTTCACGGCTGAGTTCTTTGGAGATATCCACATTGAGATTCATCGAAGCATCCCGCTAATCCAAAACTGCGGCGTAATGATCAACGACGTTCTCTACTACCCCGGCGACAGCTACACCCTGCCAGATCGGAAAGTGAAATACCTCGCCTGCCCGTCATCGGCGCCCTGGCTAAAAATTGGCGACGTCATGGATTTTGTGTCGGCGGTAAAACCGGAACACTGCTTCCCAACCCACAACATTCACCTCAGTGAGCAGGGACACCAACTCAACAACTCACGCATCGAGCAAGTTACCAACTCAAGTGGGGGATACTTTTTCTACCTAGAAACTGGAGATTCCATCGAAGTCATTGAAGAACTTAGCAAATAACCTTAGGTTTTTTAAAAAAGAGACTTCCGACGATAAAAATTGTCAACATGAATACTGTGAAAGGGTAGTCAATCTTGTTTTCGGAATAGAAGAACCCGAAAGTTGCCTCGTACAGGTCAGATGATAGCCAAGCACTCGGAGCGTTAACAATCAACAATCCACCGAGAGTTGGCAAAACCCAGAATAATTTGTTGATGCCTAGATGTGTGCCGATCGAAAAAAGAGACAAAAAGTAGCAATAACCACCAAGCAAGGCGAGACCGCTTGCTTCACCGAAAAACACCAACAGACTGAGTAATGCAAATCCATGGCAGAGCGCCGCTGCCAGCACAATTCGAAGAGAAATTGAGCGAAAACTCAAAGCCTCTAATGGCGTTAGGGCCCAGTTGAAGGCGTTGGCTACGGCCAAAACGGCCGGAAGGCCTAGCAAGGATGCCAGCGACACAGACACCACACCTGAACCAAGTGGAAAACGCGGTAGCGTGAGAGCTAAATCTGCCCAAGTGGTGAAAACTACGAAAAGAATCGCCTCAAAGATCAGGACTGAAACTAGGCCTCGATGTCTAAGGAATCTGAGCAGCATCTGCTTCGTTCATGCGAGAGACGTATGTTTCCATCGGGTTTCCGCCATTAAGAAAATCCTCAGTTGAACCACTGAAAAGCTTTTCCCCATCTCGAAGCATAAGAACCTGCCCATATGTTTGCGTTAGATCTTCAACCTGATGAGTTGATGAGAGAACTAAAGATTTCGAGGAAATCGTGCCAATAATCTTGTTTATTGCAAATCGCTGCTCGGGATCTAGACCCACAGTAGGCTCATCCAAGAACACAAATTTTGGTTTTCCGACAAGAGCCATGCCGATTCCAAGACGCCTCTTCTGTCCCCCTGAAATTTTGCTTGCAAATTCGTCGCGTTTGGATTTTAGGTCCACCAAATCAAGAAGCCTGGATGCCTCATCGTTCGCCTCTGTTTTGCCGCATCCTCGCAACCAAGCAGCATAAGCCAGGTGCTCGCCAACAGTCATCCCGTGAAAAACGACATCGCTCTGAGGGAGAAACCCGACGTTCCCCCGCAATTCCCTGGTGGTCAGAACTTTCCCGTTTACGCTAAATCGAATGTCGCCTGACTTCCGACCGCGAACCCCGAGCATCTGGTCAAAAAGCGTTGTTTTTCCAGAGCCGTTCGGCCCGAGAATCGCAGTGGCCCCAGTATGGAACCTGGTTGAAAAACCATCAAAAACTAATGACTTCCTTGAATAACCAAAACTCAGATCATCAATTTCTATTAGTAATTCGTCTTGACTCATCCGGCACAAACTCCCTGTGGCTGTGAAATCCATTTCGCAAAAATTGCTCTCACATTCGCCTGATTCTCCAACCCAAAATATTCGAGCGATTCTCGTTTAGACAATCGACGTGTTTCCAATTTGGGATCTTCGGATGCGAATTCAATTTCAGGTGCTATTTCTAAGGGTTGACCACCTAACAAGATTGTCAATGCTATCTCAGCCTGAATGGGAGTGATGAAGCCGCCGGACGGGTCCAAAGGTAGCGGGCAACTGTCGTCAATAATCATCTCGCCGGCCAGAGTTTTGGCGAGCACATTGGTGTCCTCAGAGTAAATCGGTTTCAATTTCAGAGTTGAACCACCAACACTGTCATTGAAAATGCCAGCTTGTTCAATTCGAGCCAAGCCCAACTGCTGCGAAACCAAAATCATCGACTCTATTTTTTTATTTTGCTCGGGGTACGCGACGGTGATTTCCGGCCAGGAGCAGACCCTTACAGCCCCGATGCTGCACTCCACCTCGCGAAAGTTTCTGTCTATCAGAGGGCTGGCCTTTACATTCGCAAAAGACGCGAAAGCTGTGGCGGCGCACAAAATTGCTAAAGCCCCGGCAAGCAACCGATTGCCGCTTTTCGAAGAAATCCGAATGAAAGCGAGAATGGTGATTGCTAAAGCGAGATACATAAAAGACGCACTAACAATTGGTAACCAATTGATGTCATTCTCGACCGAGAATTGCGGAATTATCGAATAGGTGAGTAGCAAATTAGAAGCCCAAGGTTGCTGAGATTGAACCTGCACAGTCCAAACTGTTAAGGCATATGGCGCAAGCAACACAATTGGTCCTGAGATCCACACAGGAAAAAGGCGCCCAAGAAGAATTGCCAGCGAACAGACAACTGTAGTGAAAGCTAAAAGCAGCAGGGATGGGAGGTAACTCCTCTCACCAAAAGTGGCCTGACTTGGTTGTGCGAAAAAAAATGTCGCGATCAATGCAAAAAAGCCGACAGTGCCAAGGGAAGAAACCCAGAATGCTCTGAAGCCACCGGCCCAGTTCTTTGCTGCCAGAATTTCAACTGAACGATTACCCAGCCTTTTTGAGCTCGCCGCCCAAGTAAATGGGAGAGCCAAGATTCCTACGACGGCAGTGGCTCCATACATCGCGTAATAGGACAAGGCTTCCAAAGAAGCCACAGGAGCCAACAGATTCTGTGAACTCCCGTGCAACCAAAATCCCACTAACAAGAACAACGCACTGCTGGCGAAAATAACTTGCTTTTCTAGTTTGGTGGCCCAAGAATCCCTTACCACCAGATAGTCACCGATTCCGCGTCAAATACGTAAACACAATTTGAGTAACAGCTAACCGTTTCGGACCCTACATTGACGCTCGCGCCGTTCCACTGGAACCGGAAAGTCCCAGCTCCTAAGTCACCCCAATTGTGTGCTGCTCCTGTGCTCATGGTGCGGTTGCCCAGAGATTGCCAGCCAAAAATCGTGCTCTTTTGCATTTGGAGTTGCTGTTTCGGGCTTACGTACGTGTACTGCGTTCCGGGAAAGTTCGCAATTACGTCAAAGAGATAAACCCTTGTTGAAGTATTGTCGGAGTTTTTATCTACCCAGGTTTTTGACACAGTCGCAGGTACTACCCCATCATATTGAACACCATGCCAGCCGGAAAGATAGCTCCCGCGAAAACCCTCTGCGGATGCTGGAATCGCAACTCCTAGCGAAACAGCCGTGAAAATTGCAAAAACAAACGCGAATCTTTTTTTCATTTAAAACCCCCTGCTAAAAAAGTTGCCCCCCTGCAACGTTAATAATGTTAGCACGGTGGCTGAATCAGTCGCCCTAGACGTTAGTGGCACGCAAGTTTTGATTTGCTAGCTAAGGCCTAGTTCGGCCACTCGAGCAAGAACCAGCTCGCGAACAAGCCCTTCCGGCAACTCGGGAGTCGGCTGAAAGTGCAGAGTTCGACCTTTGAGTTTCAGTTGCGGATACTTGGCCACCATCTCGTTGCCAAGCGAAACACTAAAGCCATGAAAACTAAGGTGGTCTTTCCATCCAGAAATGTAAATCACAAATTTCTTGTTGTAACGAAAACCGATGATGGCGTATGAGTAGGAATCCACACTCCCCGGCAAAGTCTTGAGAACAATCTTGCGGATGCGCTCGAGCGCTTTGCGGTTGTTTTCAGGCTGAGCCGCCAAATACTCTTCAACAGTTTCCATCAGGCTAGGTTAAAGCAAAAAACAGCCGATTTCTCGACTGCTTTCAGTGTTGCTGGGATACCAGGACTCGAACCTAGAACAAAGGAACCAGAAACCTTCGTGTTGCCAATTACACCATATCCCAAAGTGCGTAACCGCTTTATATTACAGGCGTTTACAGGGTTGAAGCAAACACTCGCAATCTGGCTAGAGTGCGCTCTTTACCCAGAATCTCCATCGACTCAAATAGCGGTGGAGAAATACGACGACCAGAGATGCCGGTTCTAAGAGGGCCAAAAGCGTCGCGTGGCTTCAATCCCAAACCCTCAATCAGAGTGCTGTTGAGTAGTTCCTGAAGCGGAGCCGTCTCCCACGTGGAAAGACCTTCCAGCGCAGAAACAGCCGCCTCAAGAATCTCCTTGGCGTTCGCTGGCAAACCCGCCTTGGCATCATCTGCCACAACGATCTCGTCGGTGAACAGGAATCCGAGCATCGGTACCGCTTCAGAAAGCACTGTGATGCGCTCCTGAATCAGCGGGCAAGCGGCAGTCAAAACTGCATTCTGCTCCTCGGTTACCGAAGAACCTAAAACGCCAGCCGACTGCAGGTAAGGAATCACCCGAGACTTGAAATCTTCCGGGGAAAGCAAACGAATGTGTGCTGCATTGATAGCGTCGGCTTTCTTCTGATCAAAGCGGGCCGGGTTCGGGTTCACGTTCTCCACGTCGAACGCCGCCACCAGCTCTTCCATGGTGAATACGTCTTGGTCGGCTGAGAGGCCCCAACCGAGAAGCGAAAGGTAGTTGAGCAAACCCTCCGGAATGAAACCGCGGTCGCGGTGGTGGAAGAGATTAGCCTCTGGGTCGCGCTTCGAAAGCTTCTTGGTGCCTTCACCCATCACGTAAGGAAGGTGGCCGAAACGAGGGATGAAAGTTGTAATTCCCGCTTCAACCATCGCGTTGTAAAGAGCAATCTGACGAGGGGTTGAAGACAACAGATCCTCACCGCGCAGAACGTGAGTGATTCCCATCAGTGCATCATCAACAGGGTTCACCAAAGTGTAGAGCGGCTGGCCGTTCGGGCGAACCACAACGAAGTCGGGGAACGAACCGGCCGGGAAAACAATCTCCCCACGAACCAGGTCGTCAAACTTAATGTCCACATCTGGCACACGAAGACGAAGCGCCGGAGCCACATCACTCTTGCGATACTGCTCACGAGTGGCGTCGTCGCGCTCCCAGTTGCCGTAACCCTGCTGCTTTGGGCGACCTTCGGCTTCATTGCGAGCATCAATGTCGTCAGCGTTCATCCACGATTCATAGATGTGCCCAGAAGCCTTCAGCTTCGCAATAACGTCTTGGTAAATCTCTCCACGCTCAGACTGGCGGTAAGGCTCATTCGGCCCACCAACGTTCACGCCTTCGTCCCAGTTCAAACCCAACCAGCCCAAAGCGTCGAGAATCATGTCGAAGGACTCTTCGCTGTCGCGCTCGGCATCGGTGTCTTCAATGCGGAACACAAACTTACCGCCGGTGTGACGAGCGTAAGCCCAGTTAAACAGTGCGGTTCGCACCAAACCAACGTGCGGAAGACCGGTTGGCGAAGGGCAGAAACGAACTACAACATCTGATCCGGTTGCGGTTGTGAAAGGTGCGGTAATACCTGAAGTCATAATGCCTCAAGTCTACGAGCGAATGATGCGGAGCCTGCTATTCAGACTGCTTGGTGCGACCAGCAAGTAGGTAGCACCAGATCGCAGTAGTTGCCTCCATGATGTGCGTCCCTCGGAGTGGGTCGCCTGATGGCGAAATTGACGACACCCGATAGTCCCCCGCAATAAAGGCAGAGGCTTCAAGCACAACCGCGCTCACTAGGCAAACCTTAATGAAACTTGACTTCAGTAAAGCGAGTTGCGTGGGTGCGTACTTCGAAGCTGGGTTTATGGAATAAAGCGTCGCCAGAAAAATCATCGCTGGGATTAGAAAGAACCAGACAACCAGAGAAAATATCGTGGTGCAGCCAAAAGTTAGTATGTTGGCGACCCCAAGACCCGTGTAGAACACCAGAAACAAAAATATGAACAAGATGAAACGCAATGTGAGAAGCAAGGTCGAAGTGATGATTTGAAACTTCAAAATCTCTCCCCCATTGGTTTACCCAAAGTCTAGGCGACAGGGTTGCGTAGAACTCCGATGCCCTCAATCTCAACCTCAACCACATCGCCAGGAACAATGTTCTGGATTCCGGCTGGAGTTCCGGTGAAGATTACGTCGCCGGGAAGTAGCGTCATCGCTTCAGTGACGTGGGCGATGATTTCACGCACGTTGAAGATGGTCTTGTCAATTGCATCGCGCTGGCGGATTTCGCCGTTTACGCGAGTTTCGATGATCTGACCTTCGGGTTCAAACTCGGTTTCAATCCAAGGGCCAAGTGGGCAGAAAGTGTCGAAGCCCTTGGCTCGCGCCCACTGACCGTCGCGGGTTTGAAGGTCGCGCGCCGAAACGTCGTTACCTATGGTGAAACCCCAGACATAATCCATGGCGTCTTCTTCCGAAACGTTCTTGGCCAGTTGACCAATGACGATTACGAGTTCACCTTCCGGGTCAACGTCGGTAGTTACCTTCGAAGGAATAACGATTGATTCTTCTGGACCGATAAGTGCGCTGGTTGGCTTGAAGAAGATCAGCGGTTCGGTTGGAGTTCCCAGACCCATCTCGTCGGCGTGCTCCTGGAAGTTCTTGCCGATGCAAAGAATTTTGGTGGTTGGCAGAACCGGCGGCATCAACTGCACGTCTTTTAGGGGTAGGCGGTCTCCACTGGTTTCATAGTTGTTGAATAGCGGGTGACCCTTGAATAGAACTAACTCTGGCCCATCAACTAAACCCCAAGCCGGTACACCTTTGTATGCGAACTTTGCGATCTTCATTTAAGCCAGTTTATAGAGCCAATTGTGTCGGTCTTCAACGGTTCCGTACTGAATTCCAGTTAGTTCCTCGCGAAGGCTAACGGTTAGCTTGCCAGGTTCGGCATCGGCTGAGCCAATGGTCTCGTTCTTGCTGGCAAACTGGCCAACCGGGGTAATTACCGCAGCCGTTCCGCAGGCAAACACTTCGGTGATTTTTCCCGAATTGATTCCATCGCGCATTTCGTCCAGGGTGATCTTGCGCTCCTGAACTTCAATGCCGCGGTCTTTGATCAGCTGAACTACCGAGTCACGGGTGATGCCACGAAGAATCGTTCCGTCTAGAGAAGGAGTCACCACGTGGCCGTCTTTGTAAACAAAGAACAGGTTCATACCACCGAGCTCTTCGATGTAGGTTCCGGTTTCGGCATCTAGGAACATAACCTGCGAACAACCCTGCTCGTAACCCTCGGTCTGAGCCTGAAGCGATGCAGCATAGTTTCCGCCGGTCTTGGCTTCACCGGTTCCGTGCCTTCCAGCACGAGCCGAGTCGAGGGCAATCCAAATCTTTACCGGCTTCACGCCACCGGTGAAGTACGGGCCAACCGGGCTAGCAATAACGCGATACTCAGCGCGGTGAGCCGGACGAACACCCAAAAAGTCTTCGGCAGCAATCTCAAACGGGCGGAAGTAGAGAGTCTTTTCGTTCACCGGAGCAGGAACCCAATCGCCGTCTACTTCCATGAGCTTCACTAGCGATTCAACGAACAGTTCAGTTGGAACCTCTGGCAGAGCCATACGCTTTGCGGAACGCTGCAGACGCTTTGCATTCTCAAACGGACGGAAAGTCCAGATCGAACCATCGGCGTGACGGTAAGCCTTGATACCTTCGAAGATTTCCTGGCCGTAGTGCAAAACAGCGGCAGCTGGGTCCATCATGATCGGGCCGTAAGGAATTACCTCGGCGCTAACCCAACCCTTGTCTTGCTCCCAAACACAAACCACCTGGTGGTCGGTGCGAACGGCACCAAAGACCGGGGCTTCAAGCACGGCGTCGCGCTCGGCCTTCGGCATTGGGTTTTCGTTACGAGTGATTTTCCACTGAGGGGTCATGGTGTATCTCCTTACAACTTAGAAAGGATGCTGTCGGCCACTTCCTGAGTGGTTCGCTTGGCATCACCACGGGTGGCTAGGTCGTCGGCAACAGCACGCTCAATGCGAGCGGCAGCCACAGGGTTCTTCAGGTGTTCCAAAAGCAATGCAGCCGATAGGATAGCGGCGGTTGGGTCGGCGAGACCCTTGCCCGCGATGTCTGGTGCCGATCCGTGAACCGGCTCAAACATGCTCGGGAAGTTTCCGTCTGGGTTGATGTTCCCAGAAGCACCAAGACCAATGCCGCCGCCGATAGCAGCAGCCAGATCGGTGATGATGTCACCAAACAGGTTGTCGGTAACAATCACGTCGAAGCGCTCAGGGTCGGTGACCATGAAAATCGTTGCGGCGTCGATGTGTAAGTAATCAACTTTGACGCCAGGGTATTCCTTGGCAACAAGGTCAACGGTGTTCTGCCACAGCCAACCGGCGTGAACCAAGACGTTGTGCTTGTGAACCAAAGTTAGCTTCTTGCGGTCGCGCTCAGCCGCCAAATCAAAAGCGTAGCGAACCAAACGCTCAACGCCGAAACGAGTGTTCACTGAAACCTCGTTGGCAACCTCGTTTTCAGTACCAACGCGAATCGCTCCGCCATTACCAACGTATGGCCCCTCGGTTCCTTCACGAACCACAACGAAGTCAACGTCTCCGTGATCACGCAGAGGCGAAATCACTCCAGGGTAAATCTTGGTTGGGCGCAGGTTCACATAGTGATCAAAAGAGAAGCGAAGTTTCAGCAGCAGCTGTCGCTCAAGCACACCGGATGGAACTCTTGGGTCACCAATAGCTCCGAGCAAAATAGCGTCGTGCTCCTTCAGCGATTCAAAATCTGCCTCGGTGATGGTCTCGCCAGTTTCCAGGTAACGACGAGCGCCCAAATCAAACTCGGTGGTCTTGAACTCAACAC
>JBEGUF010000044.1:0-15461 GCA_041179025.1 Actinomycetota bacterium | reverse complement strand
CTACCACCTTGGAGCCCTTATCAATGGCCAGATCTACTGCGGTGAAAATCTCCAGAGAACCATAGGACTTACTAAGGTTCTCAGCGAAAAGTGGCGTCTTACCGCATGGCGCAGGGTCTGGGAACTTGATCTTTGCCACTCGGTCAACCTCGCGAACGTCTTCAAGATTAGAAAGAAGTTTTTCAGCGCGTTTAACCATCTGCTGCGCCGCAGCTGCCTTTGAATTCTTCGCACCGAAACGTGCAGCCTGAAGTTGGAGTGTTGTGGCCTTCTTCTCCGCGTTGGAACGTTCACGCTTACGTCGCTCTTCGTCGCTTTCGCGCTGCTTTAGGTAGTTCGACCAGCTCATGTTGTAAACATCAATCACAGTTCTCATTGCGTCGAGATAGAAAACACGATTCACAGTCTCACCAATCAGGTCGACGTCGTGACTGATGACAATGAGACCGCCGCTGTAGCTCTTCAAGAAGTCGCGCAACCAGATTACGGAATCCGCATCTAGGTGGTTAGTCGGTTCGTCGAGGATCATGGTCTGGGCATTCGAGAAGAGAATGCGCGCTAACTCGATTCGACGACGTTGCCCACCGGAAAGTGTCTTCAACGGCTGGCTGAGGATTGACTCCTTGATGCCAAGGTTGCCCGCAATGGCCGCAGCCTCGGCCTCAGCCCCATAGCCACCGGCAGCCTGGAACTCTTCCTCGAGCCGAGAGTATTGCTTCATGCCGCGCTCGTAAACGGCCTGGTCAATCGAACCCATGTCTTCGGTGGCCTTTGACATTTTTAGTGCGATGTCGCCCAATCCACGGGCGTTAAGGATTCTCGTACGCGCCAGCTCCTCGGGGTCACCACTTCGAGGATCCTGAGGTAAATAACCTATTTCACCGTGACGGTCAACGCTACCGGCAGAAGGTGCGCTCTCCCCCGACAGAATTTTTGTGAGTGTAGTTTTTCCGGCGCCGTTTCGGCCAACCAAACCAATCTTGTCGCCACGGGCCACACGAAAATTAACGCCAGACATTAGAAGTCTGGCGCCAATTCGAATTTCTAAATCCTGGACGTTGAGCATTACTAAATGGCAAATCCAATCGCACGCATTTGTTCGCGTCCGTCTTCGGTGATTAGCTCAGGCCCCCATGGCGGCATCCAAACCCAGTTGATTCGGAAAGCCTCGGCCACGCCGTCGAGTGCCTGAGCCGTCTGCTCCTCAAGAACATCGGTGAGCGGGCATCCAGCCGAGGTAAGAGTCATGTTGATCAGCAACGAGCCATCCTCTTCGGATTCCTCGGCGCCGTAAACAAGCCCGAGATCTACAATGTTGATCCCGATCTCTGGGTCGATAACGTCTTTGAGCGCCTCTAAGACCTCGTCGTGGCGCTCTGGAGTGAGTTCTTTAGCCATTAGTCGAGGTAACGATCGTAACCTTCGGCCTCGAGGCGGTCTGCCAATTCTGGCCCACCCTCTTCGGCAACTTTTCCGGCAACGAAGACGTGCACGAAATCAGGCTTGATGTACTTGAGGATACGGGTGTAGTGGGTGATCAAAAGCACCCCCATGTCTCCAGCCGCTTGAACACGATTTACGCCTTCTGAAACAATCTTGAGGGCATCTACGTCTAGACCCGAGTCGGTTTCGTCTAGCACCGCAAACTTCGGCTTCAAAAGCTCCATCTGCAGGATTTCGTGACGCTTCTTCTCTCCACCGGAGAAGCCCTCATTAACACTTCGCTCGGTAAAAGCTGAGTCCATGCGAAGGCTAGTCATGGCCTCCTTTACCTCTTTGATCCAAGGACGTAGCGCAGGAGCCTCACCCGAGATCGCCGTTTTCGCGGTTCTCAAGAAGTTACCTACTGAGATTCCTGGAATCTCTACCGGGTACTGCATGGCAAGGAACAGGCCGGCACGAGCTCGCTCGTCCGGGCTCATCTCCAAGACGTTTTCGCCGTCGAGCAGAATTTCACCATCGGTGACTTCGTACTTAGGGTGACCCGCGATTGAGTAGGCAAGGGTTGACTTGCCTGAACCGTTAGGGCCCATGATTGCGTGGGTCTCTCCGCTTCGAATGGTTAAATCTACGCCGCGCAGAATTTCTTTCGGACCGGTTTCGGTGGTCACGCTTACGTGAAGGTTCTTGATTTCTAAAGTTGACATTGATTTTCCTTAGGCTGCGTCGTATTCGAGAAAAATGTTTCCGTCTTCGATGAAGACTTCGTAAACCGCTACTGGTTCAAAAGCGGGTAGCGACAGTGCTTCTCCGGTGCTTAGTGAGAATTTCGCGCCGTGAGCCCAGCACTCGATGCTGTCGTTGTCTACAAAGCCCTCGCTAAGCGAAATTTCGCCGTGTGAGCACTTGTCGTCAAGGGCATAGACCTTGCCGTCTTTTGATTTGGCGATGGCGATGGCGTGATCGGCAATCTTTACGCGAATAGCGCGTCCTGGCTTGATGTCTGCCTCAGGGCAAATTAGGTGTGCCATTATTTTGCCGTCCTTTCAAGTTTCTCTTCAATTTTTTGGTTCAGCTGGTCTTCAAGTTCCGGTAGACCGATCTTGCTGATCACATCGTTCAGGAAACCCGTAACCACTAGTCGTTTGGCTTCCTGTTCGGTGATCCCGCGAGCCTGTAAGTAGAACAGTTGCTCATCGTCGAAACGACCGCTGGCGCTAGCGTGGCCTGCGCCTTCGATCTGACCGGTTTCAATCTCTAGGTTGGGTACGGAATCCGCACGAGCACCATCGGTGAGTAACAGGTTGCGGTTTAGTTCATATGTCTTGGTGCCTTCGGCAGCCTTGCGGATTAGCACATCGCCAACCCACACAGTGTGCGCTTTAGCTCCCTGGAGTGCGCCCTTGTAGGTAACGTCCGAAACGCAGTTTGGTGTGTTGTGATCAACGAACGGGCGGTGCTCGATGTGCTGATCACCGTTCGCAAAGTAGGCGCCGAGCATTTCTACATTCGCGCCAGGACCGTCGAAGGTTACCGATGGAACAACGCGAATGGTCTTGCCACCGATTGAAACAACCACGTGCTTCAAAGAGGAGTTTCTAGATAGTCGTGCGAAGTGAGAGGACGTAAAGGTTGCTGACTCGTCTAGGTTTTGAACCGAGACGATTGAAACGTTCGCTTCGTCGCCAACTTTGACCTCGACGATTTCAGCGAGACTTCCTGAACCATTGTGGTTAATAACTACCGTTCCGGAGCTGAAAGGCTTGGCCTCAATGAAAATCTGTAGGGCTTGTTTCTCTCCAGTGTTGGTGATGGTTAGAACCTGGATGTCGTTCGCGCCTTCCAAGGTGATTGTCTTTACCTCGGTGGTTGCTTCCCATACATTTGCGGCGACTAGGTCTTCCGGTAGGCCAATTTCTCCGCGAGAAGAGTCTGAGACTGCTACTGCGCTAAATGAGCCATCCAGAGAGCCGCTGTAGGCCTGAAGCGATTCGTTGAGGCCGGCAAGTCGGTCTGCGTGCAGGTATCGCCATTGTTCGTCTCTGATAGTGATTGCGTCAAAGTCTGACGCATTCTTGGAGCGTTTGCGTTCGGAACGGATTTGGAGCGGAATTTCGGTACCGTGACTGTGTTCTTGCACTAACCGACAGCCCCTTCCATCTGCATCTCAATGAGTTTGTTTAGCTCGAGCGCGTATTCCATTGGCAATTCCTTGGCAATCGGTTCGATGAATCCACGAACAATCATGGCCATCGCCTCGTCTTCTGCCAAACCGCGTGATTGCAGATAGAACAACTGCTCGTCGCTCACTCGCGAAACGGTAGCCTCGTGTCCCATAGTCACGTTGTCTTCTCGAACGTCTACAGCTGGGTAGGTGTCGGAGCGGCTGATGGTGTCAACTAGCAGCGCGTCGCAGCGAACCGTGTTGGCCGAACCGTAGGCACCAGGATTTACCCGAATTTCACCTCGG
The DNA here is from genome assembly GCA_041179025.1 of Actinomycetota bacterium. Classification (GTDB taxonomy): domain Bacteria; phylum Actinomycetota; class Actinomycetes; order Actinomycetales; family Microbacteriaceae; genus Rhodoluna. The sequence goes on along the minus strand of JBEGUF010000044.1, from coordinate 11,551 downwards.
TAAGAAGTGCGACCTCCACCGCGGGCAATCGACTTGGAAATAATCGATGACGAAGTGTTAGGCGCTAGGTGAATCATCTTGGCGCCGGCGTCCTGGTGCTGACCTGGACCTGCGAAGGCAACCGAAAGAGTTTCACCCTTGGCGTGCTCGCCAGCAAGGATCACCGCTGGGTACTTCATGGTTACCTTTGAGCCGATGTTTCCATCAACCCATTCCATGGTTGCACCTTCTTCTGCAACTGCACGCTTGGTGACTAGGTTGTAGACATTGGTAGACCAGTTCTGAATGGTCGTATAGCGAACTCGGGCGTTCTTCTTCACGATAATTTCGACAACGGCGGAGTGAAGTGAGTCGCTCTGGTAAATAGGTGCGGTACATCCCTCAATGTAGTGAACGTAGGAACCCTCGTCGGCGATGATCAGTGTTCGCTCAAACTGGCCCATGTTTTCGGTGTTGATACGGAAATATGCCTGAAGAGGAATCTCCACGTGCACACCCTTTGGCACGTATACGAACGAGCCACCAGACCATACCGAAGTGTTTAGAGCGGCAAACTTGTTGTCCCCGGCAGGAATAACCGTGCCGAAGTACTCCTGGAAAATCTCTGGGTGCTCTTTGAGCGCAGTGTCGGTGTCTAGAAAGATAACTCCCTGAGCTTCCAATTCCGCGTGAATCTGGTGGTAGACCACTTCAGACTCGTACTGGGCAGCCACACCGGCAACGAGGCGGCTGCGCTCGGCTTCAGGGATTCCAAGACGTTCGTAAGTGTTTTTGATGTCTTCAGGAAGATCTTCCCAAGACTGAGCCTGCTTCTCAGTTGATCGGACGAAGTACTTGATGTTGTCGAAGTCGATTCCAGATAGGTCCGCGCCAAAGTTAGGCATTGGCTTGCGGGTGAAGTAGTCGTAACCCTTTAGGCGCAGGTCAAGCATCCACTGCGGTTCGCTCTTCTTGCCGCTAATGTCTCGCACTACGTCGGTGCTGATACCGCGCTTAGCAGTTTCTCCAGCGGTGTCTTTATCGGACCAACCGAACTCGTAGTTTCCAAGACTGTCTAGCTCTGGACGTTCGATGATGTTTTCAGACATACTCAAAACCCTTCTTCCACGTTTGAAACGCGATAGTTCGCTAAATAATTCCCGAATGGAATCACACTGAGATTTGCTCCGTGTAAGACTTAGAGTGCAAGTTTCACGAAGTTCAACAAGCCCCAATTCTAACTTGCGATGCTCGATAGGTAAAGGAATCCATGGCAAATCCAGTTCTGCGTCTAGTTACGGAACAACGACTTAGGGTCATGGTCTGGGCTTCGCTCATCTCCCAGATACTTATCGTGGTTACCGGCGGTGCGGTACGCCTCACCGGTTCTGGGTTAGGTTGTCCCACCTGGCCGTCTTGCACGGAAGATTCACTGGTTAACGTTCCCGAGATGGGTATCCACGGTTTGATTGAGTTCGGGAACCGTCTACTCACTTTTGTTCTGCTATTGATTGCCGTATTGACACTTGTCGCCGCGATAGCTTCAGGTAAATCTCGCAAGTTACGTTCCACATCGGTTTGGCTGATCTTTGGGATTTTCCTGCAGGCTGTGGTCGGTGGCATAAGCGTCCTGGCAAATCTGAATCCTTGGATCGTTGGACTACATTTCGTAATCAGCGGTTTCATGATTGCGGTTGCTACCCTTCAGATGTGGCGCGCGTATAAACCAGAGATTTCACCTTTCCCTAAGGTGGAAACAAGGCTTGCTAGATTGCTTCTCCTGGCTGGTTCGCTTACGGTTCTGGTGGGTGTAGTGGTTACTGGAAGTGGTCCTCACGCCGGCGACGCCGCAACGCCACGCAATGGCCTCGACGCGGAACTCTGGCAGCACTATCACTCCTACCCCGCTTACGTCTCCCTAGCTTTGGCGCTGGTTCTGCTTTTCATCGTTCGTCGACGTGACGTCGACGGCTACGCTAGCCGACTGGTTTTCTGGACTACGCTCTGCCTACTAGCTCAGGCGGTAACAGGAATCGTTCAGTCACGTCTCGGTCTTCCCGTGCAGATTGTGATCGTTCACCTAACGCTCGCTTCAATCTTCATTTCTTTGCTCACGTTCGTGCAGCTTGCCTATGGTAAACGCAAATGAGTTCGATTTTTTGGTTTAGACGAGACCTTCGATTGCAGGACCATCCTGCGCTCAACTCGGCCCTCGCCTCGGGAGATAGTGTCTTTTTAGTTGCTACCGCAGACTTGCTCGGTAGAACTTTCGACTCACTTTCAGATGTTCGCAAAAATTCCCTAAGGGCATCCTGGCTGTCACTTTCGAAATCATTAGACGGGCGTCTGACCATTGTTGAAAAGCCATCTGATGTGGTGGGTCTAGCGACCGCGACGTCGTCAAAGAGAGTCTTCGTATCGGCTGCCTACGATACAAACGGACGCAAAGAACTATTGGCAATCCAGAAGGATTTAGCATCCGTCGATGCCGAATTGGTTATTGGACCCGGTAATTACGCTGTTGAACCCGGAAATGTCTTGAAGTCCGATGGAACCCCGTATCGCGTTTACACACCTTTTTTTAACGAATGGAGTAGGCGCGAAGTTACCGCTCCCCACGTCCTTGGCAGTCTGGATTCCGTTCAGTCGGTTATACAGTCAAATTTTGAAGCTCAACTTGAGTTGGCGAACCATGTCTCCGCAGGTGAAGTGTTCGCATCTCGAACCTTGGACGCGTTTCTCGCAAATCGCGTGGATGACTATTCGGACAACCGCAATCGAGCTGATCTTGGCGGAACTTCGCACCTCTCCCACGCGCTTAGCCACGGGGAAATTCATCCGAGAACAATACTTGCGAAAGTGCCACTAGGGAGCCCCGGAGCGCTTGTATTTCGAAAGGAAATTGCTTGGCGTGAGTTCTACGCCGACGTTCTTTTCAATTGGCCTCACAGCCTTGATAACTACCTCGACCCAAAGTACGCAAACATGCGATACGACAACGACAGTGAGAGATTCCAGGCTTGGAAAGACGGTAAGACCGGCTATCCGATGGTTGATGCGGGTATGCGTCAATTAGCACAAACCGGGTGGATGCACAACCGAGTTCGAATGATTGTGGCCTCGTTTCTGATCAAAGATTTGCACATGGAATGGCAACAGGGGGCCGAGTGGTTTGAGGAAAATCTGACCGATTTCGACCCAGCCTCAAACAGCCATGGTTGGCAATGGACCGCAGGATGCGGGACTGACGCCTCGCCCTACTATCGCGTATTTAATCCGGTGATGCAGGGGCTCAAGTTTGATCCCAATGGAAACTATGTCAGGAAGTATGTGCCAGAACTCAGACACCTCAGCGGGTCTGATGTTCATGAACCGTGGGAGCTTTCGAACGGTTATGAGTTGGGCTACCCGCCCAGAATTGTTGATCACGCTGCCGAGCGAATTGAATCACTGGCAAGGCTTGAGGAACTCAAAAACCACTAGAACAGCGGGATACGTACCAGCGGGTCAATTGCTACAGCGATGAACAGAACCGTCAAATAGCTGATTGATCCATGGAACAAGCGCATCGGAGACTTTACGGAACCTTGCATTGATTGGCGATAGAGAATCGTTGCCTCAACTGTGAACCAGATTCCACAAAGTGCTGCACATGCGGCGTAGATGACACCCATGTTTGCGGCGGGGATTAGTAGTAGAGAGCTGGTAACCATGGCCCAGCTGTAAAGAAGAATCTGGGCACCCACAACTCTAGGGTTTCGGACTACCGGGAGCATGGGTACGCCGGCCGCTGAATAATCGTCTCGGTACTTCATGGAAAGCGGCCAGTAATGAGGCGGGGTCCATAGGAAGATAATGAGAAACAGCAGCCAAGCAGAAACAGAAAGGCTTTCGGTAACCGCAGCCCAACCGATTAGTACAGGCATCGCGCCCGCTGCTCCACCCCAGACGATGTTCTGTGGTGTTCTGCGCTTCAACAGAAGCGTGTAAATCAAAACGTAAAAGGCAATCGCCGATAGTGAAAGCAATGCTGCAAGCCAACCCGCAGTGAACCAAAGGAATGCGGACGAAGCAAAGGCGGTGATGTAAGCGAATGACAGCGCCTCGGTTTTAGACAATTCGCCGGTCACCAAAGGTCGATTCTTGGTTCGCTTCATGATCTTGTCGATGTCGGCGTCGATGTAGCAGTTGAAAGCGTTTGCGCTACCAGCGGAGATAGCACCACCGATTAGGACATTGATGACAAGGAAGATATTTGGAAAGCCGTTTGGATAGTTCGCCAGAATCATCGCCGGCAGCGTAGTTACTAGAAGTAACTCGATTACACGGGGTTTGGTTAGGGCAACATAGGCTCGTAACTTCGACATCAGTATCGAGTTTACATGCATGCTCGGTAGTAGACTTTTCAACAGAACGCAACGCGGTTTAGCGCCGTTTTATCCAGGCGACGAAGCCCAAAATTTCCCAGGGAAACTCTAGTTTCCAACTACTTGCAAGGAGTCGCTGTGTCAGCATTCCAATGGTCAGAACTCGATTCCAAAGCCGTAGATACCGCCCGCGTGTTAGCGGCCGACGCCGTTGAGAAGGTTGGCAACGGTCACCCGGGAACCGCAATTTCACTTGCGCCTGTTGCCTATCTACTTTTCAACAAGGTGATGCGTCATGACCCAAGCGACGATCGCTGGATCGGTCGCGATCGATTCATTCTCAGCGTGGGACACTCTTCGCTCACCCTCTACAACCAGCTCTATTTGCACGGCTATGGTTTGGAGCTCGAAGACCTAAAGGCGCTTCGCACCTGGGGTTCACTGACCCCCGGACACCCGGAGTACAAGCACACCAAAGGTGTCGAGATAACCACCGGCCCGCTTGGCCAGGGCCTCGCCTCCGCAACTGGCTTCGCCTACTCGGCTCGTTACGAGCGTGGTTTGTTCGACCCAGCTGCACCTCTGGGTTCGTCGCCGTTCGATCACTTTGTATACGTAATTGCTGGTGATGGTGACATGCAGGAAGGTGTAACCAGCGAGGCGGCTTCTTTAGCGGGGCATCAAAAGCTCGGCAATCTAGTTGTGATTTACGACAGCAACCAGATTTCTATTGAAGACGACACCAACATATCGTTTACCGAGAACCTGATTGAACGCTACGACTCTTACGGCTGGCACACCCAAACCGTGGACTGGCGTAAAACCGGCGACTACCTTGAAGATATCGAGGAACTTTACAACGCTATTCAAGCTGCCAAGTCGGTAACTGATAAGCCTTCTCTGATCAAACTTCGCACGATTATCGGATGGCCTTCCCCGAAGAAACAGAACAGTGGGAAAATTCACGGATCGGCACTGGGCGCTGAAGAACTTGCTGCACTCAAGAATGTTCTAGGTTTCGACCCAGCTCAGACCTTCGAGGTCGCCGACGACGTGATCGCACACACCCGCGGCTACCAGAAGTTCGCAAGTGAGAGCCGCAACGTTTGGGACTCGGCTTTCAATGCCTGGGCGTCGGATAACCCAGAGAAGAAGAAGCTTCTCGATCGCCTCGTTCAGGGGAATCTCCCAACCGAGCTCGAATCTTCTTTGCCAATTTTTGACGGCGGAACCGAGATCTCTACTCGCGCCGCCTCGGGTAAAGTCATCAACGCGATTGCTGGGGTTATGCCCGAACTTTGGGGTGGATCCTCAGACCTGGCGGAGTCGAATCTAACCACTATCGCCGGAGCCAAATCGTTCATTCCTTCGGAGTGGAGCACGCACGAGTGGAGCGGTGACCGATACGGCCGAGTTTTGCACTTTGGAATTCGTGAGCACGCCATGGGCGCAATCCTCAATGGAATTGCCCTGAGCGGGCACACACGCCCATTCGGCGGCACGTTCCTGATTTTCAGCGATTACATGCGTCCGGCAGTTCGACTCGCCGCTCTAATGGGAGTGCCGTCAATCTTCGTCTGGACACACGATTCCGTTGCTCTCGGTGAAGACGGCCCAACTCACCAGCCAATCGAGCAACTAGCTACATTGAGAGCTATTCCAAACTTGGCGATCGTTCGTCCCGGTGATGCCAATGAAACTTCATACGCGTGGCAGGGCATGCTCGAGCACAAAGATGGTCCGAGCGGCATTGCACTCAGTCGCCAAAACATTCCGGTGATTGCACGCGGAGTCGAGGACTCTACTGGAGCCCTAGTGGCCGGGGCCGAGAATACGCTTAGAGGCGCCTACACCCTGGTTGATGCTGCGAATGGAAAACCAAAGGTGATTTTGATTGCCACCGGCTCCGAATTGCAGTTAGCTGTTGAGGCTCGCTTGCAGCTCGAGGCTAGCGGAATTGGCACCCGTGTTGTTTCTGCACCTTGTCTCGAATGGTTCGAAGAGGAATCTCATGAATACCGCGAGTCTGTTCTACCTAGCAGCGTGAAAGCTCGCGTTTCGGTTGAAGCAGGTCTCAGCCTCGGTTGGAGCAAGTACGTAGGGCCTTTTGGAGAGAGCGTCTCTATTGAACATTTCGGCGCCTCGGCAGACTACAAGACCCTATTCCGCGAATTCGGTATGACCGTGGACAACGTTGTTTCAGCAGCAAAAGCAAGCATCAAGAAAGCCTAGGAAAAATGACCAATCCCCTGTCCCAATTAGCAGCCAACGGTGTGAGCATTTGGCTCGATGATCTTTCGCGCTCGCGCATCGAATCAGGTAACCTCGCTTCGCTCATCACGAGCCGATCTGTTAGCGGAGTTACCACCAACCCAACCATCTTTGCTGGAGCGCTCGGCAAGGGCGATGGTTACGGTGAGCAGGTATCACTCTTGGCCTCGCAGGGTAAATCTGCCACCGAGGCAATCTTTGAGATTACAACTGTTGATGTTACGAACGCCTGTGACATCTTCCGTGGCGTCTACGACGCAAGCAATGGATTCGACGGACGAGTCTCAATTGAAGTTGAGCCAGGTCTCGCGCACGACTCAGAAGGAACCGTGGCTCAGGCTAAAGAGCTTTTCGCCAAAGTGAATCGTGAAAACGTCATGATTAAGATTCCGGCTACGAAGGCCGGTCTTTCGGCCATCACCGAGGTGATCGCTCTCGGGATTAGCGTGAACGTAACCCTAATTTTCTCACTGCAGAGATACCGCGAGGTTATTGCGGCTTACATTGCGGGAGTCCGTAAGGCCGTCACCAACGGCGTGGATGTCGCAAAGATTCACTCGGTGGCCTCTTTCTTCGTTTCTCGTGTCGACACTGAGATCGACAAGAGGCTCGTTGCGATTGGAACCGATGAAGCTTTATCGATGCGCAGCAAAGCAGCTCTTGCAAACGCCCGCCTGGCTTACCGGGTTTTTGAACAGGAGTTCGATAGTTCTGTATGGTCGGAGCTGGAAAAAGCCGGCGCAAACAAGCAGCGTCCACTAATGGCATCGACTGGAGTAAAAGACCCGAACCTTTCTGACACTCTTTACGTGACCGAGTTGGTAGCTCCGATGCTGGTAAACACCATGCCCGAAAAGACGATGGAAGCTGTTTTCGACCACGGTGTCGTTCCTCAGAATTCCATCACTCAGCACTATCTAGAGGCGGAACAGGTGTTGTCCTCTATTGAGTCCCTGGGTATCAGCATCGAAGATGTAACAGACCTTTTGGAACAAGAGGGTGTCGATAAGTTCGTGGTGTCGTGGAACGAACTCGTTGAAAGCATCACCTCAGCCCTTGAAGAAGCAAAATAATGCAGCTTCACGTTCTGACCCAGGGTTCAACAGCCAAAGCGGTTACAGAGAGCCTGCCAGGGCTTATCGAGAGAAAAGTTGCCAGTCGCATTGCGGCGAAAGACTTCACCGTTTGGGGTAAAGACGCCGAGCCCGAAAGTTCAATCCGCCTAGGATGGGTCTCTTCTGCGAATGATTCTCAGCCTCTGGTCGAGCGAATCCTATCCCTCAGGCAAGAGTTCAATGAGCAGGGCGTTGACCGCTTTGTACTCTGCGGAATGGGTGGCTCCTCGCTCGCTCCAGAAGTCATCACAAATTCCGCACACGTTGAACTTGTGGTGCTTGATTCAACGAATCCAGAGCAGGTACGTCACGCCCTTGCCGGAGATCTTCAGAGAACAGCAGTTGTTGTTTCTTCTAAGTCGGGGTCAACTGTTGAGACCGATTCCCAGAAGCGTTTGTTCGAGCAGGCATTTTCTGAAGCCGGCATCGACAAGACGGACCGCATCGTCGTGGTCACCGATCCAGGCTCTCCCATGGAGCAGGCCGCCAAAGCCGACGGGTACCGTGTCTTCAACGCCGACCCAACCGTTGGTGGCCGCTACTCGGCGCTCACCGCTTTCGGTCTCGTTCCATCCGGTTTGGCTGGGGCCGACATTCAGACTTTGTTGAACGACGCAATCGCTGCGTCTGGCTTGTTTTCTGAAGATGTTGTCGATAATCCCGCATTAGTTCTCGGTGCAGCCTTGGCTCGCACTAAGAATGGTGATGCATACGCCGACAAGATAATCATTGTTGAGGACGGCACAGAGATTAAGGGCTTAGGTGACTGGGCCGAACAGCTCATCGCAGAATCAACCGGAAAGCTCGGCAAAGGCATTCTTCCGGTCGTGGTTCCAGCTGGCGCCAACGAATTACAGACTGGCGCTCAAGATCAGCTAGTGGTGCGACTTGGTGGAGCCGGAAGCACCGCGGCAAACGACCAAGTCGTTGTGACAGGCACTTTAGGGGCCCAATTCCTGCTTTGGGAATACGCGACGGTCATCGCTTCTGAACTAATTGGTATCAACCCCTTCGATCAGCCTGATGTTGAGTCTGCCAAGATTGCCGCACGCGGAATGTTGGAAGGACGCGCTGATGAAGTTCGCGAGGACTTCAGTGAAGACGGTGTTGAGGTACGTGCTCTCGGATTTGATTTGGGAAGTTCGCATTCGTTGAAAGAGGCGCTAGACGCTCTCCTGTCGACAGGGTCCGAGGACGGATATATCTCGATTCATGCATACCTCGACCGCACCTCATTTGGTTCCGCGCAGGAACTGCGCGAACTTGTAGCTAAGCGCAGCGGTCGACCAACCACCTTCGGCTGGGCGCCTCGTTTCCTCCACTCCACTGGCCAATATCACAAGGGAGGCCCGGCGCAAGGTGTATACCTACAGATCGTGTCTCGCGCTAGCAATGACCTCGCCGTTCCAGGACGAGACTTCACACTTGGTGAACTCATTGCTTCGCAAGCCGCAGGCGATGCCGCTGTACTGGCCGAACATGGGCGCCCTGTGCTTACTCTTACAGTTAGCGATGTTTCGACTGGTCTCGAACTAATCAGCAGGAGCATCTAAGCGACACATGCAAAACTCGAACATTAGTGCGGGAAACAACCCGCTACGAGACCCAGACGATCGCAGACTGAATCGAATCGCTGGTCCAAGCTCGCTTGTGATCTTTGGTGTAACCGGTGATTTGAGCCGCAAGAAGTTGATGCCAGCCGTTTACGACCTGGCAAACCGAGGGCTGCTTCCACCTGGTTTTGCGCTGGTCGGTTTCGCTCGTCGCGAATGGGAGAACCAGGATTTCGCTCAGGTTGTGCACGATTCAGTTCGCGAATACGCGAGAACCCCTTTCAGCGAAGAAGTTTGGCAGCAACTTTCGCAAGGCATCCGCTTCGTGCAGGGAGATTTTGACGACGACTCCGCCTTCGATCGTCTGAAGGAGACCATTGAAGAGCTTGATACCAAGCGCGGAACTAATGGAAACCACGCGTTTTATCTTTCAATTCCTCCAAAAGCGTTTCCACTAGTTTGTCGACAGCTCCGGAGGAGCGGTCTTGCAGACCCTAAGCCAGATCAGTTCCGACGCGTGGTCATTGAGAAACCTTTCGGTAGCGACCTTAAGACTGCTCGTGAGCTGAATGATGTCGTCGAGTCGGTGTTCCCTGCCGACTCAATCTTTCGCATCGATCACTATCTTGGCAAAGAGACCGTGCAGAACATACTTGCTCTTCGATTCGCAAACCAGCTCTTCGAACCACTTTGGAACAAGAAGTACATCGATCACGTTCAAATCACCATGGCGGAAGACATTGGTGTTGGCGGCCGCGCTGGCTACTACGACGGCATTGGAGCGGCACGAGACGTAATTCAAAACCACTTGCTTCAGTTGCTCGCGCTTACTGCGATGGAGCAACCAGATTCCTTTGACGCTGCCGACCTTCGCAATGAAAAAGAGAAGGTTCTGCGCGCGGTAAAGCTGCCCGAGGATCTCGGTATACACACGGCTAGGGGGCAGTACTCCGGAGGCTGGCAGGGCGGCGAAGAAGTATTGGGCTTCTTGAGTGAAGACGGAATGAACCCGGAATCGGTGACCGAGACTTACGCGGCTATGCGCTTGGACATCCAAACCGAACGCTGGTCGGGCGTACCCTTTTACCTACGCGCAGGCAAGAGGCTCGGCCGCCGCGTAACCGAAATTGCCGTTGTTTTCAAACGCGCGCCGCAGCAACTTTTCGCTGCTGATCAAACGGCTGAACTTGGCCAGAACGCTCTGGTTATTCGAGTTCAGCCAGACGAGGGCGTCACTATTCGCTTTGGTTCCAAGGTTCCAGGTGTGGGAATGCAGGTTCGTGACGTAACCATGGACTTCGGTTACGGTCACGCTTTCACTGAAGCGAGCCCTGAAGCCTATGAACGACTTATCCTCGACGTTTTGCTAGGTGACCCGCCGCTATTCCCGCGCCATGAGGAAGTTGAACTTTCTTGGAAGATTCTCGACCCAATCGAAGAGTTCTGGGAGACTCAGGGCCAGCCCGAGCAGTATCGCCCCGGTTCTTGGGGACCATCTTCTGCTGATCTCATGATGCAGCACGATGGAAGGGCCTGGCGACGTCCATGATCGTTGAACTCGAAAACACGACCATCAGTAGGGTTTCTAAGAGACTTGTACAGTTGCGCGAACAGGGCGGGGCGGTCGCGCTTGGCCGTGTTCTAACCCTGGTTATCCAGACCGATCACAATGGGCTGGAGTCGGCAATCAAGTCTGCAAATGAAGCGTCACGTGAGCATCCATGCCGGATCCTGGTTCTAGCCGAAGACGGGTTTAGCGAAAACACTCCAGCAAAGTTAGATGCGGAAATTCGCGTGGGCGGCGACGCCGGTGCTTCTGAAGTAATCGTTCTCAAGGCTTGGGGTATGGCCGCGTCTGATCCAGAGCTTCTCGTGACTGGCCTACTGCTCCCAGACGCACCAGTGGTGGCCTGGTGGCCGGCAAAGGCGCCGAAGGTGTTGGCCACGTCCCCAGTTGGACGCATTGCAACTAGACGAATTTCTGACTCGGCTATGCAAAAAGATCCGCATGCATTTTTGAAGCAGTTGGCTGAAGGCTACTCCCCAGGCGATAGCGATTTCGCTTGGACTCGTCTTACGCTCTGGCGAGCTCAGCTCGCCGCAATCCTTGACCAGCCTCCTTACGACGCGGTGACAGCCGTTGAGGTAAGTGGGGCACCAGACTCCCCTAGCACCGACCTTTTGGCTGCTTGGTTAGAGATGAAGCTCAAGGTTTCGGTAACTGTAACTCGTGAACCAAGAGGTTCCTCTGTGAATGGCATAAAGG
>JBEGUF010000043.1:0-27667 GCA_041179025.1 Actinomycetota bacterium | reverse complement strand
GTGGCTCTGTTCATTACTCTCGTGGCTTCCATCCTCGGCTCTTTGGCTGTTGACGGCTATGTAGTGACTACTTCAAAAATCCCTGTGGTGTCTTAGCCAAAACCATCAATTTTGACTAATTGTTGCTGTTAGAATTTAGTCATCTCCCGCTACCGACGACCCAGGAGTTCACTCTGTTTGCACTAACCCCACTAGTTTCATCGAGCGAATCAGGCTCGGATGATGGCTTCCACGCGCCAACTATTGGAGAGTTTTTCCCAGACGCAATTTTCTTTGAGGGAACCCCGTTTGAGCTAAACCGAATCATGATGATTCGTCTTATCATTCTTGGCGTGCTCCTAGTGATGTTCACCCTGTGGACCAACACTTTCCGCAAGTCTTACAAGACCGGCCAGGTCGTTCCAAGCCGCTTCCAGCTAATGGGTGAAATTTCACTCAACTTCGTTCGCACTTCGATTGCACACGAGCAGCTGGGTAAGAAAGATGGAGATCGGTTCCTGCCGCTTCTCACCACAATCTTCTTCACGGTTCTCGGTATGAACATCACCGGAATCATCCCAGGCTTCAACATCGCCGGTACCTCGGTAATCGGTTTGCCGCTGCTTTTGGCACTGGCTGCCTACGTCACTTTCATCTACGCCGGTATTCGCAAGCACGGTTTTAAGTTCTTCACCAACGCTCTGTTCCCAGCTGGTGTTCCGGTTTACTTCTACGTTCTAGTAACTCCGATCGAGTTCCTATCGACCTTTATTCTTCGCCCGGTAACTCTTGCACTTCGTTTGATGATGAACATGGTTGCCGGCCACCTGTTGCTAGTGCTCTGTTTCTCAGCAACCCAATTTTTCTTCACCTCAACACAGGTGGAGGGAGCCATGCGCCTATTCGGTGCGGGAACATTCCTGTTCGGTTTCGCCTTTACTCTCTTTGAGATCCTGGTGGCATTCCTACAGGCATACGTTTTTACTCTTCTGACCACGGTCTACATTCAGTTGGCCTTGGCAGATGAGCACTAGGAACTGACGACCGTCAGTTTCAAACCACGGAAGGGAAATATAAAGTGGACGCAATTAGCATCGCAGCCGGTCTAACCGGAAACCTAGCAGTAATCGGATACGGTCTAGCAGCAGTAGGCCCAGGCATTGGTGTAGGTCTTGTTGTTTCAAAGACCATCGAATCAATCGCTCGTCAGCCAGAACTAGCTTCGAAACTACAGGTCACCATGTGGCTAGGTATCGCTTTCACCGAAGCTCTAGCTCTAATCGGTCTAGCAACCCCATTCATCTTCCCAGCTGCCTAATTCAAGTCAGGAAACTGTAATGACCCCAATATTCCTCGCATCAGAAGAGAAGAACATTCTCCTTCCTGAGGTTTATGACCTAGTTTGGTCGTCGGTCGTCTTCTTTATCCTGCTTGCATTCTTCTGGTTCAGGGTTCTTCCGAACTTCAAAAAGACCCTTGACGCCAGAACCGAAGCAATTGAAGGGCGATTGGCTGAAGCCGAGCGCATTCAGGCCGAGGTAGCAAATCAAACTGCCGACATTGCCAAGGCACAGGAGAACTCCCGTGCCGAAGCGTCTGCAATTCGAGAACAGGCTCGTGCCGAGGGTGTTGCCATCCTCGCTGAGCTGAAGGAGCAGGCCAACGTCGAGGCGGCCCGAATCACAGCGGTTGCAAAACAGCAGATTGAAGCAGAACGTCAAGCGGCTCTAGTTTCACTTCGCGCCGAAGTTGGCACGCTAGCAATCGACCTGGCTTCGGCCGTGGTTGGCGCTAGCCTGTCGAACGACAAGGTTGCGGGCAAGGTCGTCGACGACTTCCTTTCTGAACTAGAAGCCGGCGACAAGGCAGGCAAGAAGAAGTAATGGCAAGTTCAACCCGTCAGGCATTAGCAGCCGCGAAGGAAGCATTAGCTCCTTCGCTTGCTAAGGCCGACCTCAAGTTCGCTGAAGAGATCTTCGGAATCGGTGCCGCCATTGGCTCATCGGTTCAGTTGCGCAACATTCTTTCGGACCCTTCCGGAGAGAAGAAGGCTAAGGCCGCTCTTACGCAAGCCGTTTTCGGCAAAGCGGTCTCTAAAGAAGCACTTGAGTTCGCCAACGTCCTGGCAGGTTACCGCTGGTCGAAAGGTGGCGACCTAGTTGCCGCCTTCACCCAGTTGGGCGTATTTACCATTGCTGGCATCGTGGCCAAAGACAAGAAGCTAGAGGAGTTGGAAGCGGAACTGTTCGCATTCAACCAGGCTCTAGCCTCAGACCGAGACCTGCAAACCGCATTCTCGTCACGTCAGGCCAGCATTGATGCCAAGCTTGAGTTGATAAACGCTCTTACCAACAAGAAGGTCAGCGAAGCTGCCTCAATCTTGCTACGTAACGCGGTCATTAACGCTCGTAACGTTCGTTTGGCAGTAATGCTAGACGGCTTCATCAAGCAGGTCTCTGCTTACGCTTCGCGTCTGGTTGCCAACGTGACCGTGGCAACCGAGTTGAGCGCCAGTCAGCTCGAAAGACTAGAAGCATCACTTTCAAAAACTTACGGTCAGGAAATCAACCTGAACGTGGAAATCGACCCAAACATCCTCGGTGGTGTGAAGGTTCAGGTTTCCGGAGAAATCATCGACGGCAGCGTTGTTGCCCGTCTTAACCAAGCCAAGATGCAGCTCGCCTAGAGCCTGGATCCGAAGAAAAAGAGGAACACGAGATGGCAGATCTAAAGATTAGCCCGAACGAGATTCGCGATGCCCTAAAGGGTTTCGTCAACTCTTACGAAGCTGACAAAGCCAGTCGCACCGAGGTCGGTCACGTTATCGACGCCGGTGACGGAATTGCTCACGTAGAGGGCCTGCCAGGTGCAATGGCCAACGAGCTACTCAAGTTTGCCGATGGCACTCTGGGTCTAGCTCTAAACCTCGACGAGCGCGAGATCGGTACCGTAGTTCTCGGTAACTTCGAGGGCATCGAAGAAGGTATGGAAGTTCACCGCACCGGTGAGGTTCTCTCCGTGCCGGTTGGAGATAACTTCCTAGGTCGCGTAGTTGACCCGCTAGGTAACCCAATCGATGGTCAGGGCGAGATCAAGGCAGAAGGCCGCCGCGCACTAGAGCTTCAGGCTCCAGGCGTTATGGCCCGTAAGTCGGTTCACGAGCCACTACAGACCGGTATCAAGGCAATCGACGCCATGATTCCAGTTGGCCGCGGCCAGCGTCAGCTAATCATTGGTGACCGTCAGACCGGTAAGACTGCCATTGCGGTAGACACCATCATCAACCAGAAGGCCAACTGGGCTTCGAAAGACCCGAAGAAGCAGGTTCGCTGCATCTACGTGGCTATCGGCCAGAAGGGTTCAACCATTGCCGCTGTTCGAGGCGCTTTGGAAGAAGCCGGAGCCATGGAGTACACCACCATCGTGGCTTCTCCTGCTTCAGACCCAGCCGGTTTCAAGTACCTAGCTCCTTACACCGGTTCGGCCATTGGTCAGCACTGGATGTATGGCGGCAAGCACGTCCTAATCATTTTTGATGACCTATCAAAGCAGGCCGAGGCTTACCGCGCCGTATCGCTACTACTTCGCCGCCCACCAGGCCGCGAGGCTTACCCAGGCGACGTTTTCTACCTACACTCACGTCTACTTGAGCGTTGTGCCAAGCTAAACGACGAGCTAGGTGGCGGTTCGATGACCGGTCTACCAATCATCGAAACCAAGGCAAACGACGTTTCTGCTTACATCCCAACCAACGTGATTTCGATCACCGACGGCCAGATCTTCCTACAGTCAGACCTATTCAACTCGAACCAGCGTCCGGCTATCGACGTAGGTATCTCGGTTTCTCGTGTTGGTGGTGCGGCTCAGGTTAAGGGCATCAAGGGTGTTTCAGGTACCTTGAAGCTTGAACTAGCTCAGTACCGTTCGCTAGAAGCCTTCGCAATGTTCGCCTCAGACCTAGATGCCGCTTCACGCCAGCAGCTAGCTCGCGGTGCACGTTTGATGGAACTGCTAAAGCAGCCTCAGTACTCTCCTTACCCAGTGGAAGACCAGACCGTTTCGATCTGGGCAGGTACCACCGGAAAGCTAGACGAGGTTCCAGTTGAAGACGTTCTACGTTTCGAGAAGGAACTGCTAGAGCACCTAAAGCGCAACACCAAGGTTCTAGACACCATCCGCGAGACGAACAACCTCACCGACGACACCAAGGCTGAGCTCGAGAAGGCAGTTACTGCTTTCAAGAAGGGCTTCCAGACCAAGGGCGGCGGTGCACTGCACACTTCAGCAAAGGAAGAAGCACTGGCTTCTGAAGAAGTTGAGCAGGAAAAAATCGTCAAGCAGAAGCGCAAGAAGTAATTCAAGAGAAGCAAGAGAACAGGTAACTAATGGGAGCGCAACTTCGCGTCTATAGGCAGAAAATCAAGTCTGCCCAGACGACTAAGAAGATTACCCGCGCCATGGAGCTAATTTCGGCTTCGCGTATTGCGAAGGCGCAGGCTCGTGTGGCAGCGTCGGCGCCTTACTCGCGCGCCGTAACTCGCGCCGTTTCCGCTGTAGCAACCTACTCGAACATCGACCACCCGCTAACCACCGAGCCTGCCAAGATTGAGCGCGCTGCGGTAGTTATCTTCACCTCAGACCGCGGTCTGGCCGGTGCGTTCTCTTCAAACGTCTTGAAGGAAGCCGAAGCGCTTACCGTCAAGCTAACCGAAGAGGGCAAGAAGGTCGTTTACTTCCTGGTTGGTCGTAAGGCCGTGAGCAACTTCGGTTTCCGTCGTCGCACCGCTGAAAAGCAGTGGATCGGGGGAACCGACCTTCCTCAGGTTGACACCGCTAAGGAAATCGCCGACACCGTCCTGGAATACTTCAACCGCGATGCAGCCGAGGGTGGCGTAGACGAAATCCACGTGATCTTCAACCGCTTCGTATCGATGATTTCGCAGGAGCCAGAAACCCTTCGACTACTTCCACTAGAGGTTGTTGAAGGCGAAGAGGCACCGGCCTCAGACGACGTGTTCCCGCTCTACGAATTCGAACCAGACGCCGGCAAGGTGCTAGACGCACTGCTTCCGGTGTACATCGAAAGCAAGATCTTCAACGCCATGCTGCAGTCGGCTGCTTCTGAGCACGCCGCCCGCCAGAAGGCAATGAAGTCGGCAACCGACAACGCCGACAAGCTAATCAAGAACTACACCCGACTATCGAACCAAGCTCGTCAGTCGGAGATTACCCAACAGATTTCCGAAATCGTTGGTGGCGCCGATGCACTTGCCACCGTCGAAGAAGATTAAGAGAAAGAAAGAGACATGGCCGAGACTAAAAAGAAGTCAGCTAAGACCACCGGAACTGGGCGTATTGCTCGCGTAAACGGTCCAGTTGTTGACATCGAGTTCCCGCACGATGCCATCCCAGAGATCTACAACGCTCTGCAGACTGTCATCGACCTGAACGGCGAGAAGACCACTCTGACCCTCGAGGTAGCTCAGCACCTTGGCGACGACCTAGTTCGTGCCATCGCGCTAAAGCCAACCGATGGTTTGGTTCGCGGCGGTCTAGTGACCGACACCGGCGCTCCAATCTCCGTGCCAGTTGGCGATGTTACCAAGGGTAAAGTTTTCAACGTTGTTGGTGAAATCCTCAACGGCAAGCCAGGCGACAAGGTTGAGATCAAGGAAACTTGGCCAATCCACCGCCAGCCACCGGCCTTCGACCAGCTTGAGTCAAAGACTCAGATGTTCGAGACCGGTATTAAGTCGATCGACCTTCTAACCCCATACGTACTTGGTGGAAAGATTGGTCTATTCGGTGGTGCCGGTGTTGGTAAGACGGTTCTAATCCAGGAAATGATCTACCGTGTGGCAGAAGACCACGACGGTGTATCGGTGTTCGCTGGTGTTGGTGAGCGTACCCGTGAAGGTAACGACCTTATCGACGAAATGACCGAGTCTGGTGTTATCGACAAGACCGCGCTCGTGTTCGGTCAGATGGATGAGCCACCAGGCACCCGTCTTCGTGTAGCTCTTTCGGCTCTAACCATGGCGGAATACTTCCGCGATGTTCAGAAGCAGGACGTTCTGTTGTTCATCGACAACATTTTCCGTTTCACCCAGGCCGGTTCAGAGGTTTCGACCCTTCTAGGTCGTATGCCTTCTGCAGTGGGTTACCAGCCAAACTTGGCCGATGAGATGGGTCTCCTCCAGGAGCGCATCACCTCGACCCGTGGTCACTCGATTACTTCGCTTCAGGCCATTTACGTACCTGCCGACGACTACACCGACCCAGCCCCAGCAACCACCTTCGCTCACCTAGATGCAACCACAGAGCTAAGCCGTGAAATTGCTTCGAAGGGTCTGTACCCAGCTATCGACCCACTAACTTCGACCTCGCGTATCTTGGACCCTCGCTACATTGCAGCAGACCACTACGAGACCGCGATTCGTGTTAAGGCAATCCTTCAGAAGAACAAGGAACTTCAGGAAATCATCGCCATCCTAGGTGTTGAAGAACTTTCTGAAGAAGACAAGGTAACCGTTTCACGTGCCCGTCGTATTCAGCAGTTCCTATCTCAGAACACCTACATGGCTGAAAAGTTCACCGGTGTGAAGGGTTCAACCGTTCCACTAAAGGACACCATCGAAGGCTTCTCAGCCATCGCCAACGGTGATCTTGACCACGTGGCAGAGCAGGCGTTCTTTAACGTCGGTGGCCTAGACATGGTTATGGAAAACTGGGAGCGCATCCAGAAGGAAACCGGTAAGTAATAATGTCGGATAAAACCCTTCGAGTAGAGCTGGTAGCAGCCGATAAAGCCGTCTGGACTGGCGAGGCCAAAATGGTCATCGCTAAGACCGTTGAGGGTGAAATCGGTCTACTTGCCGGTCACGAGCCAATGCTCGCGATCCTCTCGAGCGGTGAAGTTCGCATTACCCTGGTCGACGGCGACAAGCTTGTAGCAAGCGCCGAAGACGGTTTCCTATCGGTAGAACACGACGTAGTAACCATCGTTGCTCGTCACGCCGAACTGGTCTAACTAAAACTCAAATAAAGAAACCCCGGTCATTTTGACTGGGGTTTCTTTTTGCCTTCGCTACCTGCTTGTTTTATGGCTCTTGCCTGTTCTTCAACGATGATTGCGGCGTTTTTGGCCGATGGCTGGTAAAGCTCATTGAAAACGCCGAGGGCTCCCGATAAGGCTCCGCTGCGACGTTTCTTATTTGGCTTCGGTTCACGGCTGGCAATCAGAATGATTAGCCCCAGTGCAAGGACCAAAAGCACTACCGCAATCGCAACCTCAAGCATTGCGGCTCTCAGCCGGAACCCACTTCACGTCGCCGCCGCGAGACAGGTTGGCCACACGGGCTAGTACGAACATCAGATCCGACAGGCGATTGAGGTACACGGCACAAACCGGTGACTGATCAACCCCGGCCTCGATGGCCTTCCAAACCGAACGCTCAGCACGGCGAACCACAGTTCTAGTTAGGTGTAGGCCGGCAGCCAGACTCGAGCCACCGGGGATGATAAACGAGTCGAGGTTCCGTAGTTCCGCGTTGTAATTATCAATTGCCGTCTCGAGGTCGGCAACCCAAGCTTCGTTGATTCGCAAGCCCCCAGTGCCAGGCGTAGCCAAGTCGGCCCCGATGTCGAATAGGTCGTTTTGAATGCGAGCCAGCAGCCCAAGCAATTCATCCGAGAATTCTCCGTGAGCCAGTGACACAGCAACACCCAGCGCTGAATTGGCTTCGTCCACGTCGGCATACGCCTCGATGCGTGGGTCGGTTTTGGCCACGCGAGAGTTATCGCCGAGAGCGGTGAAACCTTCGTCGCCAGTTTTTGTGTAAATCTTGGTGAGTTTGACCATGCCACAAGTTTAGGCTGGATAGATGTTGTTCCTACTGCCCCCATCAGAATCGAAAGCCCAAGGCGGCGACTCGCTCGGCATCGACAAGGTGGCACTGATTTTCGCGGCCATGCAGCCAGCCAGGGAAGTGGTCTTTGAGGCAGCCGTGAAGGCAAAACTAGTTGACCCCACTCTACAATCTCATCCGACGATGCCTTCGATTGACCGCTATAACGGCACTCTTTACGGCGCTATCCATGGGCGCGGGCTCAAAGGCACTCCAACCGAACACAATACTTTGAACCAGAACGAGCGCGAACGAGTGAAGGAATCACTATTCATCCAGTCGGCGCTGTTCGGGCTCATCCCAGCGAATAGCCTGATTCCGAATTACAAGTTCTCCGCAGATTCCAAACTTCCCGACCTAAACCTGAAGCAGCACTGGGCCGGATCTCACGACGTCACCTGGAACCGGCTCGTTGGACAGCAGATTATCGACCTGCGTTCCAAGCAATACGCCGAGCTTGCGCCAATTCCAGCTTCCTTCGAATCGCTTACGGTTGAGGTTTACGACATCGAGTCTGGCAAGGCAATGAACCATTTCAACAAGAAGGCCAAGGGTCAATTCATCCGAGCCTTCCTTCAGGGTGCCGAAACCTTTGAAGAAATGGCAAAAGCCGCCAATCTCAAACTAGAGATCGACGGCTCTGCCATCAAGCTATTTACCAATCAGCGATAGAACTACTTCACCATTGGCGTAACGCCGCCATCAAGTTTCGGTAGCGCAATGACTCCGTCGACCAACGAAATCACAGAGCTGTACCAACCGTCGGTGTTCTTGAGCATGTAGCCAGGAACTAACCACGCTCCACCATTGGCGTCCCAGATCAGCAGGTGAGTTTTCTTCGATGAAACGAGTTTCATCACTACCTTCTCCGGGGTTGGCTCAGGCATTGGTTCAACCGTTGGTTCTTCGGTTGGCTCGGCTGTTGGAGTGTCAGTGGGCTCTTCAGTTGGTTCAGCCGAAGGCTCAGTGCCTGATTCGGTAACATCACTCGATACCGTTCCACCGCGAGACATCATTGCCATGCCGCCACCGTAGTAGCTGCTGGCTGCTGAGCCGCCGTAACGCCAGTCGCCTAGACGCTTCACAGAATCCTTGGCCGAGATAGTGCCAAAGGTTCCCTTGGCTTCAATCGAGACGCTGTGACCGCTAACGCCAATGATTTCACCGTTTGGAGCCCAGTTCACCATCCACTCGAGAGCGGTGTCTTCGCCACCAACCTGCATGCTAGCCTGGGCAACCATTCCCCAGTCGCCGCTGGTAAGGGTAATGGCATCTGCGCTCACATCAAGACCGGTGTCTGCGAAGATCTCCTGCGCGGCAGCTAGTGCGGCTGCCTTGCTCGGTAGGTTCACTTTCTCCGAGTACTTTGAGTAGTCGCCGTAGTACCAGCTACCGGTGCCGGTCCAGTAAACCGAGACGCTGGCAGCTTCGCTCTTAGCCTTGTTGCCGAAGAAGTAGTTGTAGGTCTTACCCTCGTCGTAGGTTTCTTTAGAAAGTTTGCCTTCAACTCCAAAGCGAGCGGCTAGCTTCTCCACCAATGCTTCTGGTGAGCCGTTTAGGTTCAGTTGGTAAACCTGGTCGGAACCGGTCGCCGTCGATAGGCCAGAGCCTGCAACATACTCGTATTCAACCCAGAGCGACATCTTTGCATCGCTTGAAGAAAGGCCTTCGCGCTGAGGCTGGCTCTGCGCCAAGTTGATTAGAGGAGCTGGGCTGCTCGGCATCACAGCAAAGACCGCCGTGGCTGCTACTGCAACACCGCTTAGGCCGAGCCATAGGTTCTTGCGAACACTCGCTCGTGGCTTGGCAATGCCAGCCAGGATAGTTTCGTCGGTAAGGTTTGGCACTTTAGCGCCAACTGCTTTTTGCAGCTTGTTCAGGTTTTTGTCTTCCATAACCTGTTTGTGTCGTTAGCCCTCAAATTCTTTCAAGATTGCTGAGAAATTCTTTTTGGCACGGTGAGCACGGATGGTGGCTGCGTTTTTTGAGATCTTGAGCGCCAACGCTAAATCTTCGAGGCTGAGACCTTCAAGGGCCGTTAGCACCAGGATGCTGCGGTCGGCTGGCTTCAGCTTCTCCCAAGCTTGTCGCACCGTAACGCTCTTTAGAACTAGGTCATCAGCAGAGGGTGCAACCAAATCCGTTTCCAAGATTGGCAAGGTGAAGTTGCGCTTTACTTTTCGCCGGTGGTTCAGTAACACATTGTTGGCAATTCGATAGAGCCAAGGTAATTCAGCGCCTGCCGGGGCCTTGTCTCTTTTGTGCCAAGCAATTGAGAACACTTCGGCGGCTAATCCTTCAACCTCGCTGGAATCTGCGCGATAGGCGAAGAATTTTGAAATGGCAGGCAGAAACGCGCGGTAGTGCGCGGTGAATTCTTGGCTGTCCATAGTCATCTCAGGAAGTTTATGTCGCGAAGCGGCTAATTATTTCTAAATTCGCAGGTCAGATCGTGATCGTTGATAATTCCGATAGCCTGCATCATGGCGTGAATGGTAGTTGGCCCAACAAAGTTGAAACCAAGCTTGCGAAGTTCTTTTGAGAGATTGGTCGATTCGGGGGAGAGGGTAAGCCCAGTTCGGTCTTCGGTTGGAGTGTGTTTCCCGAGCAGTTCCTCAAGGGACAGGTTTTGTTCCTTCAAAATGCGAGCGTTATTGATTGCGGCCTGAATCTTGCCGCGGTGACGAATGATTCCCTCATCCAGAAGAAGACGGTCAACATCTTTCTCAGTCATCTTGGAAACTCTGTCAATTTCGAAGCCCAGGAAGGCTTCACGAAAGCGCTCACGGCGTTTCAGGATGGTTAGCCAGCTAAGACCGGCTTGGAAGCCTTCCAGGCTGATTCGCTCGAACAGGGCGTCTTCGCCGGTAACCGGCTTACCCCACTCGGTGTCGTGGTATTCGGTGTAGATGGGGTCGGCGGTGACCCAAGCGCAGCGCTGCATTAGTCCTTGGTCTCAATGCCTTCTAGGTTCAGTAGCCAGCGCTTGGTTGGAAGCCCATCGCCGCCCGAGTAGCCGGTGATCTTGCCACTGGCACCAAGAACGCGGTGGCAACCAACGATTAGAGGAACCGGGTTTGAGCCAACGGCACCGCCAACCGCGCGAACCGCTTTCGGATTACCGATGTTCTTGGCAATCTCGGCGTAGGTGGTTACTTTGCCGAAGCCAATCTTGCTGATTTCATTCCAGACGGCCTTTTGGAATGCTGTGCCTTCTAGTTCTGTGGCGAAGTTCAGCTCTTTGCTTTTGCCTTTGAAGTAACTGATCAGTTGTTTCTTGGCATCCTGAAGAATGGACGCCTTACCAAAGTCTGGCGTAATCTCACTGCACATGGTGAGGTAGACAACCTTGTTATCTCTCGCGAGAAGGGTGATTGCACCAACTGGTGAATCGAAGGTTAGCTTGGCGTCGTGAATTGGTACATTCATGTGTCAATGTTATGGCTGATTGCCAGCAAGATAGCCTGCGCTGATGCTTTGTGGAAAACCCTATTTTGCGGTGGTTCCTGCGTCGACAAAACTCTCGAATGTCTTGATGTTCTTGTTGTAGTCATCCAGGAAAGTAATTCGAACGCGATGGCGCTCGACCCCCCAAACGTAAGCGTACTCCTGTGCCTGAATTCCCAAGAAAATATCAATTTCCTGATCGGCAGTCACTGGAAGCGGCTCTCTGACAAATTCTTGAGACCCGGTTATGCCGATGGTCTCCAAGAATGGGTCAGAAATGGATTTGAAATTGCTGAAACCTGGGGAGGCTTTACTTTTGGCGATCCAAATCTGAGTTTCAGCGTATGCGCCAGTATCTGAATCAATTTTCTCGATTTTCACTTTTGCAGCTTTGTCACATTTGAAAGAGCCAACGTCAAATATTCTTGTCTCGCCTGCTTTCCAATTCGAAGCAGACATCCAAGAACTACTCCACCGTGTTGTTTCAACACAGGCGGGTTTTTCCGTCTTTGCCGAAGCCGCTCCCTGGATTCCCAAGAATGAAATTGCAGCTACGGACATTAGACCAGCAACGATAACCGCCCCTTTTGATTGTTTTGAATTCATACTTCCCCCAAAGTTCCTCTAATTTATAGGTGCTCTAACATTACTCCAGCAAAAAAAAAGTCAACATTTCGCGCTGCACTTCTAAACGGATAAGAGACAGTGCTGGAAGCCATGACCGCGATAACTACTTGACGATGTCCCAAGCCTTGGTGAGAGTTTCTCTCACGAGGCTCTCCATCATGTCGAAGTCGGCTTGGTCTGAGGTTAGTGGCGGGGCCAGTTGAACTACAGGGTCTCCACGGTCGTCGGCGCGGCAGTAGAGGCCCTTGCTGTAGAGGTCCTTGGTGATGAAGCCACGTAGTAGCTTTTCAACTTCTTCAACCGAGAAGCGAGCCTTGGTCTCTTTGTCTTTGACGAGCTCGATGGCGTAGAAGTAGCCGGTGCCTCGAACGTCACCAACGATGTCTAGATCGCTTAGTTTGTCGAGCGTCTTCTTGAAGTTGTCCTGGTTTGCCTGAACGTGACCAACGAGGTTCATTTCGTCGTACATGTCGAGGTTCTCAAGCGCCACAGCACAGCTGGCTGGTGATGCGGCGAAGGTGTAGCCGTGAGGGAAGATGTTCAAGCCCTTCTTGAACGGCTCGTAGAACTTCTCCTTCATCATGAGTGCGCCAAGAGGCATTACCGAGTTGGTGATGGCCTTGGCGCAAACCAGCATGTCTGGTTCGAAGTTGTATTTCTCCGAGGCAAACATGGTGCCGGTTCGGCCGAAGCCGTCGATGGTTTCATCGGCAACCAGAATCACATCGTATTTGTCGCAGATTTCACGAACGCGTTGGAAATAGATCGGGTGGGAGGTGAAAGCGCCACCAGAGTTTTGAACCGGCTCGAAGAAGAACGCCGCGACGGTGTCGGGGTCTTCCATGATGATCATTTCTTCAACACGGTTGGCTGCCCAGAGACCGAATTCTTCTTCGGTAGCGAAGTCGTCCTGGGCGCGGTACCAGTTGGTGTTCGGCACGCGGAAGGTGCTAGGAACTAGCGGTTCGAAAGCCTTCTTCATATTTGGGATGCCGGTGAGAGAAAGTGCTCCGTGGCTGGTGCCGTGGTAGGCGGTCTTTCTGGTAATGACCTTGTGCTTTAGAGGCTTGCCCATCATCTTGAAGTACTGCTTGGCAAGTTTCCAAGCGGTTTCATTCGCCTCGCCACCGCCGGTGGTGAAGAACACGCGGTCGAGACCGTGCGGTGCGTAAGAAAGTAGACGCTCGCCAAGCTCGATGGCTGGCGGGTGAGCGAAAGACCATAGCGGCACGAAGTCCATCTGCATGAGCTGCTTCTTGGCAGCTTCGGCAAGGCGCTCGTGACCGTGACCGGCGTTCACCGAGAACAGACCCGATAGGCCGTCGAAGAGTTTGTTTCCGTGCTGGTCCCAGATGTACTTGCCCTCGGCTTTAGTGATGATCGGAATCGATCCACCCTCGTAGAGAGAAGTGCGGGTGAAGTGAGGCCAGAGATGCTCGCGGGCGCCGTGTTCCAGCTGCTCTTTGGTGAGTGGAACGCCGGCTTTGCGGGCGTCGGTCATTGGTGTGAGTCTTTCGGACATAGAGCCATTCTGGCAGATTTCGACCGTTTGAGTGGAGAAGTCATCGGGGTAATCGCTAGCATCTAAGTAAGCCAATCAAAGGAGATAAATCAAATGGCGATTCGCGTGTTGAAGAATTTTATCAACGGTAAATCTGTTGCCCCAAAGTCGGGCAAATACTCAGACGTAATCAACCCAGCCACCGGCAAGGTTTACGCCAAGGCACCGCTATCGTCGGCAGCCGATGTAAACGCAGCTTTCAAGGCTGCCGAGGCTGCTTTCCCAATCTGGAGTAACTTCACTCCATCGCAGCGTCAGCTGGCACTTTTGAAAATTGCCGACGACATGGAGAAAAACGCTAAGGCTTTCGCCAAGGCAGAATCCGAGAACTGCGGCAAGCCAATCGCCACCCTGATTGAATACGAAATCATGCCTTCGGTAGACCAGATTCGATTCATGGCGGGCGCTGCCAGAAACCTCGAGGGTAAGGCAACCGGTGAGTACACCGCAGACCACACCTCTTCAATTCGCCGCGAGCCAATTGGTGTTATCGGCCAGGTGACTCCTTGGAACTACCCGCTAAACATGGCGGTTTGGAAGTTTGCTCCAGCTCTGGCTGCGGGAAACACCATTGTTTTGAAGCCATCAGACACCACCCCAGTTTCAACCATCATGCTTGCCGAGATGGCAGCCAAGCGCCTGCCTAAGGGTGTATTCAACGTGGTTATGGGAGACCGTTCCACCGGTGCTGCCCTGGTTGAACACCCAATCCCGCAGATGGTTTCGATTACCGGTTCGGTTGGCGCTGGTATGGCTGTTGCCAGAAGCGCTGCCAACGACGTGAAGCGCGTTCACCTAGAACTTGGTGGCAAGGCTCCGGTTATCGTGTTTGCCGACGCCGATCTAAAGAAGGCTGCCGCCGGAGTTGCCGGTGCTGGTTTCTTCAACGCTGGCCAAGACTGCACCGCGGCTACCCGCGTGCTCGTTCACGAGTCGGTCAAGGATGCCTTCATCAAGGAACTAGTCAAGGCTGTGAAGTCTGATGCAATCGTCGGTGACCCAAATCACAAGGACACCTACGTGGGTCCGGTGAACAACGCCAACCAGCTAGAGCGCGTCCTAGGTTTTATTGCTCGCACCCCGAAGCACGCCAAAATCGAAATCGGTGGCAAGCAGGTGAAGCGCGATGGCTACTACATTCAGCCAACCGTTATTTCCGGTCTAAAGCAGGACGACGAACACATTCAGAGCGAGATCTTTGGACCAGTTGTGACCGTGCAGACCTTCAAGACCGACGAAGAGGCAATGAAGAACGCCAACGACGTAATGTATGGTTTGGCTAGCTCGGTTTGGACCAAGGACCACACCCGTGCGATGCGCTTCTCGAAGGGCCTCAACTTCGGTTGTGTTTGGATCAACACCCACATCCCGCTAGCTGCTGAAATGCCTCACGGTGGTTTCCGCCACTCTGGTTACGGTAAAGACCTTTCGGCCTATGGCTTCGAGGACTACACCCGTATCAAGCACGTGATGAGCTACATCGGCGACTAATCCACAGATTGTTTTAGCGGGTTCACGCACCTTCTGGTTTTATCCAGAATCGGTATGTGAGCCCGCTTCTACTTTTACCCTCGGTGGCAATCGGTCTGTTTTACGGTCTCACCACGGGGAATTACCTGATTCTTATCGCTTCGGTGCTTTCCGCTGCAGTCGCCTGGTTGGTGAGTAGGAAAAAGGTTTCCGTTCCCGATGGCGAGCTTCGAATTGTTGGGAAGAGGGTTTGGCTGGGGGAGAAGCGATTACCAAAGCATCAAATCTTTTGGTCGAAAGCCGAACACCTCAAAATCATCGAAGGGTTTGAAGCCACAAAGCCTCCGGATCTCGCAACATTACGAGCCCTTCGAGCCGCGAATTGGAATCAAGGGCTCACAAACTCTTATCTGGTGGGAGTGGGTCGGCCATTCGCGCTTGATCGAGATTCAGGCCACCTACTGGTGATTGGCCCAACCGGCTCGGGCAAGAGCGAACTGATTCATTTGGTTATCGCCAGCATGGACGATTCGCTTGCGCTCGCGGTAGCCGACTATAAAGGGGGAGCCGTTCTCACCGAGCTTCCCTGGGTGGCGTGGGTAACTTCCGATATCGAATCGGCTGGGCATCAAAATGACTTCTGGCAATCGCTCGTTGATGAATTGAGTAGGCGCGAACAGGTACTCCGATCTAAAGGGGTCTCCAACTGGTCGGCCTCGGAGGCTCTTGGAATTGGGGAATCGCGGCTACTCCTAATCGTTGACGAAGCGGTTGCTGCCATTCGAAGTGGAACCTTGGCTCAAGACGCCATAACCAAAATCGCCACTAAGGGGCGCTCGCTCGGAGTTCACCTGCTACTAACAACGCAGTCTCTGGTTGGGTTGCCGCGAGAGGTTCTAATCAACCTGCGTTCGCGGTTGGCATTGGCGGGCACCGACGACGTGGAGTTCATGCAACTTGGCTTCAAAGAGAAAATGGGCCTTTCCTCAGACGAAACGAAAGCCGCCATGCTTTTGCATGACGGCCAAACGTTTGCGGTTCAAGTTCCCCTCGGGGCTAGGAAAGCACCTCGGTCAGCGGCTTAGCAGCCATTCCGTGGGCAACGGCCACCGGCTCGTTAGTGAGTTCGCCGTCGTGGGTGTTTAGACCCAACGCTAGTGAAGCATCAGCCTGAAGCGCTTTCTTCCAACCGTTGTTCGCAAGCGAACGCGCGTAGGGAAGTGTTGCGTTAGTTAGTGCATATGTAGAGGTGTGAGGCACCGCGCCTGGCATGTTGGCAACGCAATAGAAGATGGCGTCGTGAACCTTGAAGGTTGGGTCAGCGTGGGTGGTTGGCTTCGAGTCTGCGAAACAACCGCCCTGATCGATAGCGATGTCAACCAAAACTGAGCCAGGCTTCATGTTCTTTACGTGCTCGTTGGTAACCAGCTTCGGAGCCTTTGCTCCAGGAATCAGCACCGAACCGATAACTAGATCGGCGTCGGCAAGTGCTCGCTTGATCTCAAACGCGTTCGAAACGATGGTGCGCACGCGTCCAGCGTAGTGGTGGTCTAGTTCGCGAAGACGGTTGAGGTTGGTGTCCATAACGGTAACTTCGGCACCGGCGCCGACGGCCATGGCTACAGCGTTGGTTCCGGCAACTCCACCACCGAGAACTACAACCTTAGCTGGGCGGGTTCCTGGAACTCCGCCGAGCAGCATTCCGCTACCGCCGTTGTGACGCATAAGTGTTTCCGCGCCGACCTGAATCGACAAACGACCGGCAACCTCGCTCATCGGAGCAAGTAGTGGTAATTGGCGGCTAGGCAGCTGCACGGTTTCGTAAGCGATAGAAGTTACCTTGGAGGCAACCAGAGCTTTGGTAAGTTCTAGATCGGCGGCTAGGTGAAGGTAGGTGAATAGCACTAGGCCTTCACGAAGGAAACCGTACTCCGAGGCAATCGGCTCTTTTACCTTCATCACCATGTCGCCAGCTGCCCAGGTGGCTGCGGCATCGGCAAGGATGCTTGCTCCGGCGTCCTGGTATTCGCTGTCGGAGATGCTCGAACCGTTGCCGGCTCCGCTCTGCACAAAGACCTCGTGACCCGCTACAACTAGTTCGTGAACTCCGGCCGGGGTAATCGCCACTCGAAATTCATTGTTCTTAACTTCGGCTGGTACCGAGATGCGCATTTTTCTCCAATTTTCGGCTTCCTCGCCGTGTTCGCTATAAACGATACCCGAAAATTCTTTTCGAAGTTTTTTGCATTTAGTGTGCTTTTCTTATGGCAGTATTTGAAATGGTAAGTCGTTTCGACTTATCAATTTATTGGTTGTTGTTTGGACGAGTGTCGTCCGTTCGATGTAAAGGAGCCCAGCATGTCTGAGCAGGTTCAAAGTCCAAACTCCGGTGAGTCTTTCAAGAAGATCTCGGCAACTCAAATCACTCGTCGCGCCGTTATCGGTGGTGCCGGTGCGGTTGGTGTTGCAGCTTTCCTAGCTGCTTGTTCTCCAGGCGGAGGGGCCAAGACCCTTACCCCAGTGGAAGACCTTTCGGCAACCGAGAAGACCCTAACCTGGGACAACTGGCCTTACTACATGGACGGCGAAGACGGCTCGTTCCCAACCCTCACCGCTTTCGAGAAGCAGAGCGGCATCGACGTTACCTACAACATCAACGTTGACGACAACAACACTTACTTCGCCAAGATCAAGAACCAGCTGGCTACCGGAACCGACACCGGCGCCGACACCTTCTGTTTAACCGACTGGATGGTTGCTCGTCTGATTGGCAACGGCTACGTTCAGGAACTGAACTACGACAACATGCCAAACGTTACCGCCAACCTGATCCCAGCGTTCAAGGGTGAGCTGGGTGCATTCGACGAAGGTCGCAAGTACTCGCTTCCTTGGAAGGGCATCATCGCCGCCATCGGTTACCACAAGGCAAACTACAAGAAGCTAACCGGCAAGGACGCCCCGACCTCGGTTGCCGACCTATGGGCTCCGGAGCTAAAGGGTCGCGTTGAGGTTCTTTCCGAAATGCGCGACACCCTAGGTATTTTGATGATGGGCTCTGGGGTAGACATCACCAAGTTCACCTCAGAAGAGTTCTATGCAGCACTAGATCTATTCACCGAGAAGGTTTCTTCTGGTCACATCCGTTCGATCAAGGGCAACTCTTACGTCGACGACTACAAGTCGGGCGACGCAGTTGCTGGAATCGTTTGGGCCGGAGACCTCGTGGGCGCAAACCTGGAGCTCGGCAGCGAAGAGCTCGGCGTAGTTCTCCTAGACTCTGGTTCAACCTTCGCCTGCGACAACTTCGTGGTACCTATGGGCTCAGCTCACAAGGCCAACGTTGAAGCAGCTATCGACTACTACTTCACCCCAGAAGTTGCAGCAGAACTAGCTTTGGCTGGCGTTTACTACGTAACCCCGGTTGCTGGTGCTCGCGAGATCGTAATCAAGAAGGACCCAGCGTTGGCTAACAACGAACTGATCTTCCCTTCGGATGAAATCTTCGCAACCAAGCTAAAGCAGTTCCGCCCATTGACCCCTAAGGAAGACAACGAGTTCTCCAAGGCCTGGTCAAAGGCTTCCAACGGTGTTGTGTAATTGGCAATTGATTTCAAACCTTCCGGTGCCGATCTCGAGCTAGTAAACGTTCGCAAGGATTTCCCTGGTTTCACCGCGCTCGAAGACATGGACCTGCACATTCCCGCAGGCGAGTTCTTCGCTCTTCTAGGTCCTTCGGGCTGCGGTAAAACCACCACCCTTCGAATCGTTGCCGGTCTTGAGGAACCAACCGCTGGTCAGGTGCTGATCGGTGGCAAGGACGTAACCGCGAGCAAGCCTCACGAGCGTCCGGTCAACACCGTTTTCCAGAGCTACGCACTGTTCCCACACATGACCATCTTGGAAAACGTGGCATTCGGTTTGCGTCAGCGCAAAATCGAAGAGCCAGTCAAGAAGGCCATGGACGCACTGAACCTGGTTGAGCTCGGCTACGCCGCAGAACGTCGTCCCCAGCAGCTTTCCGGTGGTCAGCAGCAGCGTGTGGCACTTGCTCGCGCACTCGTCAACCGCCCCGCCCTTCTACTTCTCGACGAACCGCTCGGAGCACTAGACCTCAAGCTTCGTCGCCAGATGCAGATCGAACTAAAGGCCATCCAGATGGAGGTTGGTCTAACCTTCCTTCACGTAACCCACGACCAGGAAGAAGCCATGGACATGGCCGACACCGTCGCGGTTATGAACAAGGGACACATCGAGCAGATGGGTGCCCCTGAAGCCCTCTACGAGCGCCCTAAGACGGCTTTCGTGTCGAAGTTCCTCGGTCAGTCGAACCTCTTTGTGGGTTCAATCGCAGACTCCAGCGCTTCGTCTCTCAGCATCGAGGTTGGCGGCCACAAGATCACTGTGCCGAAAGACCGCGCCGAGAAGCAGACCGGCAAGATTTGCATCGGTGTTCGCCCAGAAAAAACCACCTTCCACCGCACTAAGCCAAACCTTGGCTCAGATCACGTTGTGGTTGGTCCTGGCGAAATCACCGACATCCGCTTCACCGGTGTGAGCAACCAGTACCTAATCGACATTCCAAATGTTGGTGAAGTCACCGTGTTCGCTCAAAACGTTGGCATCAGCCCAGTTATCGAACTTGGCGAGAATGTTTGGGTTTCCTGGAAGGTTGAGCACTCCTTTGGTTTGTCAGACCTACCTGTTGGCAACGAAGAAGAGTAGTCGTGGCATTCGCGGCATTCGGTTCGGCTCCGGCAAAAGAACACAAGACCCCCACTAAATCGGGCAAAATCGTCCTAGCGCTTTTGATGCCCGGTTTGGTTTACCTGGGTCTGTTCTTTTTCACGCCACTGATGTCGCTCATCGTTACCTCGCTTGAAGTTCCAGCAGCCAGCGGTGCCATCGGCGAATACGAATACGGTTTCGCTTGGCAAAACTATGTAACCGTCATGACCGATTACATGCCCCAGATTATTCGTTCGTTCTACTACGCGACCGTGGCAACCCTCATCGCACTTCTGTTCAGCTACCCGCTGGCCTACTTCATCGGCGTAAAGCTTCGCACCCGCCCAATGCTTCAGCGCATGATGCTGGTTTTGGTTATCGCTCCTTTCTTTATCTCGTTCCTACTTCGCACCATCGCCTGGAAGCAGATCTTCTCAGACGGCGGAGCAATCATGCAGTTCGTGTATTCAACCGGCCTAATGAGCACCTCAGACCACTTCCTCGGCACCGACGCCGCCGTGATCTTCGGTCTCACCTACAACTTCATTCCATTCATGACGCTGCCTCTGTTCACCACCCTAGAACGCTTCGACGTGCGCCTTTTGGAAGCCGGCTCAGATCTCTATGCCACCCCTGCCTCGGTGTTCCGCAAGGTGACCCTGCCGCTGAGCATGCCGGGCATCATCTCCGGAACCCTACTGGTATTCATTCCAATCGCCGGTGACTACGTGAATGCCAGCCAAAACTTCCTCGGCTCTTCTAAGACCTCCATGATCGGAACCATGGTTGACGCCGACTTCCTTCAGACCCAGGATTACCCGCTAGCTTCAGCACTAAGCGTTTTCCTCATGGCAGTTATCGTGGTGCTGGTTTCCTTCTACGTTCGTCGCTCGGGAACGGATGATCTACTGTGAAGCGCTTATCCGTATCGAAACTCACCCTGCCGATGTACTCGGCTCTGGCAATGGTTTTCCTACTCATTCCGATTTTTTACACAATCGCCTTCTCGTTCAACGACTCAACCAAGCGCACCAACACCGAATGGCAGGGCTTCACCTTTGATAAGTGGTTGGGCGTTTGCGCCAAACCAGACATCTGTGAATCTCTTGGCAACTCACTATTCATCAGTGCAGTTTCAACCCTGATCGCCACAATCCTGGGAACCGCACTAGCCATCGGCCTCGTTCGCTACCGCTACCGCGCTCGCTCGGCAGTAAACCTAGCCCTCTTCCTACCAATGGCCACCCCTGAAATCGTTCTCGGAGCCGGTCTTGCTGGCCTGTTCTTCAACGCCGGAGTTGGCGCTGGCATGACCACCGTAATCATCTCTCACGTGGTCTTCTGCCTCTCCTTCGTGGTGGTAACCGTGAAGGCCCGAGTGCAGACGCTCGACCCAGTGCTTGAAGAAGCCGGCCGCGACCTCTACGCGAATCCAAACCAGGTCTTCTGGAAGATCACTTTCCCTCTTCTACTTCCAGGAATCGTGTCAGCAGCCCTGCTCTCGTTCTCACTGAGCTTCGACGACTTCATCATCACCTACTTCAACTCAGGTTCGGTAGAAACCTTCCCGAAGTATGTCTACGTGGCAGCTGCTCGTGGTGTTCCAGCTGAAGCCAACGTCATCGCATCAGCCGTATTCATCGCAACCATCCTGATTGTGTTGGTTGCTCAGATCAATGGCGCAATCAAGCGCAAGCGACTCGCAAAAAAGTGACTCAAGCCCTGGTTCAAGTTTTGGTCTTTGTGACCCCAGTCCTATTTTTTGAGTTGCGGTCAATGTTATTTTTTGTACGTACGCGCTGGGCAAACGCTTCCCAAATGGGTCAAGCGCAAAACCTTATGGCTGAAAAGTACTACATCGAATCGATGACTGCCGCCAGCTTCTTCACTTTCTGGATGCTAGTTTTTGGGATTCTCGACTTGCGAGAACTCGTTTTAATCTGGCCGATTGTTTTTTGGGTTAGTCTTCTGATAATCCTCGCGCAAATAATGCTTCTCGTTGGACAATTTTTCTCGGTTTCCAAAGAGAACAATGAACAGAAAAAGGTTTTGGCTCTAGTTGCTCTGCGATTTGTTCAATTGCTGACATTTCTAACTTTCTTTCTGGTCCGATAAGTCAGGTTTAGGGGTTGATGAGAGACGCATACTTTTACAGGTCGCTCATCACTTTAGCGGTCGCTGCACCTGTGTTCAGATTGGTTTTTGAGCTTCTCTTGCGCAGCACTTCTAATAAAGCCACATCAACTTGGAGTTTTCTTCTGAGTTGGTCCGTGGTCAGGACTTGGATCGTGTTTCACACCGTGAACACTTTGGGGCCGCCAGTGACCGGCACTTTTCTTGACAGCACCGTACAAGTAATTTTTTGGTTTCAAGTCGTGGAGGCACTTGCGTTTGTTGGATGGGACTATTTCGTTTGGAGAAATCGAGATTCTAGAGCCGACATTTACAAGGCCCTCTTAATACTTGACACGGTGTGGGTCTTGCCCGTTGTTTTGACTTTTTTGTGGATCTGATGAGACGCCTTGGAGTTATTACTTCCTATGCATCAAATCAATGCTTCCAATACCGATGCTGTACAAAGTGGCACTGGGAAAACTTCAGAAAACAGCCCTAGTTTCTAATTGGCGTTAGCCAGAGCCTCATCCAAAACGTTTAGCGCATCGGTCAACTGTTCGTCGGTGATGGCTAGCGGCGGAAGGAAGCGGATTACGTTTCCGTGGGTTCCGGCGTTTAGAACTAGCACGCCGTTTTGGTGGCAATACTGTACAACCTTGTTTACGGCGGCTGAGTTTGGGTTCTTGGTGCCTGGCTCAACGAGTTCGATGGCTAGCATCGCACCGCGTCCGCGAACGTCGCCGATTACCGGGTGACGCTGCTGAAGTTCCTGTAGGCGAGGAAGCATAAAGGCTTCGATCGCCATGGCGCGTTCGAATACTTTTCCGTCTTCTAGCTGCTCAAGTACGGCAACGGCTGCGGCTGCGGCAACCGGGTTACCGCCATAGGTGCCACCGATACCGCCGGCGTGAGAGGAGTCCATAACGTCGGCGCGGCCGGTTACTGCCGAGATTGGCATACCTCCGGCAATACCCTTGGCGATGGTTACGAGATCTGGTTCGAAACCTGGTTCGTAGAAGCTGGCAAACCAGCGACCGGTTCTTGCGATACCCGCCTGAACTTCGTCGGCCACGATGAGCACGTTGTTGGCGCGAGCCCAGTTCTGAAGACCAAGTAGGAAGCCAGGTGCTGGAACGATGAAGCCACCCTCACCCTGAATTGGTTCGATAACGATGGCTGCTAGGTCTTCTGCTCCAACGCGCTTTTCGATGTAGGTGATGGCGCGGTTGGCGGCTTCCTGACCGGTCATGCCCTCAGGGTCGCGGTATGGGTAAGACATTGGAACGTGATGAACGCTGCCAGCAAGCGGGCCGAAACCGGCGTTGTAAGGCATTGCCTTGAAGTTCATGGCCATGGTTAGGTTGGTGCGACCGTGGTAGCCGTGGTCGAAGACCACGATCTCGGTCTTGCGAGTGAACTTACGGGCAAACTTGACCGCATTTTCAACGGCTTCGGCACCCGAGTTGAATAGAGCCGACTTCTTAGCGAAGTGGCCAGGGGTGTGCTTGTTTAGTAGCTCACAAACGCGAACGTAAGGCTCGTAAGGGGTAACGGTGAAGAGGGTGTGGGTAAGTTTTGCAACCTGCTCCTGCACGGCTTTCACAACCTGGTCGTTGGTGTGGCCGATGGTAACTACACCGATACCTGAACCAAGATCGATGAACTGGTTGCCGTCGACGTCGGTGACAATCGCGCCATGGGCGTGATCGATGTAAACCGGGAGAGCCGCGCCAACACCAGCAGAAACCTGGGTGAGGCGATGGGCATGGAGGGCCTGAGATTTAGGTCCTGGGATTGCGGTGACTAACTTACGTACTGAGAAAGGGGTTTCACTCATACCCCTAGTCTACGCCCGCGCTCCTTTGAGATTGGTGAGAAGATTGGTAAATGCGTCGAATAATCATTCTCGGAAGCACCGGTTCCATCGGAACGCAAGCTTTAGAGGTTATTTCCGAGAATCCTCACCTGTTTCAGGTGGTTGGTTTGGCTGCGGGAAGCAACGCAGAACTTCTTGAATCGCAGCGTGTTGCATTTGGGCTTTCGCCTGAGGTTTGTGTGCTCGGGGCTGCCGCTGCTACCGAATTAGTGCGCGTAGTAGATGCCGATGTAGTTGTGAACGGCATCACCGGATCGATTGGTTTGGCTCCAACTCTAGAAACTTTGCGTTCGGGCAAGATTTTGGCTCTGGCAAACAAGGAATCGCTGATTGTTGGTGGTTCGCTGGTTACGTCTTTGGCTAAGCCTGGGCAAATCGTCCCGGTTGATAGCGAGCACTCGGCTTTGGCTCAGGCGCTTTTATCGGGCGCTAAGTCTGAGGTTCGAAAACTTATTCTCACGGCTTCCGGAGGGCCGTTCCGTGGTTGGTCTCTGGAGCAACTACACGACGTGACCCCGGCACAAGCGCTCGCTCACCCCACCTGGGTGATGGGGAAGGTGGTTACCACCAACTCGGCGACCATGGTGAACAAGGGGCTTGAGTTGATTGAGGCACACCTGTTGTTTGACGTGCCAATCGACGACATCGAAGTGACAGTTCACGCGCAATCGGTGGTTCACTCGATGGTTGAGTTTGTGGATGGCTCGGTGATCGCTCAGGCGTCGCCGCCAGATATGAAGCTGCCTATTGCGCTGGGTATGTCTTGGCCGGAGCGAGTGCCTAACGTGGCAACACCGTGCGACTGGACGAAGGCTTCCACCTGGACTTTTGAACCTCTAAACGAGGACGTCTTCAAGGCGGTTGCTCTGGCTCGCAAGGTGGCGAAACTCGGTAGCACTTACCCTGCCGTTTATAACGCGGCCAACGAAGAGGCGGTTGAGGCTTTCCACGCAGGGTTGATTCGCTTCACGCAGATCGTGGATGTGATTGAACGGGTGGTTGAAGCTCATGAGTCTCCGGCCGAGTTGACCCTCGAGAGCGTTTTGGCTGCCGAGGTTTGGGCTCGCGATCGCGCTCAGGGGCAGATGGCAACTGCCTGTTAGGCAAACTGTCAGAATCTTTCGCTAGGTTGATTACGTGAACGAAATTTTGCTCTACATCCTCGGCATCTTGGTAATGGTTTTGGGCCTTGCTATCTCAATCGGTCTTCACGAGTTTGGTCACCTGATTCCAGCCAAAATCTTTGGAGTGAAAGTTCCCCACTGGGCGGTTGGCTTCGGGCCAAAGTTGTTCGCTAAGAAAATCGGCGAGACCGAATACTCAATCAGAGCGATTCCACTAGGTGGTTTCATCACCATGATTGGAATGTTCCCGCCGGCTAAGGCCAATAAACCAGACTCCAAGCGGTGGTTTGGCAAGGTTATTGCGCAGTCTCGTGAGGCTCACACCGAGCACATGGTTGCTGGCGATGAAACCAGAACCCTGTATTCGAAGCCAGCCTGGCAGCGGATCATTATCATGCTCGGTGGGCCAACCGTGAACCTAATTTTGGGTTTGGTGCTCATTTCAACCGCGCTTTCGGGCGTTGGAGTAATGACTCAGGGAACAAAGATCGAAGCCGTGATCGAGTGCCAAGAGCAAATGACCTATCCGGAAGATTCCTGCCTCGCTGATTCGGTAAGAACTCCTGCATCACTGGCCGGCTTGAAATCGGGCGATGTGGTGCTGAGGGTCGACGGTAAACCGGTTGAGCTAGCTCAACCATTTCTGAACGCCGTAACGGCGAAACCTTTCTCATCGCATGAGGTTGTGGTTCGCAGAGGTAGCTCCGAGCTCACGCTGAACATTTTTCCCGCTGAAGGAAAGATCGGTAACGAGGTTCGCACCTACGTTGGAATTCGCATGGAATTCATTCGTCACCAGTTGTCGATGGGGGAGTCGCTTGCCTACGGCTGGGATACAGCGGTGCAGACTTTTGGCTTCATCGGTCAGTTCCCTCAGCAGGTTTACTCAGCTGTTTACGCAACTGCCACCGGTCAGCCTCGTGCCACCGATTCCGCAATCTCAGTGGTTGGCATCGGTCAGGTAGCCGGCCAGGTTGCTAGCGCCGACGGGGATGGGCTCGACAAAGTGCTTTCCACTCTCATGTTGCTCGGTTCTCTGAACCTTGCGCTGTTTGCGTTCAACATGATTCCGTTGCCGCCGCTAGACGGTGGGCATGTTGCTGGAGGCATCTACGAGTACCTTAAACGTGGCGCGTTCCGCCTGGTTGGCAAGAAGGATCCCGGGCCGGTAGACACCGCGCTTATGGCTCCAGTGGCTCAATTCATGTTCCTACTTCTTCTGGCCGCCGGACTTTTGATGATTATGGTTGACGTCATCAACCCGATAACTTTCTAGCCCGCGGTTATGCTTGAGACATGCCTGCAGTCAATCTAGGTCTACCTAAAAGCCCGCCACCGGTTCTAACCCCGCGTCGCAAAACCCGCCAGATCATGGTTGGAAAAGTTGCTGTTGGTGGCGATGCTCCGATTTCGGTGCAGTCGATGTGCACCACTCCAACCACCGATGTGAACGCAACGCTTCAGCAGATCGCTGAGCTAACCGCATCCGGTTGCGACATCGTGCGTGTGGCTGTGCCATCTCAAGACGACGCCGACCGACTACATCTGATTGCTCGTAAGTCGCAGATTCCGGTTATCGCCGATATCCACTTCCAGCCGAAGTATGTCTTCCAGGCAATTGACGCCGGTTGTGGCGCAGTTCGCGTGAACCCTGGGAACATTCGACAGTTCGACGACCAGGTTGGCGCTATTGCCAAGGCCGCTAAGGATGCGGGTGTTTCGATTCGAATCGGTGTGAACGCAGGTTCTCTAGACCCGCGTCTTTTGCAGAAGTATGGCAAGGCAACCCCGGAGGCTCTGGTTGAGTCTGCTGTTTGGGAAGCGTCGCTATTTGAAGAGCACGACTTCCACGATTTCAAGATTTCGGTGAAGCACAACGACCCGGTGGTTATGGTCAAGGCCTACGAAATGCTATCTGAGCGAGGAGACTGGCCACTGCACCTAGGTGTAACCGAGGCTGGCCCGGCGTTCCAAGGAACCATTAAGTCTTCGGTTGCTTTCGGCGCACTTCTCTCGAAGGGTATCGGAGACACCATCCGTGTTTCGCTTTCGGCTCCACCGGTTGAGGAAATCAAGGTTGGCTCACAGATTCTAGAGTCACTAAACCTTCGTCCTCGCAAGCTTGAGATTGTTTCTTGCCCAAGTTGCGGCCGTGCTCAGGTGGATGTTTACACCCTGGCCAACGATGTAACCAAGGGTCTTGAGAAGATGACCGTTCCACTGCGCGTTGCCGTTATGGGCTGTGTTGTGAATGGTCCTGGTGAAGCTCGTGAGGCAGATTTGGGTGTGGCTTCCGGTAACGGTAAGGGTCAGATCTTTGTGAAGGGCGAGGTTATCAAAACCGTACCTGAGAGCGAGATTGTTGCAACGCTTATCGAAGAAGCAAACCGTCTGGCTGCCGAGATGGACCCAACACTGGTTGGTTCGCCATCGGTTGTTGTAGCCAAGAAGTAAGGTTTTCTTATGCCAATCCGTCTTTCCAGCCTGTTCCTGCGCACACTGCGCGACGACCCAGCCGAAGCTGAGGTAGACAGCCACAAGCTGCTGCTTCGCGCAGGCTACATTCGCCGTGCCGCAGCGGGTATCTACACCTGGCTTCCGCTGGGTTTGGCTGTGAAGGCGAAGATCGAGCAAATCGTTCGCGAAGAAATGGCTGCCGCTGGCGCCCAAGAAGTTTTCTTCCCAGCGCTTTTGCCCCGTGAACCGTTTGAAGTAACGGGCCGCTGGACCGAATACGGCGACAACCTGTTCCGCTTGCAAGACCGCCGTAAGAACGACTTCCTACTAGCGCCTACGCACGAAGAGATGTTCACCCTTCTGGTGAAGGATCTTTACA
>JBEGUF010000042.1:0-4315 GCA_041179025.1 Actinomycetota bacterium | reverse complement strand
CCTCCGGCGGTGGTCTCAGGGCTTCCGAAGAACACACCGATCTTTTCGCGCAGCTGGTTAATGAAAATCATGGTGGTGTTGGTGCTGTTTAGGCCACCGGTTAGCTTGCGAAGCGCCTGAGACATCAAACGAGCCTGGAGACCAACGTGAGTGTCTCCCATTTCGCCTTCGATTTCGGCGCGAGGCACTAGCGCTGCCACAGAGTCGATAACAATTAGGTCGATAGCGCCTGAGCGAACCAGCATGTCAGCGATTTCTAGAGCCTGCTCACCGGTGTCTGGTTGGCTAACCAACAGTGCGTCGATGTCTACGCCAAGTGCCTTGGCATACTCAGGGTCGAGTGCGTGCTCAGCGTCGATGAATGCAGCGACTCCGCCATTTTTCTGGGCGTTGGCGATTGCGTGGAGTGTGAGGGTAGTTTTACCCGAAGATTCTGGGCCGTAGATCTCGATGATTCGGCCACGAGGAAGGCCTCCAATGCCGAGGGCCGCATCTAGAGCGATTGATCCGGTTGGAATGGTTTCTACCGGAGCGCGCTCGTCTGAGCCGAGACGCATAACGGAACCCTTACCGAACTGACGGTCGATCTGTGCGAGAGCGGTGTCTAGAGCTTTTTCGCGTTCTGCTGGACTTGCCATTTGTTCCTCTTCTTCTGCTCGTTTGAGCCATCACGTTTTTATTCTGATGTGACACTATTGCGAACCTGCGACATTGACCGCCGGCGTTTTTCGATTTGTGGATAACTTTCACTGCTCGATAACTTGACTCTAGCAATATTCGAACAAGTTTTCGAATGAATCTTTTCGGCGTGTCTATTTTTTCGTATTTTTGTTCAAACCGAGCCAGCGGCTCTCTGGCACACTATTGGCACGGCAGATTGCCAGCCAAACTTCACGGAGGTCTTCTCCGGCGGCGTGGCACTGCTTGGCGGTTCGATCACCGAACTCGGTTAGAACCTGGTCGGCCTCAATTACCGACGCATAGGCGTGACCGAACTCATCGTTCATGAGTTCACGAAATTTGGAGAGACGCACCGAAACTAGGCGTTGAGCAGGGAGGAGTCGAACGAAGCGACCAAATGAGCCGGCACGGTGTCTGGAATTCCCACACCCTCTGCCATAGCAAGGCGATCTGAAACCTCACGCATGATGTGCGAGATTGGCACATCTAGAGCTTCGGCGATAGAGAACAGTAGTTCTGAAGACACTTCCTTCTGTCCACGTTCGATTTCGCTTAGGTAACCAAGAGCGACGGCAGCGCGAGCAGCAACCTGGCGAAGAGTCTGACGCTTAGACATACGAATGTCGCGTAAAACTTCACCGATTTCGTGACGCACTAGTACCATGTGCTACCTCCTGCTAAATAACTTACCTGTTGCCTCTGACAAGTTTGACCAATAATCCTTGGAATCACCTGAAAGTTTGCTTCAGAGATAAGAACACCTTTACAGGCTCAAATGTTCCCGAATCATGTCGATGGCAGCCGCAACACTCTGTGCTCGCACGTGAGCGCGATCGCCAGTAAACCGGTGTTCGATGACGCGCTTTTTCGAGCCATCGCAGAGGGCCACAAAAACCAAGCCAGCGGGTTCTCCAGACGGACCGGCGTTGCCAGTGGTGGCTACGGCGATTAGTTTGCCCGGCTCAAGATCTGCGCTGGCCAAACCCACGGCGTATGCGCCTTGAGCCATAGCAGTGGCAACCTCAACTGAAACGGCACCCTTGGTTTTAAGAAGTTCTTCTTCTACGCCGAGTAGCGCGGTCTTGAGCTCATTGGCATAGGTGACTTCGGAACCGAGCACCACATCGGATGCTCCTGGAACTGAGATAAAGGCGTCGGCAAGCAACCCTCCGGTTATGGATTCGGCGAAAAACAGTTTGGTGCCGGTTGACCGAAGTTGTTCGATTATGACTTCGGTGCTCACTTGCGCGCTGCCAATAAGTATTCGAATCCGCTAATCACGGTGAGGATCAGTGCAAAGTAGAGAATTCCCGCTTGGACGAAACCAAGTGGCCACCAGTATCCGGAGAGTGGCGAAAGACAGAAACCTACCGCAATAGATTGCATTACCGTTTTGAATTTCCCTCCACCGGATGCTGCTATGACGCGGTCTCGAACCACAGCGAGACGGTAGAGGGTAATTCCGATTTCTCTTACCAAAATCACGATGGTTATCCACCATTCAATCTGGCCAAGTACAGATAGCGCCACCAGCGCTCCGCCAATCAAGACCTTGTCGGCGATTGGGTCGAGCAGTTTCCCTAAATCTGTTACCTGGTTTCTTTTGCGAGCAAGAGCTCCATCCACTCCGTCCGTGGCACTGGCCAGAACGAACAGTGCCACGACGATCCAGCGCTCAGGAGCGTTTTGGGCTGGGTAGAGAAACAGAACCCAGACGAATACTGGCGCCAGTGCGATACGCGCCAGAGTTATGGTGTTGGGTAGGTTCACTTGTCTCGACCGGTTAGAAGCCAAGCGTCTTCTTCACCTTCATCTGGGTCGCCCTTTGGAATGAACTCTTCGAACTCACCCGCGGCCATCTGGCCGTTGTCGATTCGGTCGGCGGCGTTTGCAACTGACGTGGATGTTTTCACGCCGGGTTCCCCACGAAGACTAGCCAGAACAGTGGCGAGGTCTTCTGGCTTCACGAGAACTTCGCGCGCCTTCGATCCTTCGCTCGGGCCAACAATTTGGCGAGACTCAAGTAGGTCCATCAGGCGGCCAGCTTTGGCGAAACCAACACGCAGCTTTCGCTGAAGCATCGAGGTGGAGCCAAACTGAGAACTAACAATAAGTTCGGTTGCCTGCAGTAGAACTTCGAGGTCATCTCCGATGTCGGCGTCGACCATTCCCTTTGTGGCAACCGGCTCATCAACATCGCTTCGGTAATCTGGGTCCATCTGCGCCTTGACGTGGCTGACAACCTTCTCGAGCTCTTCCTCGGATAGCCAGGCTCCCTGAACACGAATCGGCTTGTTTGTTCCCATTGGCGAGAACAAGGCATCTCCCTGGCCAACCAGCTTCTCGGCTCCTGGGCTATCGAGGATAACTCGTGAGTCGGTGACAGAAGACACCGAGAAGGCAAGGCGGCTAGGCACGTTTGCTTTGATCAATCCGGTTACCACGTCAACAGACGGACGCTGGGTCGCCAGAACCAGGTGGATTCCGGCGGCACGAGCCAACTGAGTAATTCGAACAATCGAGTCTTCAACGTCTCTAGGAGCAACGATCATCAGATCGGCAAGCTCGTCTACCACTACCAGCAGGTAAGGATAAGGCTGGAGCACGCGGCGTGAGTTTTCCGGAACCTTGACCGTACCGGCAACCACGGCTCGGTTGAAGTCGTCGACGTGCTTGAAACCGAACGACGCTAGGTCGTCGTAGCGCATGTCCATTTCCTTCACAACCCAC
Source organism: Actinomycetota bacterium (assembly GCA_041179025.1). GTDB lineage: Bacteria > Actinomycetota > Actinomycetes > Actinomycetales > Microbacteriaceae > Rhodoluna. The sequence continues at coordinate 904 of JBEGUF010000042.1, read as the reverse complement.
TGCAGAGCCTCGGCGGCTTTTTTGGCGTTGGTAATAATCGGGGTGATTAGGTGCGGAACGCCCTGATAGGCGGCCAGTTCAACACGCTTTGGGTCGATTAGCACCATGCGAACTTCGGCTGGCTTGGCTCGCATCAAAATCGACGTAATCATGGAGTTCACGAACGAAGACTTTCCAGCACCGGTGGCACCTGCCACCAAAAGGTGGGGCATTTTGGCAAGGTTCGCAATGACGAATCCGCCCTCAACATCTTTTCCGATACCGATGGTCATCGGGTGCTTGCTGTCTATGGCAACTTTGGAACGCAGTACGTCTCCCAAGGAAACTGTCTCGCGGTCGGTGTTTGGAATCTCAATACCAATCAGCGACTTGCCGGGAATCGGAGCAAGAATTCGCACCTCGTTGCTGGCCACGGCGTAACTGATGTTGTTGGAAAGGCGGGTGACCGCTTCCACCTTCACTCCGGGAGCGAGCTCAACTTCGTAGCGCGTGACCGTTGGGCCACGGGAGAATCCAACCACGCGTGCGGCAACATCAAACTCGCTGAATACGGCCGTAATTGCCTTCACCACAACGTCGTTAGCTTCCGTCTTCGCCTTCGGGATGCTGCCAGGAGGCAACATGGTTACCGGAGGCAAGTTGTATGGCCGATTGGTTTTAGTCTTCTCAACAACTACCGGTGGAAGTTCTGGCTCTGGGAACAGAGACTGTTCGGCTGGCTCGTCCACGATGGCAATCGGTTCGGTATCGGTAGATGTGTCAACCGAAGTTACGTCGACGATGGGTTCGTCTTGGAACAAATCTTCAATGGCAACCTCGGTGGTAACCGGTGTTTCAAATGGAATGTCGGCGTCTTTTTTGTCTCTGCGCCACCAGGGCACCTTGGTTCCATCGAAGGCATCGC
>JBEGUF010000041.1:0-4591 GCA_041179025.1 Actinomycetota bacterium | reverse complement strand
AGAGCCGCCTTACCGCCGTTGTCGGCCGTCACCTTGATGTCTGGAGAATACAGGGCTTTCAAAAGCGCGTTCTTCATGTAAGTGATGGTTAGGCTCACTACGTCGATGTCGGTAAGTGAGGTTTCCAAGGTGTCCACTTCATGCGCTGGGTTTGTAACCAGCGCGTTGTCGACTGTGGTCACGTAGTTCCCGGACGCATTAACAGCATTTCCTCCGCGAGTTCTCACCTGCAGAATCGAACCCGAGGCTTTCATGTTGATGTCGGTTACGATCTGCGGCCACATGAAGTCGGCTGATTCGTCTAGTGCGTTGGTGGTTGGCTGAATCGAGAGGGCTATGAAGCCGCCCTCTTTCGCCTTGGTGTCTGAGTTCACAAACTTGTTGTTTTTCACCGAGTCGAGGGTGTTGCGGTTGCGAAGCGAGAACGATACGTATCCGTTGGCGTCGGTTGCCTTGTCGCTTTCGTAGCTGTACCAGCGGCATAGGCGACAGCCCTGATCAACAATTAGATTGATGTCTCGATCTACCTGTGGGGTTCCCCAGATGTCGGTTACTTTGTAGGTGAGGTTTAGGGTCGAGCCGTATTTGAAGCTCTTTACATAAACCTGCGAGTACTCCGGTAGCCATTCGCGCTTAAACACGCTCCACTTCCAGGTGTACTCCTCAAAGTCACCGTTGTAGCACTCGTGGGCACGCGAGGTTTGGCCCAAGGCATTGTTGGCACGGTAGAGGCATTCCGAGGTGAATCCCTGACCTGAACCTACAAGTTTCATAATTGGGAAGAAACCGGGGTCTTGCCACGAGAGAAGCATGTTGCCCACGTCGGTTGCGGTTTCACCTTCACCAGAACTAATGGCAACGCGAAGGTCGGTCTCAGCAATGGGTGCGTTTACCAGGGTGAGGGTAACTTCAGCTAAACCGGTCTCGTCGGTGATAACGGTGGCAACGCGACGAACTTCGTTACCTTCTTCGTCTAGTTCGATGACTTTATCGATTTCTGGGACGCTATCGGTGTAAGGAACGTCGCCGTTCATGATGAACTGAACTTTACGACCGGCGTTGAGCACGCCGCCTTGGTACTGAACAGTTACGTTGTTGCGGTCGGTGCGAACCCAAGCCACATTGTGCTGAGTTTCGCTGTCGACCATAAGCCTCTGAGCTGTGTCAAATTCGCGACGAACCCGCTCGAACACACCCTCTTCAACCTTGGCGTGAAGGTTCTTCCAAGTTGGAGCAGAAACCCATTCCACGTCTGCTTTGGCTGGAGTTGCTGCCACTAAACCTGCGAGAAGAAGGCTGGCGCTCAAAAGGCTTGCAAAGAAAGTGCGAATTACTTTGTTCAACGGAAAACTCCCAAGAAATAGTTTTAGCAATCGAATGCTCGCACAAGCATTTGTCTTGAGTATAGGCGAATTCAGGGTTTCGTGAAAGCGATTTCACGGAAACGTTACTAAGCGGTAGCGCGAATCACCAGTTCGCAGGGAAGGATCTCGGAGTGCACTTCCTCGCCCCGCAAAATGGCCAGAATCATCTTTGCCGCTTCCATTCCAAGGCCCACGATATCCTGGCGCACGGTGGTGAGTCCGGGATGAGAATTCTGGGCTAGGAAAGAGTCGTCGAAGCCAATCACGGCGATGTCTTCCGGAACAGATTTGCCGGCCTCTTGAATCGCTGCGATTGCTCCCAGAGCCATAATGTCGTTTGAACAGAAAATCGCGTCTAGGTCTGGGTTTTTACCCATGAGCTTCTTGGCGAGTTCGTACCCCGACTCCCTGGACCAGTTGCCGGTGGCAATCAGCGACTTGGATTCACGCTTCTCAAACGATTTAATCGCAGCCAGGTAGCCATCGAGTCTCTGCTCGGCGGCGGTGTTGTTTAGTTCACCGGTAATTACGGCGATGCAACTGCGACCCTGGTTCACAAGATGTTCCACCGCGGCATAGGCTCCGCCAGCGTTGTCGGAGTCAACGTAGGCAAACGGGTTACTGGAGTGAGGTGTTCCGTTTACTACCAGCGGGAAATTTTGCTTGGCGAGTTTTTTGATCAGAGAGTCTTTTTGAAGCTGCAGGAAAATCACACCATCAACTTCACCTCGCTGAAGGTATTGCGCCACGGGTGAATCGAGTTTGTCCAGAGGTGCAACGAGAAGAAGGGTTTGCATTTCGTTTTCCATCAGCACTCGGCTAATGCCGTTCGTGATTGTTCCCCAGAATGGGTCTTGGAAAACCGAGAGGTCGTCGTCGATAACAACTGCGATTAGCCCGGTGCGGCCTGAGGCAAGCGCTGCCGCCGCGCGGTTTTTCTTGTACCCGAGGGTTTCCACAGCTTCGGTGACTGCCTTGATGCGCTCGGCATCAACCTTGTCGTCGCCGTTTAAAACCCTCGAAACCGTGGCTTCGCTTACTCCAGCGAGTTTTGCAATTTCCGAATAAGTCGGTCTCTTGGGCTTCTTAGCCACTGCAAATCACACCCTTATAGACTCGGCAATGCTCCCAATTCTACTGCCATTTGAAGCCACAATTTCTTTGTAAACCTTGGCGCTCAGCTTCGGAATTCGAGCCTGAGTTTCAAAATCCACGTGCACCAGACCGAAGCGCTTTCGATACCCCTCAGCCCATTCGTAGTTGTCGAGAAGTGACCACGCAAAATAGGAATCTAGCGGTACGCCGAGATCGATTGCTTCAGATAGCTGCTCAAGATGAGCCGTTAGATAGGCAACGCGACGGTGGTCGTTTACCTCGCCGTTTTCAACCGGGTAGTCGTAGGCCGCTCCGTTTTCGGTAACCGCGAGACTGCTAATTTGAGGCCAGTCTCGATTGATGCGAAGCAGAAGGTTCTTGATGCCTTCCGGGGTAATTGGCAAGCCCATGTCGGTTGTTGGTCCCGGAACTTTTCCGCTCGCCCGCTGAGGGAAGGGGTGTGGTCCGCCGTCCATGGCTCGCTTGTCGTCTGGGCCTGGGGTGCTGATAAATGAGTCGCTGTAGTAATTGATGCCTAGGAAATCGGTATCGACTTTGAGAAGCTTTTCATCACCTGGAAGCATCACGCGCTGAAGACGCTCGCCGAAGTAGTCAACGAGGTTCTGCGGGTAATGCCCGGTTTGCTCGGCCTCGATCCACCAACGGTTTATGTGGGCATCTTGCAGGTTCGCCAACTCCACCAAATCCGAATCGGTCGGGTCGGAAACAATGTAGTTAGTCATGTTGAGGGTCTGGCCGAGAATCGCGTTCGGTGTAACCGAGCGGAATGCGCGAATACCTTCGGCATGTGCCAGTGCGCTGTGGTGAGCTGCCGCAATGGCCTGATCTAGATCTTGAACGCCAGGTGCGTGAACCCCAGACATGTAGCCCAACCAGGTGAAGCACCAAGGCTCATTAAACGTGATCCACTTGTCGACTCGGTCTGAGTAGGCTTCGGCTAGATCGGCCGCGTAAACCGCAAAACGGTAGGCGGTGTCGCGATTAGCCCAGCCACCTTTGTCTTGCAAAGCCTGAGGTAAATCCCAGTGGTACATGGTCGGTAGAGGCTTGATACCGGCTTCAAGAAGCTGATCAATCAGGCGCGAGTAAAAGTCGTAGCCCCGCTGCTCACGGCGCGAATCACCCTGGGGAGCAAGTCTTGGCCAGGCAATCGAGAAGCGGTAGGAGTCGATGCCAAGGTCTTTCATGATGGCGATATCTTCCGGAACGCGGTGATAGTGATCGCACGCTATGTCGCCGTTGTCGCCATTGAAAACCTTGCCAGGAGTTGCGGCAAATGTATCCCAAACGCTTGCGCCGCGACCATCCTCATGGGCAGCGCCTTCGATTTGATAGCTTGCAGTGGCTGCGCCCCAGGTGAAATTACTTGGAAATGCCATGGTTAACCCTTTACTGCTCCATCCATAACTCCGCTAACCAACTTGCGGCCAACGAACAGGAAGAGCACTAGTAGTGGTGCGGTGGCTAGGAATGCTCCACCGAGGTTTAGTGCGTAGTCGAGTGTGTAGGTACCCTGCAACTGGTTCACTGCAACCTGAACGGTGTACTGCTGTGGGTCGTTCAGCACGAGCAGCGGCCAAAGGAAGTCGTTCCACACGGCCAAGAAGCTAAACAAACCGAGCACGAAACCGCTCTGAAGAATTAGCGGGAAAACGATCTGCCAGTAGATGCGGAAGACACCGGCGCCGTCGATGCTGGCGGCCTCGAGAAGTTCATTCGGCACCTGGGCGTCGATAACCTGACGCATCCAGAACACACCGAATGCCGTTACCAGGGCGGGCACGATCAAGGCGGTCAGAGTATCAACCCAGCCCAAATCTGACACCAGCATGAACAGAGGGATGATTCCCAGCTGGCTTGGCAGCATCATGGTTCCAACCACAAAGACGACCAAGAATTTACGACCCTTGAAGTTCAACTTGGCGAAGGCGAAACCAGCAACCGAAGAGAAGAACACCTGAGCCGCCGAAACAATGGTGCCCACGAGGACGGTGTTCCACATTGCCAAACCGAAAAACTCATTGGCTTCGAAAACACTGCCAAGAATTTCACCAAGTCGTGGGCCGATGGTGAGAGTTGGGGTTGCCTTTGAGATTTCGTCGTTGCCGTTT
>JBEGUF010000040.1:0-2966 GCA_041179025.1 Actinomycetota bacterium | reverse complement strand
GTCGCTCGCCAATCATCGCGCGCAATCACACCCTGATCCTCGGCTGGTCGAACCGTATCTTCCCAATCCTTAACGAACTTCAAGAAGCTGGGCTAAACCAGCGCCGCAAGCCAACCGTTGTCATTTTCGCGAACAAGACCCGCGAGTGGATGGAACAGCAGATCAAGAACAACGCGGGATCGCTAAAGCGCCTTGACGTTGTTACGCGAATGGGAGACTTAAACTCCCTGACCGAATTGAAGCGCACCAATCTTGGAACTTCAAAGTCGGTAATCATCCTCGACGAGGCTTCGAGCAGCGATGCAGGTTCGGTAAACACCGTTTTCGCAGTCAAGGCCCTCAGCACCAACCCGAGCCAGAAGCTCATCGTTGAAATTGACGATAAGAACGTAGCTCAGTCTCTGGCCACCGCCACCAAGGGCCAAGTCATCCCGGTTCGCTCTCACGACATCATCGCCCGCGTTACCGCACAGGCATCACGCCAGCCAGGTTTGGCCGCGGTAATTCTCGACCTTCTCGACTTTGGTGGAGACGAGATTTACTTCCAGGCCGTGCCGGCTCTTGCGGGCAAGACCTACAAGGAGGCACTCGTATCTTTCAACGAAGCCAGCATTATCGGTTTGGCTCACGCCAACGGAACCGTCTCTTTGAACCCTAAGGGAACCACCAAACTGAAGGCGGACGACAAAGTCATCGCCGTTGCCGAAGACGACGACAAGGTTGTTTACACCGGCCCTACCGACCTAGTGGTCAAGTCGAAGCCGGTCGCCAGCAAAATTCCAGCGCGTAAGCCAGAGCACATGCTCGTTATTGGTTGGTCGGCAATGGGCCGCACCATCCTTGGCGAACTTGCACCGTTTATGGTGAAGGGCTCTACGGTTCACATCATCGCGAAGAAGGATTTCGTCAAGAAATCTGAAACCGAAGATCTGAACTTTGGAGCTTTGAAGACTACTTTCGCCTACACCTCCGGCGACATCAACGACATGACTGTTGCTGCCAGCGCCAAGCACTACGACCAGATCCTGGTTCTTGGTTACCGCAAGGGTGTAACCATCGCCGACGGAGATGCGCTAACCATGTTGAGCATGCTTCAGCTAAACCAGCTTTTCGAACAAGACGGAAACGGCGTTGAGCCAACTCGTCTAGTAGCAGAAATCATGGATTCGAGCAAGGCAGAAATCGCTCGCGTTGCAGCCGTAGACGATTTGGTTGTCAGCGACAAGTTAGCCGCACTGCTGATGACTCAGATCAGCGAAAACGTAGCTCTAGCTCCGGTATTCGCCGATCTATTCGACGCAGAGGGCGCCTCAATCAACCTGAAGCCAATCGAATACTTTGCCTCGCTGGGTAAGGAAATCAGCTTTGGAGAGCTAGTTGCCGCAGCCGCCGCGCACGGCGACAGTGCAATTGGTATTCGAATTGCAGCAAACGCCAGCCACGACGGCTCAACGGGTGTTGAACTCAACCCAAGCAAGCACGAAACCTTCAAGCCAGCAGCCGGCGACGGCCTGGTGGTTGTTGGAAACCTCGAGTAAATCTAAACAGAGAGACGGGTCGGCGGTTGTCGGCCCGTTCTTCTTTTAACAATCAATCGTCTCCTCAATGATCGGGCGCACCATCCGCTCCCAATCCCCACCCCGATTGACACACCATGCCACCGCATCTGCTACCCAAAGTAGTGGCTCTTGATTCCTGCTCACGTGGTCCCAAATAACGTCAGAATCGAATTGAGCACGTAATTTGTTGAGGTCTCGAACGTCCTGTGCAAGTGCCGATGCGTCTAAGTCAAATGTCAGATGGCGAATTTTCGCGTTTCTCGCGTAATGCATGAGCTCTTTCAATAGTTGAGATCGGGCTCTACTGCTCTTGAGAGAGCCGGCATTAAAGACGATGAGGCGAATAGACATCGAAACGATTAGTTTGATGATTTGTCGCCTCCGACAAGGGGACTCCTTGGCAAAGTGAATCGACCTCTGGCCCCGTAACCGGGCTCTGGCTAAGGTTTTCCGGAAACGCAACCGGTCATCTTGGTGCACAAGGCAAAGCACGAGTGTGTAGTTCTTCTCCTTGGTCTCATCTACAAAGCCCAATAGCATTCAACTAATTTAGAGGGCTAACACGCCAGCCAAAAAACTTTTCCACATGTGTAAATTTGTTGAAATGAGTCTGCTCGGCAGGTATTGTAAAAAGGTGGCTAGCGCGCCGCTAGTCAAAGTGAACTCGGCAAGCATCCGGACGGTTGCTCGGTCGGGTTTCGCGCTTTAAGCAACGTTAAACTTGAGCCATGGTAACTGCCGCCGAAGCTCGCCAAGCCCTCGAGGAACTTGAGAATGGGTATCACGCCGACCAACTCGGCTGGTTTGTCAAAACTGGCCCTGGCGAATATGGCGAAGGCGACAAGTTTCTGGGGCTGAAAGTTCCCCAGACCCGCGAGGTGTCGAAGCGTTTCCAAGGCTTGACTCACGACCAGATTCAAATTCTCGTCGACGACGAATTCCACGAGGTTCGGCAGCTCGGCCTATTCATCCTTGTGTTGCAGTTTAAGAAAGCCAAAACTCTCGATGCTCGCAAAGAGATTTTCGATTTCTACATGGAAATCGCCAAGCAGGGACGAGTAAACAACTGGGATTTGGTTGATGCCACCGCCCCCTACCTTGGCGCGTATCTAGTAGAGACCAATAACACCGAGCTACTAGGCGAATTGGCTGATTCAGAGGACCTCTGGCTCAATCGAATAAGTGTGATTTTCACTTTTGCTTTTCTCAAAGCAGGAATCATCGAGCCAACTCTGTGGATGGCCGAATATCACCTCGACCACAAGCACGATCTCATGCACAAGGCATCCGGTTGGATGCTGCGCGAACTGGGCAAAGTTCACCACAAGGCTTTAGTGAGCTTTCTTGAACTGCACGCTACCCAAATGCCTAGAACTATGCTCCGCTACGCGATTGAGAAGTTCCCCG
>JBEGUF010000039.1:0-20271 GCA_041179025.1 Actinomycetota bacterium | reverse complement strand
GGAGGTTTCTCGTCCCACGATGAACTGGCCGGTTCGTTCTCCCGGCTTTATCACCGTGATTTGGCCCACTTTAATGATTGGAGATAGGTAGCTCCACTTGCGGTAACCAGGAGCGGCATTTGTTACAGATACCTGAAGCGGCTGACCGACTTTCATTGTGCTTGGAATCACAAACGAGCTAGTAGTGGCAACAACCTTCTTGCCTGACGTCCATTTGTAAACCGATGTTGACCGTTCGGGTGTATAAGAAAGTTCTGCATAAACAGTTCCCCCAATCGAAGGATCCCCGTTGAACTGCAGTCCAGGATTTTGTGAAAGAAGGGGAGCGGCATTTGCCGGGGTGGCGGTGATGCTAAATGCCACCATCAAAATTGTGAGAATTATTCTCGTAAACCGCATAAATCTTACCCCCGGATTCTTTTCCTCAAATATACCGATGTCTCAGCCAAAAAATCAGACTCTTTTTAGGCTGACCCATCGGTTTTTGGTTCTATTGCTTTCGGAGCCACTTTGGCTCGTTCAACTGCAACCGCCGCGCGAATCTCATTGGCTAGATTGCGAGCCCACTTTTTAGCTGCGGCTTCGCCGTCGTCGAAGAGTGTGAACACGTAACCGGCTGGGTAGCCCGGGCCAAAAGCGAAGACGTTTAGCGCCTGCAAACCTGAGGTGCGCTCACGGTTCGATACCGCAATCTTTACGTTTAGACCGTTGGCGCCTGGCTCAAGTGAAACAGTTTTGGATAGATCCCAGTCGCGCACCATTTTGGCGCCGCTGAAAACGATGCGCTGGTTGGTGAACACTGCCTGGCCGTAATCAATCTGGGTTAGAACTTCAGGGTTCTTGGTGAACTGGCCGCCCATTCCGCCAACGTTTCCGCGAACATCGCCAAACAGCGGAAAGCTAACTCCGGCGTTCATGCCTGAGAAACTCGAACCAGAACTTTCGTATTCGGTAAGAGCCACCATTGGAATCACATAGATGAGTTTTTCGCCCTTCTGAAGCGCCATGCCGCCTGATAGTTCTGGCTCTTTGCCATCGGCTATTTGGTCGAGAATGGTTGCGCAAGCCTCCATGTTGTCGACAAACGTGGCCTGCTTGCGTCGTTTGTTGTCTTGCACCACAAAAATGATGGCAATCACAACGAAAACCGCGATGATCAGAGCCACTGGATTTTGCAGAAGAAAACTGCCCAGCATTAGAGCCACAATAATCAGACCAAAGATTCCGCAACCGGAAGGCTTTTCCATTTCTTTCCCCATTTCTAAATGTTGCTCCAAGCCTAGGCAACTTCAACGACAATTAAGTAATGGATCACAACGACTACATCGAAGCTGAGAACGACCACGTTCTCGAAGAGTGGGGACTTCCGGTCAACACTCGTGGGCATGTGCCGTTTTATCGCCAGCTCTATTTCCCAGACGTCTTCGAGCTTCGCCAGTGCGGCTACGACATCCGCCGCTTCGAAGAGCTTTTCGATTTACTAGAGAACGCCAAGATCTCTCACGCTCGCAAGATTCACAGCCTACTTCACGTTGAATATGCCAGCACTGTTTTCGACCCCAACATCGCCAAGCAGTATGAATTGAACGTTTGGGCCACCCTTCACCGGTTCGGCGCCTCGGATGCCCCTCCGCTACTAAAGAAGGTTCTTGGTCAGGCTTTCCCCGGCGATTCCGTTACTCACTACGCCAGCGATCTAATGACCTGCTTCTTTTGGTCGAGCCTGGCCATGATGGCCAGAGACTACGTTTGGCGGGCGCCTGAACTCGAACTCATGGCCGACTATCTAGATTTCCCCCTGAAGGCAGCCTTCGGCATCGACGCCCTGCTTCTAGCAGCATAAAAGTTACTAACAGGCCAGATTTGGCCTCCTCCAATAACTGACACAATTCATGAAGTGTCAGCTGGCCGCAGTGTTGGCACAGGCAAAGAAAAAGGCCCGCTACCACGGGCCATATTCCTTGTTTCCTTGAAAGTTCCGGAAGAAACCTTTCCTTACCTAACAAGGAAAGGGTAACGCAATATTTTTGTTTCGGCAAGAATATGGGCGACTTCTGTGGACTTCCTCAGGCTTCTTGCGGAGGAAGGCGGCGCATGATGAAAATCCTGTTCCCCGTCTTAAAAAGGTAAAATCGAAACGTTCCCAAACGTTAGGTGAAGCAAAGATGCTTACAGAGACTGAACTTTTAGCCAAGGTCCCAACCGGCCTTTACATCAATGGCAAGTGGGTCGAAGGCTCCGCCAAAGACCAGATCGCAGTTGAAGACCCTGCCACCGGCAACACCCTCCTCACGATCGCCAACGCCACTGCCGAAGACGGCCTCAAAGCCCTAACCGCAGCTGCCGACGTGCAAGACTCCTGGGCCAAAACCAGCCCCCGCGAACGCGCCGAAATCCTTCGCCGAACCTTCGAAATCGTGCGCGACCGCGCCGAAGAGTTTGCCATGCTCATCTCGCTTGAAATGGGTAAGCCTCTGGCCGAAGCCCGCGGCGAAGTCACCTACGGCAACGAGTTTGTTCGCTGGTTCAGCGAGGAAGCCGCCCGTATCGGCGGCCGTTTCGGCTCGAACCCAGAAGGCACCGGCAAGATGCTCATCACCAAGCGTCCGGTTGGCCCGGCGTTTGCCATCACCCCGTGGAACTTCCCGCTAGCCATGGCCACCCGCAAGATTGCGCCTGCGATTGCCGCTGGCTGCACGATGGTGGTTAAGCCTGCCGAGCTCACTCCGCTCACCACGCTGTTCTTTGTGAAGGCGCTTGAAGAAGCCGGCCTTCCAGCCGGTGTCGTCAACGTAATCACCACCAGCACTTCATCGGCCACCTCAGGCCCAATCATCTCCGACAGCCGCCTACGCAAGATCACCTTCACCGGCTCAACCCCGGTTGGCGTGAAACTATTGCAGCAGGCAGCCCAAAACGTTCTTCGCACCTCGATGGAACTCGGTGGCAACGCTCCGTTCCTAGTGTTCGAAGATGCCGATATCGATGCCGCGGTAACCGGAGCAATGCAGGCCAAGATGCGTAACATTGGCCAGGCTTGCACGGCAGCCAACCGTTTCATCGTTCACGAAGCTGTGGCCGACGAATTTGCGTCGAAGTTTGCAGCCAAGATGGGCGAACTCAACCTCGGGCGGGGAATCGCGGACGGCACAACCTGTGGTCCGGTGATTAACCAGGCCGCCCAAGACAACATGCAAAGACTCGTTGATCTAACCGTGCAGGAAGGCGGCGATGTCGTCACCGGTGGAAGCACCGCCGGTAGCGAGGGCTACTTCTTCAAGCCAACCGTGCTCACCAACGTTCCTGAGAACGCCAGCATCCTCAAGGAAGAAATCTTTGGCCCGATCGCTCCAATCGTTCGTTTCAAGACTGAAGAAGACGCAGTGCGAATCGCCAACAACACCGAATACGGTCTAGTGAGCTACGCCTTCACGAAAGACCTCGCCCGCGGAATGCGCCTAGTCGACATCCTCGACACCGGAATGTCTGGCATCAACACCGGTCTGGTTTCCAACGCCGCAGCACCTTTCGGCGGCGTGAAGCAAAGCGGCATGGGTCGCGAGGGCGGAGCCGAGGGCATCGAGGAATACCTCGAAACTCGCTACGTGCTCATCCCAAATCTCTAGGCCCTAATGTTCGACTTTCAGGGTGACCGCAACAGTCTGCTGAAGGACGTGGCCGTTCGCGTTTCACAGGTTTGGGCAAGCTTTGATTCGGCTCGCGAAAACGAACCGGAGATCAGCGCAAAAACAACATCTGTTCTTTCGGAAGACCTGCCACGTTCTGGTCGCGGTGAAAGTGAAACTCTTTCACAGGCGGTCGGCATTCTCGACCAGTCCACAGCGCAGTCTCGGCCTCGTTTTTTTGCCTACATCGGTTCGAGCGGTTTGGAGATTGGTGCCGTTGCCGACTTCTTGGCGTCTAGCTACGACATCAATCTCGCGGTCGACTCTAAAGCGGCCACGATGCTCGAGCGCCAAGCTGCGCGTTGGATAGGACAGTTCATCGGCTACGACGACAACGCCAAGGGTCTGTTTACCAGCGGTGGAACCATAAGCAACATCACTGCGCTGGCTGCTGCTCGAAGCAAGCGTTTCCCGAATGCTCGAAAAAATGGCGTGAGCGACCGAGTAGCAATTTACTGTTCTAGCGAAGCGCACTATTCGAACATTCGCGCCGTTGAGTTGCTCGGGTTTGGTAGTGGGGCGATTCGCTCTATCGCCATCGATCAAGACCGACGTATGCAGATCGACGAATTCGAGGCTCAGATTAGACGTGACCTTGAGGACGGGGTGGTTCCTCTCGCTGTGATTGCTTCTTCCGGAACTACTTTGACCGGCGCCGTAGACCCACTCGATGCGATTGCCGACATTTGTGACCGCTATGGAATCTGGATGCACGTTGATGGCGCTTACGGCGCTCCGGCCGCTGGCACCGCCAAAGCGAAGGACCTTTTCAAAGGTCTTCACCGAGCCGACTCGGTTACCATTGACGCTCACAAGTGGTTGTTCGTGCCAAAGGCGTGCAGCATCGTGCTGATGAAGAATTACGAACCGCTGCTTCAGACCTTTAGTCACAATGAGGCATACATGCCACATGACTCTGATGAGCCGAATGCGGTTGACATCACCCTTGAGTATTCACGCCCGGTTCGGGCCCTAAAGATGTGGATGGGCTTTGCCGCGCACGGCGCCGACGAGTTCGAAGCGGCGATCACGGCAAACCTTGATCTTGCCGAACTTACCTACGACACCGCAGATCAGGCAGCCGACTTCCGAGTTCTGGCCAACCGACCGCAACTTTCAATTGTGCCAATTCAGTTCGCTCCAGCAGGAGTCAAGGATGTCAGCGGCCTAAATCGCCGCATTTATGAAGCGATTTTGGAAGATGGCCGAATTTATCTGTCGCCTGCCACCATTGACGGCAAAATTTGGCTGCGTCCTTGCTACACAAACTTCAGAACTACGGAAGCCGACGTTGAAGCCCTATTTGAAGTGATTCGCGACCTTGGCCAACGATTAGCCCCGGAGTTTAGCTAGTAGCCTATGTAACTCATCACGTGCTTGATGCGCGTGTAGTCCTCGAAGCCATACATCGACAGGTCTTTGCCGTAACCGCTATGACGGAAACCGCCGTGAGGCATTTCGGCAGCCAGAGCCCCGTGCTCGTTCACCCAGACCGCACCGAAGTTTAGATCGCGCGAAAAACGCATGGCCCGGCCGTGGTCTGAAGTCCAGATTGATGAGCCAAGTCCGTACATCACGTCGTTGGCGTTGCGAAGAGCCTCTTCTTCGGTTTTGAAGGTTTGCACCGAAAGCACTGGACCAAATATTTCGTCTTGGATGTGTTCGTCGTCTTGGCGAAGATCGGCGATGATCGTGGCGTCGTGATAGTAGCCATTGGTGCTCGAGCCGGTTCCACCAACGATTAGCTCGGCATGGCTTGGCATGCGCTCCACGAAGCCGGCTACTCGCTCAAACTGGTTGATGTTGTTGACCGGGCCAAACAGGATGTCTGAGCGGCTTGGATCGCCGGTCTTCGCATTTGCCAAAACTTCTGCCTTCATGAGAGCAAGCAGTTCGTCGCGGATGCTCTCGTGCACCAGCACTCGGGTGGCAGCCGTGCAGTCTTGGCCAGCGTTATAAAACGCAGCGCCAACAATCGTCGAGGCAGCGCGCTGGAGGTCGGCGTCCGGGAAAACAATTGCCGGAGCCTTACCGCCAAGTTCTAGGTGCACACGTTTCACATCAATTGCCGCGGATTTGGCTACTTCCATGCCCGCACGCACCGAACCGGTGATGGCTACCATTTGCGGGGTTTTGTGCTCAACCAGCGCTTTTCCAGTGGTTCGGTCGCCAACTACAACGTTGAACACACCTGCTGGTAAAAACTCGGACGCAATCTCAGCCATTAGCAATGTGGTTGCTGGAGTGGTATCAGATGGCTTCAGAACAATTGTGTTTCCGGCGGCAATCGCCGGGGCAAACTTCCAGGTAGCCATCACCATTGGGTAGTTCCAGGGTGTGATTTGGCCGATGACGCCGATTGGTTCACGCCGAATCGAGGAGGTGTGGTTGCGAGTGTATTCGCCGGTAGCCCTGCCTTCAAGGTTTCTGGCAGCGCCGGCGAAGAAACGTATCTGGCTTACAATGTTGTTCACTTCGTGTGGAATCATGATTGCGCGCGGCTTGCCGGTGTCGCGGCTCTCGGTGTCGGCTAAGTCTTCGGCTCTTGCCTCAAAGGCGTCTGCAATCTTCAATAGTGCCAACTGTCGTTCGGCAGGAGTTGATAGTCGCCATGACTCAAAAGCCTTTTCGGCAGACTTGAAAGCCACGTCTACATCGGCAGCGCTGGAGATCGGAGCCTCGGCGTAAACCTTGCCGCTGGCCGGGTTGTATATCTCCATTGCTTCAGCCGCAATCGGCTCGCGGTATTCACCGTTTATAAAGTTTCGTAGTTTCATGGTCATTAGTGACCTGGGCGTCCCTGGCTCATTAGGTACATGCCTATCGCCAACTGGGCTCGGTGTAGGCGAGATACCAGTTCACTCTGACGAATACCCAGAGCTTGCGAGACATCGCTCATGGTTCGTTTTTCGTAGAGCACGCCCATGGCTACCGCGGCCAGTGGCTCAGGAAGGGTGTCGATGGCAGCTTTGAGAGTGGCCGCGGGCATCTTGGAGGTGTCTGGCAGTTCGCCGTCGTCCTCAAAAGATATATCGAGATCAAAGAATGATGACATGGGTTCCTCTCTAGATTTCAAAGTTCTTGCGATAGCCCTGAACCACAGAACGTAAACCAATTCCGGCAGCGCCTACCAGTTGGTCGCCCCGGTAATACTCAAACACGCATTCGTCATCGATTGTTCCTTGAACCATCTTGATGCGGTCGGCCAGAGCCAGCAATCCAAAGGCCAAGATGTGAACGTCGAACTGATCCGACCAGAATGACGGAATTGGTTGAAATATTGCGTCGGTTTCACCGGAAGCAATGGCGTTGCCAACGTATTTGGCGCACTCGCTCGGTATGTTCCAGTGCTCGACTCGCCTAGGCACGTCGTCGAAGGTTGGGTTAGGGAAGCGAACCACGTCACCAACCCCCCAAACGTTGTTCCAACGCTCTCCGGTAGCCTTTACCGCGCGCAGATTCTGGTCACATAGGAGCCCGTCGCTGATTTCGATGTCGTTACCCTCGAGCCACTCGGTGTTTGGGTGCGAACCAATCGCTTCGATGAAAACATCACAATCAAGTTTGCTTCCGTCGTCTAGGGTCACCGCCTCAATTCGAGAAGCGCCAACAAGGTCGGAAACACTTCGCTTCATCAGGAATCGAACGCCCTCGGCTTCTTGCCGGCGCTGAAGCTCCGTTGCCAACTCTTCGCCGAGCGGTCGGATCATCGGCACGGTTCCCGTTGCAACCACGGTCACCTCGCAACCAAGTTTTCTGGCAGTCGCCGCTGTTTCGCAGCCGATAAAGCCAGCACCTAAAACTACAACCCGAGCACCGGGCTTCAGTTCCGACCGAAGGCCCATGGCGTCGTCAAGGGTGCGAATAATGTGTCGCCCAGCGTGAATGTTGTTGTCGTAGACCTGGCGCTTCGGACGCAATCCAGTTGCAATAATCAGGTGTGAGTATTCGAAGACTTCGCCTTCATCGGTGGTTACCGTGTTGTGCTCTAACTGCGCAGCTACCACCCGACGACCCAGCACCCAGCCAACGTCTGCGGTGGCGGCTCGTTGCGGGAAGGCGACGGTCTCGTGGCTCACCACGTCCCCGGCTAAAACTTCTTTAGAAAGCGGCGGCCGGTTGTAAGGCGCCCAGGTCTCGTCACCAATTACTGTGATTGGGCCGGAGTATCCGAAACGCCTGAGCGCCTCAGCTGAGCGCAGTCCGCCCATTGAAGCGCCAACTATAACTACCGGCTTAGACATCTAATTAGTCGACGATGAAAATCGCCTGCATTGGGCAGACGTCTGCGGCAGCTTCAACGTTGGCTCTTTCGCTATCGTCGGCTGTGGCCGTGTATTCAAGCTTGTCGTCGTTGTTTAGCTTGAATACATCTGGTGCCTCAAAAACGCACATGCCGTAGTGCTGGCACTTGTTCATGTCTACGTTGATTTTGATCATTTACTTTTCCTCCACGGTAGATGGGTAAAGGTCTTTGGACGGAGTGCGAATTCCACGGAACTCCCAGTCGCCACCCATGGCGGTTGAGATAACCTCCTCGCTTTCGGTTGGCTGTGCGCCAACGTCTTCGCGAATCGTGGTTGGGCCGGTGACGATGTGATTGGTTAGACGCCCTAGCCCTTCAACTTCCACTTCCACCACGTCGCCTGGGTAAACCGGGCGGCTGTTGGCCGGTGTTCCCGAGTAGAGCATGTCGCCTGGTAGAAGTGTGATGGTTCGGGCAATGTCGGCAACCAGGTAGTGCATGTTCCACTCCATGTTGTCGGTGTTGTCGTCTTGAACTACCTTGCCGTTGACGATGGTTTGGATTCGCTTGTTTCGGAAATCCCAGTCGGTAACCAGGCCCGGTCCAACCGGCGCGAGGGTGTCTGAGCCTTTCACTCGAAGCATCGACCCAGCGTCGGTGTCTCTAAAGTCATGTAGACCGAAGTCATTACCTACCGTATAGCCGGCGATGTAATCGCCCGCTTCCTCGGGAGAAATGTTGCGACAGGTTTTACCGATGATGATCACGATTTCACCCTCGTAGTTGAGCCACTTGCAACCTTCAGGTCGAACCACTGCCGCATTGTGTGAATTCAACGCGGTGGTTGGCTTCAGGAAGTAGGTTGGTGCGGGCGGCAACTTGGTCATGAACTCCTTGGTGCGGCTGTCGTAGTTCAGGTGTACTGCGACAATCTTGGTTGGTTCGCTAGGGGCCAGGTGCACGGCGTCTTCGATGGCAATCTTGCGACCATCTGGTGCAACCAGTTCGGAACCAACACGTTCGACCTGAACCGGGTAACCGTCGAGGAGGATTCTTCTAAATTCAGTCACGGGAAAGAGTCACGTCCTTAGGCTTAGGGAAACCACCCTCTTGGGCAGGAAACCACACGTGAACCTGGCCGGTACCGATCGAGTTCTCGTATTCGCTGTAAAGCTCACCCTTCGATTTCCAGGCTTCCTCACCGATGGCTCCAACCATGGCTAGGTAGTGGTAAAAACCGGCTTCTGGCTTGTATTTGCGGAAAGTGTCGAAGTCATCCAAGATCGCTTTGTGATCTCCAGCCTTCATCCATTCCAAAACCTTCATGTCGTACTCGTAAGCTTCCTTCGAGTAGATGTGCTTCGGGTCGGAAGCTTCGTGCTTGCGCAGGTCGCGAAGCTTGTGGAAGGTGTGCGAAAGGGCCCCCGAGGCCAGAAGCAGCACCTTTCGGTCTGAGTCGCGAATCGCTTCACCCAGTGCTCGTCCGGCACGAATGAAGTCTTCCGGTGTTCCGGTCTGGCAAACCGACATAGAAATCCACGCTTTGTCGTCGAGGCCACGACCTAGGTAGTGCCAGAGATTCACGGTTGCGTAGAAGATTGGCAGGTGTGGGTCTGAGATCGGAGTGATCCAGGTGCCGTTCTTTTCGTCGTAGTTACTAACTGCCTTGGCCAGCTCGGGGTCACCCTTTATTGCGTAAGGAATTTGGGTCATGCCACGTGGAAGTTCCTCTGAGGTGAACAGCCCAGAACGCTCGGCAGCCGAGGTGATTACGAACTCAACTGTTGTAGCCCAGTGGCTGTCTAGAACCACCACGGTGTCGTAGTCCATGGTCTCAAATACATCCTTGCGAAGCTTCTTTAGACCTGGCACCAGGCTGAGCTCCTGACCGTTGTTTAGGTCTTTGCGAACAGCCTCAGGCAGCATGATAGTTGGCACGTGTGCCAAAAGTGCTGCGCCTACTACTTCACCCATTTGTTATTCCTTCCATCCGTTTGGAGAAAATACGGTGTTCTTTACATCTGCGTAAAAGTCGAATGACCAAATACCGCCTTCGCGACCAATTCCACTCTTTTTGGAACCGCCGAATGGCGCACGCAGGTCGCGTACGAAGAAGCAGTTTACCCAAATGGTTCCAGCAACCAGCTCTGAAGTGACTCGGTCAGCCTTTTCACGGCTTCCGGTAACCACGGTTGCCGCCAAACCATACTCGGTGTCGTTCGCCATACGAACGGCCTCCTCGTCGGTTGAAAACTTTTGCATTGCCAAAACCGGGCCAAAGATTTCCGCGGTAACGATTTCACTACCAGGGGTTGGCTCGAGTACCAGGGTCGGCTTGAAGTAGAGTCCACCGAGCTCATCGTTCGGGCTTCCACCCATCACAATGTTGGCGCCTTCCGCTGTGGCGCGGTCTACGAAACCTTTTACGCGATCGAAGTGAACCTGGTGAATCTGCGGGCCAATGTCGGTTGTCTCATCGCGAGGGTCGCCCTGCTTGATTTGGGCAGCGCGCTCTCGGAATTTGGCCGCGAATTCGTCGACGATGCTTTCGTGCACCAAAATGCGAGTACCAGACAGGCAAACCTGACCGGCGTTGTCGTACTGTTCAACCGCCAAAGTTGCAGCAAGTTCGAGGTCAGCGTCCTCGAACACAATAAGCGGGCTCTTGCCGCCAAGTTCAAACGAAATCGGGGTTAGGTTTTCGGCAGCTGCCTTGGCAATTACCTTGGCGGTTGGAACCGAACCCGTGAACGCGATCCGAGCCAAATCTTTGTGAGCAACAAGCGCAGCCCCAGCCGTAGCACCGAAACCTTGAACCACATTGAAAACGCCGTCGGGTATTCCAGCTTGCTTGGTGAGATCGGCGAAGAAACTGGCCGAAAGGGGAGTCCACTCGGCTGGCTTTAGTACCACTGTGTCGCCGGCGGCAAGTGCTGGGCCGATTCGCCAGGTGGCTAGCATGAGTGGCGCATTCCAAGGTGTGATGATCGCGGTTACTCCCGATGGATCCCACGAAACCTTGTTGGTGTGACCGCGGGTTTCGAAGTCTGGGTGGTGCAGATCGTTAATCGCGTAGTCGGCGAAGAAGCGAATGTTCATGGCCACACGAGGCATGACTCCACGACGGTGAGACCGAAGTAGTGAACCGTTGTCTAGTGTCTCCAACTGCGAGAGAGTTTCGATGTTGGCTTCAATTAGGTCCGCAAGTTTGTGCAGCAGTTCGCCTCGACCCTTTGGCCCTAGCTTCCACCAGCCTGGGAACGCGGCCTTGGCTGCAGCCACTGCAGCGTTTACCTCTAGTTCGGTTCCGCTGGCGATGTCACCCAAGTATGCCCCATCAATCGGAGAGGTGTTTTCGAAGGTCTCTGCAGAAGCAACTCGTTGGCCGTTGATGTAGTGGCGAGTGTCGATGCTCGCGCCGGCAACTTCAATGCTGGTCAAGATCTGGCTCCTTTGTCGCAAGTTTTCCGAGCAAAATTCGTTCGGTTACTAATGATTTACTTTATGGCATAGTTGTAGCAAGTTAAAACCATCTTTTATAACAATTTGGAAGTAGCTCATGTCAGGAACTAGAAGACCTCGCATCGCAATCCTCGGACGATTTGCCGAAGGCACCACTGTTACTCGTTACGCGGCAGTGGTCAACGCCCGCCGACTGCTCGAATTGGTTTGGGCAGCCGGGGGAGAACCGATTACCCTGCTGCCTGTAGCCGGTAGTAATTGGGCTGAAAGACTTGCCGATATCGACGGCGTTCTGATGCCAGGCGGCTCAGACCTTAGCCCTCAGCGTTACGGCGAAGAGCCAAGCACCGATGAGATTTACGGTGTTGACGAACTTCAAGACGAGGTTGATCTCGCTCTTGTGAACTATGTTTTCGAAAGCGGTCTTCCGTTGCTAACCATTTGCCGTGGAACCCAGGTTACCAACGTGGCCCTCGGCGGTTCACTGCTTCAGCACATGAAGGAACCGCACCGCCATCACGTGGCCGATGTCAGCTTCGAAACCAACGTGAAAGAATTGGGCCTGAACTCGGCAACGGTTCATGCTTCTTGCTACCATCACCAGATTTTGAAAGATCTAGGTCGAGGCGTTGTTCCAATCGCCCATGCCGCGGAAGGTCACGTTGAAGCGGTTCGTTACGACAGTGCAAAAAACTGGGCTTTTGGGTTGCAATGGCACCCAGAAGATAATTTCGACGAAGACCAGAGTCAGCTAGAGATTTTGCGCACGTTTGTGAACGCAAGCAGAGGCTAGTTTTCGCCCGCTGGTTCGGTTAGTTCGGTAATTTTGCGAAGGCCATCGGCTACGATTGGCTGATTCTTTGAAGCTAAGGCCGAAGCCACAAATTGCTCCTGCTTGTTGAACAGCGGGAATAGCTGTTCCATGAGCTTTCGACCCTTCGCGGTCATCGAGACAATCACCAGACGTCCGTCGTCTTTGCTGCGCTTGCGGGTTGAGTAACCGCGCTTTTCCAGAGTGTTGAGCACGCCGGTAAGGGTTGCTTTAGAGAATCCAGCTTCGGCCGCAATCTCGCGAGTTTCGATATCTTCCCAAATCCAAACCACCCATAGAACCACGAAAGCCGACCAGGAAAGATCGTGGGCTGCCAGCACACTTCGTTCGAGGTGGTTTCGAACTGCTGATGCTGCGCGGAATAGGTTCGAGGTTACGGCCATTGCCTGAAAGTCGATGTCCATGCCGGCCAGGCGTTCGTCTACGTGACGTTCGGTTTCGCGTAGTGTGTGTGCCCCAGCCATGACTTCTCTTTTCGGTTTCTTCGTTCTAGTGAACACTCAATTTTCCCAGACAATTTCGCATTTAAATAACAATTCGAACAATGTTCGCGAATCGAGCATTTTTGCGTTTAGATTGTTCGTATCCAAACAATCAAGGAGCCTTCGATGGAGAAGATCAATCTCACCGACCTGGACCTGTTCGAAAAGGGCGCACCATGGGACGCATTCAAAACTCTTCGAAACGAATCCCCGGTGCATTGGAACGAGGAGGAAGCACCAAACAGCGGTTTCTACTCCGTGATGAAATATCAAGATATCGTTCGCGTTCTTCGCGATTCCGAAACCTTCACCTCCGAGCGCTTCACCAACCTCGAGGAAGTTGATGCCGAACAGGAGCAAGCGCGTCGCTCGCTTCTAGAAACCGATGGAACTCGCCACCGCGCACTCCGCCGATTGCTTCAAGGTCAGTTCACCCCTGCTGCCGTGGGTCGCTACGAATCCTTCCTTCGTGGTCTAACCGCAACCACCCTCGACAACGCTTTCGCTAAGGGTGAATTCGACTTCGTTACCGAAGTATCTGCAGACTTCCCAATCAACGTTCTGGTCAAGTTGCTTGATGTTCCAGAACAAGATTCTGGTCGGTTAATCGACTGGGGAAACCGAATGATTGGTTTCGACGATCCAGAGCACGCCGACGTCTTAATCAACGATCCGGAGAGTGAGAAATACCGTCTTGTTCCGTTCAAGTCACCTGCGGCTCTTGAAGTTTTCGAGTACGGTGATGCCCTCGCTCGCGAACGTCGCGGCAAGGACGGCAGCGATCTGGTTTCTGTGCTTATCAACGGCGAAATGTCAGACGGCATCCCGCTTACCGAACGCGACTTCCACACCAACTTCCTGCTGCTGGTGGTGGCTGGAAACGAAACCACTCGCCACACCATCAGCCACACCATGCGAAACCTGATTGAAAACCCAGACCAGTTGGCGATTCTCCAGGAAGACCCAGAGTTGATTCCTTGGGCGGTTGAAGAGTTCCTTCGTTTTGCGAGCCCGGTCTACCACTTCCGTCGTACCGCCACCAAAGACACCGAAATCGCCGGCGTGAAGATTCGGGAAGGTCAGAAGGTGGTGCCATTCTTCGCTTCAGGAAACCGCGACGAAGCTGTCTTCGACCGCGCCGATGCCATGGACGTTTTGCGTAATCCAAACGAACACATGACCTTTGGTCGAGGCGGACCTCACATGTGTTTGGGCAACGCGCTAGCCCGAATTGAACTTCGCGTGATGTTCGAAGACCTAATTTCCAGGATCGACAAAGTTGAGATGACCTCGCCGATCGACTACCTGCGCTCGAACTTCGTTCACGGTATCAAGCGCATGCCGGTGAAGGTAACCCTTCGCTAAATTAGCCCCGCTACTTCACGTAGAAAGCCGTCGATCAGCGAGTTAGTTCTCGCGGTGGCGGCTTCTTCGTAGGCGTGGGTTTGGGCCAACATCACATCTGGGTCTTGGCCGTCTTTTTCAACAAGTTCACGTCCGTCCCATTCGAGCCAACCTTGTAGCGCTGTACCGATAAGTTCCGGGTGAAACTGAACCGCCAACGACCTGTTAATGATGAACGCCTGTGACGCAAACGGGTTTCGCGCAATCTCTGTGGCTCCAGCGGGCAAGACCCAGCGGTCGTAGTGGAACTGGAACCAGGGTCCGCTAGAAACTAGGTCAGGGCGATCAGTCCAAACGTCTTTCCAACCAATCTCGCAGTTTGGCGCACGACCAACCGAGCCACCCATGGCTCGGGCAATTAGCTGACCCCCGAAGCAAATGCCGAGAACAGGCTTGTTGGTTTCAACTGCAGTTCGAATCCAGTCGAGTTCGGGTTGAAGCCAATTACCAATACAGCCGTCGTCCCAGGCGCCCCAGGGAGCCCCGAGCGGAATGATGAGATCGTAGTCGCCCAAGTTCGGAAAGTCGAAGTGCACGTTAGGGTTTCGGAACGAGCTTTCAGGTACCACCAGTTTCTCGTCTATTTCAAACCCGTGGTGACGCAGACGATCTGCAACCGGACCAGGAGGCGAGATGTGATCGTGTTGAATGAACAGTGCTTTCATAAGTCACAGCCTAACTATTTGTTTGTAACCGAAAGGTTACGATTTCATGGTTTCGGTATCAATAATCCGTCTTAGGGTAATAGTATTCGTTTGAGCCCTAACGAAATCTTGCGACGAAGGAGTTGCCATGGGACACGACCTTGCGAAATTGCGCGAGGAATTGCGCGAGCGGAATATAGACGTTCTGCGATTCGTCTATTCAGACATTCTCGGTATTCCGCGCTCCAAAGACGTGCTGGTGAGCCAACTCGACAAAGCCGCACACAACGGACCCGCTTTCTGCCAAGGTGTTTGGGTTACTACCGTTCGCGGCGAGGTGCTTGAAGCCGGCAACATCGCCGCCGACGGTCTTCAAGACCTGGTTAGCCAAATAGACCCAAACACCATCACCGAACTCCCTTGGGAGCCAGGAGTTGCGTATGTGATCGTCGATGCTTTCAACCCGGATGAATCCGAAAACATGTTTTCCCCCCGCATGGTCTTGCAGAAGGTTATTCGCGGATACAGCGAACTTGGTCTGGTTCCAGTTGTTGGGCCAGAACTTGAGTTCTACATCGCTAAAGCCACGGAGGACGGAGGGTTTAGGCGGCAGCACGAACGCACCGGACAGGTATACACCACCGGTTCGACAGTTGACCCAGATGGAACCTTCCTGAACCTACTTCGCCAACTTGACCGCATGAACATCGGTGTCTTCGCCGGTAACCACGAATTTAGCCCGGCTCAATACGAAATTAACCTCTGGCACTCCGACGCTTTAGACGCGGCCGACCGAACGTTTATGTTCAAGGCAGCCATCAAAGACATCGTCAACCGCGAAGGCAAGGTGGCCACCTTTATGGGAAAGCCGTGGTCAGATGAAGGTGGTTCTGGTTTCCACCTGCATTTCTCCGTTACCGACATCGCCGGTGTAAACAAAATGCACGACGGGAATGGAAACCTCAGTGCCACCGCGAAAAGCTTGATTGCCGGCCTTACCACCAACGCCAATAGCCTCACCGCTCTAACCAATCCAACCGTTAACGCGTTCAAACGTCTCGGACCAGATACTCTGGCTCCGTTTCGCGCCAACTGGGGTTACGACAACCGCAGCTGCATGGTTCGAATTCCACCAGAGCGTGGCCAGGGCACTCGCCTTGAAGTTCGTGTGGGTGATGGAGCGGCCAACCCTTACCTGGTCATCGCTGGAATCTTGGCTGCTGGGCTCGATGGGATAAAACGTGGGCTTGAGTGCCCAGAAGACGCTGTTGGTATGGCTTACGACAATGAGTCGGCCCCAACTCTTCCAGCCACTTTCACCGAGGCACTCGATACTCTTGAGGGTAACCAAAACCTGATGAACCAGCTTTCACCACAGTTGTTGGAGGCATTTATTGTGCTGAAGCGCGACGAAATCGCTCGTTACATTGCCGCACATCCGAACCACACTCGGGACGTCACTAAGTGGGAAATTGAAGAGTACCTAAGAGACTTCTAAAAACCGAGCTACAAAAGAAGGGCCCCACAGGAGAGTGGGGCCCTTCTTCTACTTCGGCGTTAGACAGATGGGTTGGAGCGGTCTTTCAGTAACTTACCGCCGTTGAATGTTGTTCCAACTTCGCGGTAGTAACCGGCGAGGATCTTCTCAACCGGAAGAATCGAGTCGAGTTCGTCCCATTGTGAATCGTGCAGTTCCAAGGTTGCGTCGCCTTTCCAGGCCTGCCCTCCTTCAAAATCGACTCCGCTCATGGTGATGATCTGATCGAGCGAGTTACCTGCTCCAGGAGTGATTGATGGAACCCAGCGGTGGTGAAGCATCGGGTGGCCGTTTACGAACCCGTTGGTATCGCTCGGCTCGCGCAATGTAACCACGGCCGATGCGAGGCGGTGGTCATATGCGGCTAGCGATGCACCAAGCTTGGCACCCGGTTCCAAACGCGGAGATGCCTTTCCGTGGTTGAAGACGCGAGTAACTCCCATTGAGCCAAGCTTCTTGGGGTAACCCTGGAAGAAACCTCTAGCAAGAGCGAAGTCTTTGGAAACCCAGATTGCTACACAGCGCGAGTAAGTAGCGCCCTCGTATTTGCAGCGAACTACAGCAAATGTCTCGAGATACTGTGATCTCAAGGGATCGAGAAGTTCTTCTCCGCCGGTTGAGCAACTTTGCCAATCGGCCCAGATCAGGGCGACTGCCCCAGGGTGTTCGTCGGCTAATTCCAACTCAGGTGGAAGCATATTTCGAACATTCTGCGGGTCGGTCAGGTATTCAATAGTTAGTAACGTACCTGAGTAATACCATGGCATGTTCGGGGCAATTGAGCTGTTTCCGCCCGGGGTCAACGGGGCAAAGAATCCTTTGAGTTCTGACATAGAAACAACACTAGCCAATTCGTTCGCTCCCGAACAATATGCCGCAAAAACCTTTTATAACAATTCGGCAATAATCGCCGAAAATTAGGCTGAAAAGTTGCTGAAAACGCAATTTAAAGAGCATTCTTATTTAATCGTTCGGATGTGAACGAATCCACTCATTGAGGAGAAAAAAGAATGGCATCAGAAAACGGCGACGGTCAGTCGCTCCGCAAAGGAAAACTCGGCGTAGCCGGCATCGTATTCTTTGTTGTTGCCGCATCGGCCCCACTCGTGGGCATGACTGGTGCCGTGCCAGTTGCGATGCTGGCAGGTAATCTAACTGGAACCCCAGGAACCTACCTAGCCGTGGGTCTCGCTCTATTACTATTCAGCGTTGGCTATGCGGCAATGAGCAACAGAGTCACAAATGCTGGAGCTTTCTTCGCCTACGTTGGCAAGGGATTCGGTCCTAAAGCTGGAGTTGCCAGCGCATTCGCGTCAATCGTTGGATACGTTACTATCCAGCTGGCGATCTATGGATTCTTCGGTGGTCTAATGGCTGGTCAGATGGCTGCCTTTGGAATCGACCTGCCATGGTACGTCTGGACATTGGTTGCTTGGGCCCTGGTCACTGGGCTTTCGCTCCTTAGCGTCGACGTCGGTGCCAAACTTCTCGGAGTACTGATGATTGCCGAGGTACTTAGCCTTCTAGTTGTTGCTGTTGCAATTCTCGCCAATGGCGGCCCAGATGGTGGAGTGAACCTAGCCGCCTCTTTCGCACCAGAAAACATTTTGATGGGTGGAATCACCGGAGGTGCCGGAATTGCGATCGCCTTCGCCTTCGCGTCCTTCATCGGTTTCGAAGCTACCGCAATCTACGGTGAAGAGTCGGTCAACCCAAAGAAGACTGTTGCCAAGGCAACCTACTGGGCAATCGGAATTATCACCGCTCTATTCGCTGTCGTTTCGCTTGCCATGGTTACGGGAATGGGTGTTGCAACCCTTCCAGACAAGATCATCGAGTATTCGTCGATTGAAGGTGTTCCGCTTGCCAACCCAGCTGGTGTTCTATTCGCTTTGAGCGACGCCTATGTTGGCAACTGGCTAACCCAGATTATGGGCTGGCTCGTAGTTTCAAGCCTCTTCGCTGGTCTCTTGGCCTTCCAGAACGCAACATCGCGATACTTCTTCGCTCTAGGACGTTCCGGTGTTCTCTCTAAGGGATTCGCTAAGACCAATGCATCGGGAGCACCACAGGCCGGAGTCATTTTGACGTCAGCTCTTGCCGCTGCTGTAATCATCTACTTCGCGGCCGCGGGTCTCGACCCAATCCTCAACCTCTTCTTCTGGATGAGCGCTATCACCGCTATCTCAATTTTCTTTGTGGAAATCTGGGTTAGCCTCGCGGTGGTTGCTTTCTTCGTGCGAGAAGGCGGAGAGAATGTATGGAAGTCAAAGATTGCGCCAATCGCAAGCGCCTTGGTGTTGAGCTTTGGTCTGTATCTTCTGATGAGCCGATTCAACCTATTGTCTGGAACAGCCCCAGACGGGGTAGATCCATCACTACCGGAAAGTGCCTGGGCTCTAAGCCCACTCGGATGGTCGCTAGTGCTGCTTCCATTCGTTGCAGCTGGCGTTGGTCTGATTGTGGCATCGATCCGCAAAGTTCACCACAGCAAGATGGTCGACGACGTACTTTCATAGATACGAAAAGACAAGTGGGTCATCCGAAAGGGTGGCCCACTTTTCATGCCAAGATTTATTACTAGACCTAATACTTAGCTCGGTCGATGAGTCCAGTCGACAACATCGAAACTCGCTCCGTGCTCATCCCCAACCTATAAAAAGACTTGAGTGGACTAAGTGGACTAACCTATAGTTAGACCATGGCAAAACAGGTAAACATCCACGAAGCAAAAACCAACTTCTCAAAACTCGTTGAAGAGGTTGAGGCAGGCGCGGAAATCACCATCGCTCGCGCTGGCAAGCCGATTCTCAAGCTAGTCAGAATCGAAGAGCCATTGGTGAACCGCCAACTTGGTTGGGCTGCGCATCTTTTCAAAGACTTCGATTGGGATGCTTGGGACGAACTAGATAAAGAATTAGCCGCAGATTGGGAAAAGTCCCTTTCAAGAAAACTAGAATTCTAATGAATTTAACCGGTTTTTTGTTAGACACCAATGCGCTAATCGCCACTACAGCAGCGCCGAACCGACTTGGGAACAGGGCACGTTACCTAATTGAGAAAACCCCGAATCTTTTCTTTAGCTCGATTTCCATTGCTGAAGTTGAAATGAAATCTTTGAGAAGCAAAAACGAAAAACTCGACGGCTTGTATCAAGGCTTGATTGAAAGCAGATTGACTGAACTTCCATTTCGCTCGAATCATGCACTCGCTTTGGTGCGATTCACTCAGCTAGTAAAACACGACCCATTTGATCGACTTATCCTGAGTCAAGCCGCAGCCGAAAACATCGGGCTAATCACCAGCGACCGAATTCTATTGAACCTTGGTCTTCCCTGGGTCATCGACGCTAGCGAGTAGCTAGTGCTTGGCAGCCGGCTTGCCTTTGAGCGTGCCGTCTTTCTTCAAATCGTTCGCTTCCGATTTGTGACGATCGCCGATTACGTCCATGACAGCAAATAGAACACCGGAAACCACGAAGGTTAGGTGAATCACCACTCGCCAGATAACACCTTCGCCAACCTTGGCATCAGGTTCCTCGCCCAGATGGATGAAGTCTTTCAAAAGCTCAATAACCGAGATGGCCACTAGCGAACCGATTAGCTTAATCTTCAGACCAGAGAAGTCGATGGTTCCCATCCAGTGTGGGCGGTCAACCGATTCGTGGGCTGCGTCGATGCGCGAAACAAAGTTCTCGTATCCCGCGAAGATCACAATCAGGATCAGGTTCGCCAGAAGCACGAGGTCGAGTAGTGCCAGCAGGTCGATGGTGAAAGCGTGGGTGTCGCCACCAACCATGTTCATCAGCAACTTGTAGAAGTCTTGCCCGAACCGAACAATCACCAACACCAAAACCACAACCAGCCCTAAATACAGCGGGCTTAGTAGCCACCTGCTCCAGAACAGTGCGTTTTCAAACTTGGTAGAGATTCTCTTGGCCATAATTACCTTTCGGGTTCTCATTTAGCCTAGCCAAAA
>JBEGUF010000038.1:0-18108 GCA_041179025.1 Actinomycetota bacterium | reverse complement strand
GGGTCTGCCAGCTCGCCTTGATGGAGTGCTATCCAGGCTTGAGCAAGGCAATCTGAATGTTCGCAGCCTTGAGGTGGAGAAAGGTTTGCGCCGGCTAGATGGCAGCACCAGGCGGGTAACTTCAGCCATCTTGTTTGCCGTTCTGTTCGCGGGTGGAGTCGCACTGAGGCTAAGCGGTGACGACTTAGGAACAGCCCTGCTGATTCTGAGTGCACCAATTGGTCTTTACGCAATTGGGTTTCTAAGACTCCCCTAGTCGGCAGACTCTGCCCAGCCACCAGGCGGGCCAATCAAAATTAAGCTCACGAATATTGCGGCAATCACTACGGCCAAAACTACGGCCAGCAAACCAGGACGATTTATAAACCATCGGTAGAGACGGTCAAACCAGTGATCGTCGGACTCTTCACCGGAGTGCTCAAGGCGCCAGTCGCCGACCAACAAGCCACGTTTTTCAACACTTCGTTCAAACGGAATTGTTGCGTAAGGCACAATTGCCAGAGCTGTGCCCAGCACGATTTTCCAGAATCCCCAACGTTGATTCACTCCAACCAAGGCGGAGATCACGCCGTATCCCAGAAACACGGCCCCGTGAATGCTACCGACCACAGTTAGCAAAAGCGGTGGCGTGGTGAACAGCGCTCGAGCCAACAGCCCTCCCAGAAGCAAGGTCCAGGTAACGGCCTCGGCCAAAGCGAAAAGGCGGAATAGGGATTTTGGTGAATACTTAGTCGAGCTCATAATGTCTCAAGTTTCTCACTCTTCGAATCGACAAAAAACATAGTGTTGCACAAATAACATCGGTGTTACACTTCTCTCATGCCGACACTGAGAACCAGACACATGATTACCGAAAGCGATTCTCTCGCCAAAGCCATCGACGATGCCGCCCGCTTGTGGCCAGAACTCAAAGACGAGCGCGCGGAGCTCCTAAGAAGACTGATTGAGCGAGGAATCGAGGCCGTCGAGGCTGAACAAAACGAACGCCTTGAGGCTCGTCGAAAAGCAATACGAGAAGCCGCTGGCAGTCTTTCCGGAATCTGGCCCGCGAACTGGCGTGAAGAGCTGAGGGCTGGATGGCCAGAATAGTCCTCGACGCGGGAGTGATTATCGGTCTCTACGACGATAACGATCCACATCACACATGGGCGCGCGATTTTATGTTCCAAACCACGTCAGACAAACTGATCATGTCTGCGATTAACCATGCGGAGATTCTGGTCTACCCCATAAAAGCCGGGGTCAAAGATGCCTTCCTTGCCGGCATCAAAGGTCTTGACATCAAACTTGACGTGAGTTCACTTCAGGAAACTGAACACTTGGCCAGGCTGCGCGCCGAGACCGGTTTGAAAATGACCGACGTTTGCGCGATTCATCTTGCTACAAGTGAGGATTCAATTCTTGCCACAACAGATAAGGCGGTTGCCAAAGTGGCTCAATCGCTCGGCATCGAAGTATTCCAGCCCTAGTTGACTCGGAGCACCAACATGTATTGCCCGCCACCCGGGTTTAGTTCGGTGGTGAAGTTCACGTTTGGCGCCAGCCTGGAAAGTCGGTCCAGCAGCCAGTCTGAAGCCTCTTGAGCGTCTTTGAGATCTGGGCAGCGTGCCACAACTTCGCGGCCACCCTTGCGATCTAAGCGCTCAACAACCTCAACCAGCGGGGTTGGGTCAACCACAAAAATGTCTTTCGACCACGGAGCTACCGGCTTGTTCTTGCCCTTCATGGTGTTACACATCCGGTGAGCAAGGCGCTCAACATAAGGCTTGCCTTTTTTCACCCGAGTTGAGTTATAGCCGTCTACGCTCGGGCCAAGATCTGAATTCACCGATGCGTCGGGGTCGACGGCTTGATCGCAAAGCCAGCACATCCAGTTGTCAGCTGCGCCAACCTCATTCAAATCACTCATTGGTTCAGGCTACCAAGACTTCAGATGAGGTCGAAACGGTCGGCGTTCATCACCTTCACCCAGGCGGCCACAAAGTCGTGGACGAATTTCTCCTGGTTGTCGTCTTGTGCATACACTTCCGCGTAGGCACGAAGAATCGAGCTGGAACCGAAGACTAGATCCACGCGAGTTGCCGTGAACTTCACTTCGCCGGTGTTGCGGTTACGCATGCGGTATTGGTTTTCACCAGCTGGCTCCCAAACTAAATCCATGTCGGTGAGGTTTACGAAGAAGTCGTTGGTTAGCGAACCTTCGCGGGTGGTGAGCACTCCGTGCTTCGAGCCACCGTGGTTGGTTCCCATAACGCGCATTCCACCGATTAGCACGGTTGCTTCAGGGGCGGTAAGACCCATAAGTTGAGTGCGGTCTAGCATGAGCTCTTCCGGGCTCACCGCGTAGTCGTCTTTCAACCAGTTGCGGTAGGCGTCGTGAAGAGGCTCGAGTGGAGCGAATGAATCAACATCGGTCTGCGCTTGGGTTGCATCACCGCGACCAGCTGCAAACGGAACAGTTACGTTGTGGCCGGCAGCCTTGGCAGCCATTTCCACTCCAACGTTTCCAGCGAGCACGATGGTGTCGGCTAGCGAGGCGCCGGCTTCCTTAGCCAATGGCTCTAGAACCGAAACCACTTTGGCTAGACGTTCTGGCTCATTGCCAGCCCAGTCTTTCTGAGGTGCCAAACGAATACGGGCACCGTTGGCTCCACCACGTAGGTCTGAACCGCGGAAGGTGCGAGCGGAATCCCAAGCGGTTGAAACTAGCTCGGAGATCGAAAGGCCGCTAGCGGCAATCTTGCTCTTTAGTGCGCTGATGTCGTAGTCGTGGTTTCCGGCAGGGATCGGGTCTTGCCAGATTAGGTCTTCGGCAGGAACGTCTGGGCCGATGTAACGAGCCTTCGGACCCATGTCGCGGTGAGTTAGTTTGAACCAAGCTCTGGCGAAAACGTCTGAGAAATACTCCGGGTCTTTGTAGAAGCGCTCCGAGATTTCACGATAGATCGGGTCTTTGATCATTGCCATGTCGGCGTCGGTCATCATTGGGTCGAGCTTGATTGAAGGGTCTTCAACATCAACCGGGCGGTCTTCGTCCTTGATATTGATTGGCTTCCACTGGTGTGCTCCTGCTGGAGACTTGGTTAGCTCCCACTCGTAGTTGAACAAGAGGTAGAAGTAGCCGTTGTCCCACTGAGTTGGGTTCGTGGTCCAGGCGCCTTCGATACCGCTGGAAACGGTGTCGCGACCAACCGAACGCGTGGTGTGGTTCATCCAGCCGAGGCCGGCCTCACTAACATCGGCACCTTCCGGAGCAGGGCCGAGATTTGCCGCGTTTCCATTTCCATGAGCCTTACCAACGGTGTGACCACCTGCGGTTAGTGCCACGGTCTCTTCGTCGTTCATCGCCATGCGAGCAAAGGTTTCACGAATGTGGCCGGCAGTTTTTAGAGGGTCAGGCTTACCGTTCACACCTTCTGGGTTCACGTAGATCAGACCCATGTGCACAGCGGCTAGAGGGTTCTCGAGAGTGCTCGGCTTTTCTAGATCGCCGTAACGCTGCTCGCTCGGTGCTAGGAATTCGGTTTCCGAACCCCAGTAGATGTCTTTCTCCGGCTGCCAGATGTCTTCACGACCAAAAGCGAAACCGAAGGTTTTCAAACCCATCGATTCGTAAGCGATGTTTCCGGCCAAGATCATGAGATCGGCCCACGAAACCTTGTTGCCATACTTCTTTTTGATTGGCCAAAGCAAACGACGAGCTTTGTCGAGGTTTACGTTGTCTGGCCAAGAGTTCAGAGGCGCAAAGCGCTGGTTTCCGGTGCCACCACCACCACGACCGTCTGCAGTTCGGTAGGAGCCGGCCGAGTGCCAGGCCATGCGAATCATTAGGCCACCGTAGTGACCCCAGTCGGCTGGCCACCAAGTTTGGCTGTCGGTCATAAGTTTGTGCATGTCTGCTTTTAGGGCATCCACGTCTAACTTCTTCAACTCTTCACGGTAGTTGAATGCCGAACCAAGCGGGTTCACCTTGGTGTCGTGCTGGTGAAGGATATCTAGATTCAGTGCGTTGGGCCACCAACTGGTTGGCACCTGCGATGCGATTGAATTTGCTCCGTGTGGCACTGGGCATTTCGCTGACGAATCCATGATTCTCCTTATTGCTGGGTGTTCCGATTTACATTCGTAAAAACGCTGAGGCTGCCTAAGTTATTCCCCGTTTTATCATTGGTAAATGAAAGCCTCGATTGCCAGCCTCCTATGCGCTCTGGTAATCGGCGGAAGCCTGGTTGCGCCCGCGGACCGAGCTGACGCCATCGTGGCTCCGGAGTTCGTGCCGGATTATTCAAATCCAGCCAACTGGACCAACGAAGCACTGGCAGCTCAAACGATTTTTGTCTGTGCCAGCGCCCCGAACCTTCGCAACAAAGCGAGTGATGTGCGTAAAGGATTGGGCGGAATTGCCCTGGTTGGCAACGGCGCGAGCCCGAAGCTTAAGTCTCAGATTAAGTATCTGAAGAGTAAAGCGTTGAACGGAATCATCCCGGTGATTGCCTCAGACGAAGAAGGCGGCGACGTTCAGCGGTTGCGACGAGCCATTTACAACCTGCCTTCGGCCGCCACTATGGGAACTTGGTCGGATGCCAAGATTCGAAAGACGGCTTTCTCCTATGGCAAGCGTATGAAGGCGCTGGGAGTCGACATCGCTTTCTCTCCGGTAGCCGACCTTAGCGTTCCTGGATACTTCATCAACCGAGCCCGTCGAAGTTTTGGTGCCAACCCGGAAGTGGTCTCGAAGAAGGTTACGGCCTGGGCCGACGGCCTGAAAGACGCCGATGTTCTGCCCGTGGTGAAACATTGGCCGGGCCACGGACGAGCCGCCGATACACATGCCGTGCCGGGAAAGGTTCGAAGCCTAGCCAATCTGGCTGTGGCCGATTTAGTCCCTTTCAACTACGCGTTTGAGCACGGCGTTACCGCGGTGATGGTAGGTCACCTCTTAGTGCCGGGGCTCACCGAACCAAACACCCCGACCAGCCGAAGCAAGGCAGCCTTGGAACTGCTTCGCTCTCAGGTTGGACCAGAGGGCCTGATCATCACCGACTCGTTGTCGATGGGCGGGGCAACCAAAGGCGTAAAGCGCAATATTGCCGAGGCAGCCATTCGCTCCCTAGAGGCTGGCGTTGACGTGGCGCTGGTTTGCACCGGACCTCGAAACCTCATTGAAAAAGTTACCGAGGCGGTAAACAGCGGGAGGCTAACCAGACCCAGCATGATTGCGAAGGTAAAGCGAATCCTTGCCTATAAAAAACAGCTTGGAGTTATTGCAAATCCTCTGAATTAGCCGAAGCGACCCGAGATGTAGTCCTCGGTGCGCTGGTCATCTGGATTCTCAAAGATCTTGGTGGTTTCGTTGTACTCAACCAAGACACCGGTTCGGTTTCCCGTGGTTTCGTCGGGTAGTGCCGTGAAAAATGCTGTTTTGTCAGCAACTCGTGCAGCTTGCTGCATGTTGTGGGTAACGATGATGATGGTGTAATCCTGTTTCAACTCCACCATCAAGTCTTCAATGCGCATCGTGGCAATAGGGTCGAGAGCGGAACACGGTTCGTCCATCAGAATTACTTCAGGCTTCACGGCAATTGTTCGCGCAATGCATAGACGTTGCTGCTGACCTCCGGATAGTCCAAAAGCCGACTGCTTTAGCTTGTCCTTCACTTCATCCCAAAGGGCAGCGCGAGTAAGAGCTTCCTCA
The DNA here is from genome assembly GCA_041179025.1 of Actinomycetota bacterium. GTDB lineage: Bacteria > Actinomycetota > Actinomycetes > Actinomycetales > Microbacteriaceae > Rhodoluna. The sequence continues at coordinate 12,413 of JBEGUF010000038.1, read as the reverse complement.
ACCAAGTCATCCATACTGCTTGGCTTCATACCGATAACCTTCGGGCCGTAGGCAATGTTGTCGTAGATTGACTTCGGAAACGGGTTTGGCTTCTGGAAAACCATTCCAATTCGACGACGAACTTCGATTGCATCAACGTCTGGAGCGTAGATATTTTCTCCGTTGAAGGTGATTTCCCCGGTTACATGAGCACCATCCACAAGGTCGTTCATGCGATTTAGTGACCTAAGCAAAGTGGACTTTCCGCAACCTGAAGGACCGATCAGGGCGGTGATTTCATTGGCATTGAAATCCATCGTCACACCTGTGACAGCACGGAACTTGCCATAGAAAACATCAACGTTGGACGCAGTTATAACTGACATTTTTTCTCCTTACCAGCGTTTCTGGAATCGGTTGCGGATCACGATTGCGATTGCATTCATCGCAAGTAAAAGGGCCAAAAGCACGATGCTCGCGGCGGCTGCCAAAATGTGGAACTCTTCCTGCGGGCGTCCAGTCCAGTTGAAGATCTGAATTGGCAGAGTTGTGTAGCCAGATAGCAGCCCATTCGGGTCAAAGGACACGAACACCAGAGCCCCGAGTATCAAAAGCGGTGCCGCCTCGCCGAGTGCTCTGGAAAGCGCCAAGATCGAACCGGTGGCAATGCCCGGGACCGACGAAGGCAGGATCTGTCGGAAAAGAGTTTGCAGAGGCGTAGCACCTAGGGCCAGCGAGCCTTGGCGAATCTCATCCGGAACGGCGCGAATCGACTCGCGAGTGACGATGATGATCACCGGCAAAATCAAAAGGCTCAAGGCCATCGCTCCAGCGGCCACAATGTTTTTGTCTTTCACTCCAAGCGCCGAAAGAGCGCCAAGGGTGAGTAGCCCGTAAACAATTGAAGGAACGGCCGCGAGGTTCTGAACGTTTAGCTCGATTACTCGGTTCCACCACTTCTTGCGATCGGAAAATGCTTCGAGATGAATACCCGCAGCGATTCCAAGCGGAAGGGTGAATAGTGCCGTAAAGGCGATAACCATCATGGAACCGAGAATTGCCGGTCTTGCGCCGGCTTGGGTTGGCCGTGATGCAGGGAATTCGGTGAGCAACATGGAGTTCAGCCTCGGCGAACCTTCGATGAAAGTGGTCACGATCAAAGTGATTAGGAATGCGAATGCGAGTGCCAAGCTTGCCCAAAGAATTAGCAGGAAGGCGATGCTCTTCGGGCTGTACTCGCCCCCCTTAGCTCGACCACGCACTGAGCCTTGAGCAGCGATTTTTCCAATCGAAGTGAAGGGCTTCATTAGTAAACCTCACGGAATCTGCGCACAAAGGCAATCGAAATCCAGTTGATGATCAGAGTAAGAATGAATAGCAATAGACCCACGGCGTAAAGAGTGTCGTACTCAAGGGATCCAACGCGGCTATCCCCTAGAGCAGCGTTGGCAATGAAACCGGTCATGGTCTGGCCCTGTTCAAGCGGGTTACCAACAATACGGGCCTGTTGACCCGCTGCGATGGCAACAATCATCGTTTCTCCGACTGCGCGAGAAATACCCAGCACAACTGCCGCGATAATTCCAGAGAGAGCTGCGGGGAAAACCACGCGAAGAGTGGTTTGCATACGGTTTGCACCAAGAGCGGCCGAACCTTGACGCATGGCCTGCGGCACCGAGCTCATAGCATCCTCAGAGATCGAAGCAATAGTAGGAATGATCATCACACCCATCACAATTCCCGCGGCTAAAACGCTGAATGCTTCAGTCGGCAGTTTCAACCATTCACGGAAAACTGTGGTCTGCACAAAAGTTAGCGCGAAGTAACCGTAGACGACTGTCGGAATTCCGGCCAAGATTTCAAGAACTGGCTTTAGAACTTTTCGGAGCCTGGGGTGCGCGTACTCGGATAGGAAGATAGCAGCACCCAACCCAAATGGCACTGCCACCGAAAGAGCGATAACCGTGGTCCAAGCTGTGGCCGTTACCAAAGGTAAAACACCGAAGCTTGAGTTGGCGAAGCGTGGCGCCCAGCGATCTCCGAAAAGGAAATCTAGAACTGGTACCTGTTGGAAAAATTCAATGGAAGGAATCGCGAAGGCCACCAAAATTGCAGCGGTAATTAGAACTGTCAGCCAGGCTGAGATTCTGAGAATCAGGTAAACAGCTTTTTCACCATAGCGAGGCGATTGCTGAGAAAGCCCTGATGGGCGACCCGACTTAGCCGGGCCGCCCTGGGTGGTGAGTGTGCTCATGAAGTGCACTCTCTCCTTTACTTTTTTAGAAGATTGATTATTAGCCTAGAGACTCTAGTTCTTTCTTAGCGACAGCAACCTGCTCGGCAGTTAGGCCGATAAAGATTGCCAATTCTGCGATCTCAGACTGCTTCTCGATGTAGAAGTCTAGGAATGACTTTACCTGTGGTTTTTCCGAGTAAGACGCGTTGTTGACATAAACAAATAGCGGGCGTCCAAGTGGGGTGTAAGTTCCATCCTGAACACTGGCTTCTGATGCTGCAACACAACCCTTGCCACCATCTACATCAACTGCACGAACCTTGTCGGCGTTCTCGGTTACATATGACAGGCCAAAGAAGCCAAGGCCACCTTCTGCGCCAGAGATGCCCTGAACTAGAACGTTGTCATCTTCCGATGGGCTGTAGTCGGTGCGGATGGCGCCTTCTTCTCCATTGATTTCCTTGGTGAAGTAGTCAAAGGTACCCGAGTCGGTACCTGGGCCAAACAAGGCCAGTTTGGTGTTTGGGAATGATGGGTCGATCTGATTCCAGGAATTGATTTTGCCTTCGGATGCTGGACCCCAGATTTTGCCTAGCTGGTCAACAGTCAAGCAGGTTACGAAATCGTTTGCGGCTGGAACCACCACGGCGAGACCGTCGTTGGCAACGATGAGTTCAGTGAACTCAATTCCGTTAGCGGCACAGGCGGCAGCTTCTTCTTCTTTGATCGGACGGGAGGCATTTGAAATGTCAGTTTCGCCTGCGCAAAACTTTTCGAAACCGCCACCGGTTCCGGAAGTTGCTACGGTTACATTCACACCTGGTTCAACATCGCGGAACAGGTCGGCCGCTGCCTCGGTTAGAGGGGCTACCGTCGAGGAACCATCTGCCACTACTGCACCGTTGAGACCCGTTCCATTGGTGGCGCCTTGGCCCCCACAGCCAGTTAGAGCGATTGCGAGTGCTGCTGCGCCGGCGATTAGGCCTACAAGCTTTGAGTTTTTCACTTTGTTCCTTCCAAAGGCAATTGACAGCAAATGCCATCCCCTATAGTGAATCGTAACCTAGTTAACAGAAGGTTAACGGAAGGCCAATCAGACCTTAAAACGAAAAAATACACACGCAAAAACATGTTGACGTAGACTCAAATCAAGATCGAAGGATTTGAGAATGCAAAGGCGCATTGAACATGATCTGCTTGGTGAACTTGAAGTTCCCGCAGATGCTTACTGGGGTATTCACACCCTCAGAGCAATAAATAATTTCCCCATTTCTCTGGTTCCAATCGGCCACTACCCGTCTCAGGTGGTTGCCCTCGGGCAGGTGAAGCAAGCAGCAGCCAGAGCTAATTTTGAGCTCGGCGAACTCGACGAGCGAATCTTCAACGCCATCGACGAAGCCTGCAACGACGTCATCGCTGGCACCCTCAACGATCAGTTTGTGGTCGATGCTATTCAGGGCGGGGCCGGAACTTCCACCAACATGAATGCGAATGAGGTTATCGCCAACCGGGCTCTCGAGAGGTTGGGTTTCGATAAAGGAAACTACGACGAGCTACATCCGCTCAATCACGTGAACGCCTCGCAATCTACCAACGACGTCTATCCAACGGCAATCAAGGTTGCCCTGGTTATCGACTTCAAAGACCTCATGAAGGAGATGGTTTATCTCTGCGAGGCATTTGAGCGCAAGGCCCACGAATTCCGCGACGTAATCAAGATGGGTCGCACCCAGCTTCAAGACGCCGTTCCGATGACTCTCGGCCAAGAGTTCTCAACCTACGGAATCATGATTCGTGAAGACATTGAGCGCATCAAGAGCATCCTCCCGCTCATCAGCGAAATCAACCTCGGTGGAACTGCCATAGGTACCGGCATCAACACCCCAGACGGCTACCCAGAAGTGGTTGCCAAGCACCTGTCTGAAGTTACCGGCCACCCTTTCACCGTGGCTGCCAACCTAATCGAGGCAACCCAAGACACCGGTGTGTTTATCACCGCATCCGGTCTTCTAAAGCGCATCGCGTCGAAGCAGTCGAAGATTGCCAACGATTTGCGCCTGTTGTCTTCTGGCCCGCGCGCTGGTTTTGGTGAAATCAACCTTCCAGCCCGTCAAGCCGGTTCATCGATTATGCCCGGCAAGGTAAACCCGGTTATCCCCGAGGTAATCAACCAGATCGCCTTCACCGTAATCGGAAACGACCTAACCGTGACTATGGCATCGGAAGCTGGGCAGCTTCAATTGAACGCCTTCGAGCCAATCATGTCTCGCTCCCTCAACATGTCGATTGCCTACCTAAAGCGTGGTTGCCGAGTCTTCGCCGACCTCTGCGTTGATGGCATCACCGCAAACGTTGACTACCTACGTTCAACCGTGGAGAACTCAATCGGTTTGGTAACCGCTCTCGGCCCAACCATCGGTTACGAGAAGGCCACCGCCATCGCCAAGCACGCATCCGAGGGCAACCTCACAGTTCGCCAGGCTGCCATGGATCTCGGTTATCTAACAGCCGAGGAGTTCGACGAAATTCTTGGAAACGTTTCCGAACTAACCGGAAACTAGGTTTATCATTTCCCTCAAGGGGGAATTATGAGTGAGAAGAAATTTAGAAAACCTAAGGGTCTAGTCACATACATTTTTGGATTGGCGATTGTCGCCTTCGGTGCTATGCCGATGTGGAACTTTTGCATGGATGCCTGCGGTAAGGGCTTTATAAATATCGGGTTGATCGCCTTAGGAATTAGCATGATTGCGCTTCAGGCGCTTTACGCCAGCAAGATTGGAGAAGCATCGAAAGGTGGCTGCGCAATGATGCTGAATTCGGTCCTGATTCCAGTTACGTTACTTTCATTTGCCTTCATGTCTAACGGATGGGCTCTGCTAACTCTGGGGCCTTTGGCTGTGCTTCTGGGGCTTGTGCTCCTAATCCTTGGCATTAGAAAGCAAAGTAAAAGTCAATAATCAAAGAAAACCGCCAGAACCTATTGGTCTGGCGGTTTTCTTTTGGTTGATTAGGCGCGAAGAGCCTCGGCTAGCAAGCGGAAGTCTTCCACTAGCTTGTCCATGTCTTCTTCGGTGTGAGCTAGCGAAACCAGCCACTGCTCGTCTAGACCCGGAGGGGTTAGAACGCCACGGTTCACACCCCAGAGCCAGCTGAGTTCAGCGATTTGGAAGTCGGTTGCTTTGTAGTCGCGATAGTTGCGCACTGGCTTGTCTGACCAGATGATCGCACCCTTGATACCAAAGCCGATGGTATGAGCAGGAAGCTCATACTCGGCAATGATTTCGTCCATCTTGCGTAGCGCGTAGTCGTTGATCTCTTCCGCCTTGGCCATGGCCTCGTCGGTGCAAATCTCGTCTACAGCCATAACCGCAGCCATCACTAGCGGGTTACCGTTGTAGGTTCCGTAGTGAGCCATGCGGCCGTCGACCACTGCGTCCATGTACTTCTGCTTACCGCCGAAGGCTGCCACTGGCAGACCTCCACCGATGCTCTTAGCCATGGTGATTAGGTCTGGCTTTACGCCAAGACGACCTGCTGCTCCGCGAGCGCCGGCGGTTAGGCCGGTCTTTACCTCATCGAAAATCAGCACGATGTCGTACTTGTCGCAAAGGTCGCGAACGCCCTGAAGGTAGCCCTCGTCTGGCAAAATGATCGACAAGTTTTCAAGGACCGGCTCGAGCACGAAGCAAGAGATTTTCTTGTGTTTCTTCTTGAAGATTTTTTCCAGGTAAGGAAGGTTGTTGTAAGGAACCACGTAAACCTCACCTGCGGTCACCTCTGGTGGCACGTGTGGGGTTGGCTTCTCCGGGTTACCAATCGCTGATAGCGGTGGCTTCACAGAAACCTGTAGTGGGTCGTAACCTCCGTGATAGCCACCCTCGATCTTTACGATGCCGCGCTTGCCGTTGTAAGCACGTGCTGTGCGAACGGCATACATCAACGACTCGGTTCCCGAGTTGGTGAAACGCAGCATGTCTAGACCGAAACGCTTCTGGAAAGCTTCGGCAGCAACGGTTGCTGTTGGCGACGGAGTCACAAACAGGGTTCCGACGTTGTCGAGAGCATCTTTTACGCGGGCTACGACGTGTGGGTTCAGGTGACCGACCAACATTGCGCCGAAACCCATAGAGAGGTCGAGAAGTTCTCGCCCGTCAACGTCGGTTACATAGGCGCCTTTGGCGGACACTACTGAAATTGGGTAGGGGTCCCAGTGCTGGAAACTGGAAGTAACGCCCATGGGCAGTACTTTCGAAGATTCCTTATTGTGCACCCCGGACTTGGGAGTTGCCTTCGTGAAGGTTTCCCACTCCTGAGCCAAGAGTTCTGCAACTCGCTCTGGGTTTAGTGGTCGGCTCGTCTCTGGGACATTGCGCCAACCGGCTGGATCGTGTTTAGTTTCGTTCTTCGCTGGACAAATTTGAATCACTCCATTCGAGTTCTATTCTCACACGCCTTTTACAAATTACCTACTTTGGAGCGTTGGGCGAAAATAATACCTGCGATTACAAGAGCTCCGCCGAGAGTTTGCAAAAGGTTCATCGATTGGCCCAGCCACAGCCACCCGAAGATAAAAGCGAAAACCGGTTCGGCGGTTTGGGTAACGCTAACTTTTGAAGCGGTGGTGAGTTTCAAGGCCATGAACCCCATCGCCATCGGGGCGAAAGTGCCCATAACCGTGAGCCACGCTAGCGGAACCCACACCGGCACGTTCCAAGTCGAGAGGTTGCCGGTGAGGTTCACAACTTGAAAGACATCAATGGTGCTGGCCTGACCGCCGCTGAGTATGCCCCAAAAAATTGTGGCGATCAGCATGGTGTAAAACATGGTTGAGAGCGGGTCTCGAGTGAGACCAGCGTGCTGGCCCATTAGGAAGTAGAACGCCAACAACACCGCGGCCAGAAGTGCATAGCCAACACCAACCGGGTCAAGCCCGCCCGCCCATATCTGACTGACCACCAAAAGCCCGCCAAGAACTAGGGCGACCCCATACCAAAATGTTTTAGTGGTTTTCTCTTTGAAAACGATTCGTGCCGCAATCGGCACGATAATGATGGCCGTGTATTCGAAGAGCAGTGCAATACCAACCGGCAAAATCGAAACGGCGTTTGAGTAGGCCCACTGCATGAGGGCCAGGCCGAAAACGCCGAAGGCCAGTAGCAGAGGAACTTCTCGCCAAGTGATTTTGAAAGCCCTTGGATTGGTGAACACCAACACCGCGCCCGCGAGCAGGGCAGACACACCAGATCTAATCAGCACCAACTGGTCTGCCGGTATTCCGGAATCCACCACCACGTTTGTTGTCGAAGCGTTCAAGCCAAACAGGATGGCGCTGATAAAGGCTAGGACGATTCCTAGGCGGTCTGATTTCGGTGAGTTATAGATAGGTCGTCCTAGTGGGTTAGTTCCAGACGACCGGTTACCTTGTGCCCGCCGGTTACCTTTTGTGAAATCTTTTCGAATAGCTCTTCGTAGAGTTTCGATTCCATTAGACCGTGCTTTTTCAGAAGACCCAGAGCCACCAGTGGGGCTGCTCGAAGTGATCCATCGGCAATCTTCACCGCAACCCCGTAGCCCGATTTGGTGCCGATGACGAAAACGCCTTCCGCGCCCAACTTCGCCACGAAACCGGCTTCCATGATGATGGTGTCGGCCGAGGTTGCGCCAGCGACCGCCCAAGCGTTGGTAAGCATAGCCGTTGCAATTTCGGCGTCTTCGGCCGAGAATTTGCCAATCGCCCTGGCCAAGCCCTGAACAGTGATTGTGTGCAGCGGAGCCCCGCAACCATCGACGGTTGAGAACAAAACTTTCTCACTCGAATACTCTTCGAGAACTTCAACGATCACTTTCTGTAGCGGGTGTTCCGCACTCAGATAATCTGCGGTTGAGTAACCGGCGGCCTTGCTCGCCGCTAGAAACGATGCGTGCTTACCGGAACAGTTGAAGTACACACGTTTCTGCGTTCCAGCTTCTAGAACCGACTCGGCGCTTGCCGGCCAGGCCACTGGACACTGCAGATCGTCTGGTGTGAAACCGGCGTCGGCCAGGATTCCCGTTACCAACTTGGCGTGAGCCTCGGTTCCCTGATGGCTTCCTGCCGAAATGGCCAATTGAGCACCGGAAAGCTTTAGACCAACTCGGCGAGCGGCCACTGCCTGTAACGGCTTGACAGCGCTTCGTGGATAGATGAGTCTTTTTGACTTACCCAGTTCGTCGACAACTTTCCCGTCCGGGCCAACTAGGGCAGCGATTCCCCAGTGACGAGATTCCACCAGACCGTCGCGAATGAGTTCGGCCACAACTTCAAAGTCGCTGGATTTTGGCCAAAGCAGGTTCAGGGTGGTGGAATTTGCACTCATACGAGAAGTTTTCCACATTCCACTTGTTAGCCTAAACAAATGAGTAAAAACCCTCGACTCGGCGTCTGGTTCGCCGCCGCCGCCATGGTCTTCTTCACCAGGGCTCTACTGTTCTCCACCTGGCAGAGCAGAAGCCCCGAAGTTCAGGATGCGCTGAATCTCAACACCGCCGAGATGGGCCTGCTCGTCATGGTTTTCCCAGCCGGTGGTCTACTCGGCATCTTCTTCGCGAATGCGCTCATGAATCGCTTCGGCGCAGGAAAACTCACCATCGTTGGCTTCTCACTCGGAGCACTTTCACTCTTCGGTCTGGGTGTCGCCGTTTCGGCAGGCAACGTCTGGGTTTCAGCGATCTGCCTTTTGGGCATGGGTCTCCCGATGGCCATCGCCGACTTCACCGGAAACATCCAGGGCACCGAAGTTGACAGCCGTGCCAAGCGAAGCCTATTCCCGGCAATTCACGCGGCGTTCGGCGTTGGCATGATGCTGGCGGCTGCGTTTTCGGGCTCTCTAATCGCCAACAACATCGGCATCGAGTTCAACTATTTGGTGGTGGCGCTGATTGTTGCCGCCGGCTCGATCTGGGCTGGTTTCGTATTCCCCAAGCATGAGCGCAAAACCGTCTCAGTTTCTGAGAAAGCGGAAACCTCGAAACTCGCCCGCAAAGTTTGGTCTGAAAAACGTACCCTGCTGATTGCTCTCATCGGCTTCTCGTTCATCATGGCTGAAATTTCAGCCGGCACCTGGCTACCAATCGCCCTAACCAACTCCGGTTTCTCGGGCGCGGAAGCGGCAGCGGCGTTCGGCTGGTTCTGGGTTGCCATCACGGTCACCCGCGCCTTCGGTGGGTTCGTCGTCGACAAACTAGGACGCTTTCAGAGCATCCTACTTTCGGCAATTCTCACCGCAGCTGGAATCAGCGTCTTTGTTTTCGACTCAACCTTCCAGGCGCCTTATCTCGGTATTGCGCTGTGGGGCATGGGCTTGGCCCTAGGTTTCCCAATGTCGGTGAATTCCATGAGCGACGACCCTGCTAAATCGGCCGCCAGAATCAACATGATCATCACCGTGGTTTACATTTCGAGCATCTTGGTGGGTCCGGTCATCGGAACCATCGGTCAGGTGTTCAGTATCTACGCGGCCTTCGGTGTTCCGCTGGCCCTGATGTTGATTTCGGCACTGGTTAGCCCGGTCACCAAAAAGGTTTCCTAAACCACCACTCCGCGAGCGGCTAGCGCTTCGGCGTAGTCGTCGGCGTAGCGGAGCGAAACCACGAAAAGGGTCACGATCTGACGAATCGGATTCGGCTTCACCCCACGTGCCAAACCGGCTTCGGTGATGTTCTTGGAAAAGCCGACTACCAGGGCAATCGAGTTAATGCTGAGCGCGATCAGTAGCGCAAAACTCTGTGATCTGGTAACTCGTTTGATTAGTTCAACGATTTCTGAAGTCTTCGTGGTTAGTGAAACCAGTGCCGCCAAAAGGACCCCGGAGATAAGCGTCACGGTGTTGTAACTGCCGGTTTCGTATCCGTTGAAAATCAGTTGCGGGATCAAAACTATGGCCAGCAAAACCTTCAGCTGCCAGAGCTGTTTGCCGAATTCACGAAAACCTATTCCAGCCAGAAGATAGGTTGCAACTGTGCCCACGAGGGCGACCGCGCTGCCAACCAGGGTTTTGCCGTAGATGGAAAACAGAGTAACGCCAACCGCCAGAGCGAGCAGTTTCCAACCGGCCGGCACTCGGTGAACGATTGTGAAGCCCGGTCGGTAGAGGCTAATCAATCGAACGACCTCACGTATTCGGCGATCACGGATTTGGGTTTACCGATTTTTCGAACCAAACCATTTTCAAACCACACCGCTTCATCGCAGGTGGAGGCCAGGTCTAGATCATGCGTGATTAGAACCAGTTGCTCAACCTGTATCCGGTGCAGCACCTCGGTGATTAGTTTGGTGTTTGGTAAATCGAGCAAGGTGGTTGGCTCATCGGCAATCAAGAGCATAGGCTCCCGAACCATTGCCGTGGCAATCGCCAAGAGTTGCTTCTGCCCGCTCGAGAGAGAGTGGCAGTTGGACTCTTGTAATTCCAGAAGCCCAACTGCGCCTAGAGCCGCCTCAACCCGCGAGCGCACTTCGTGGTTGCTGAGCGTCTGATTGGTAAGTGAAAAGGCCACGTCTTCGTAGACGGTTGGCATCACAATTTGTAGATCAGGGTTGCTGAACACAAAGCCAGCCTTGGCTACGTCTGGTTTGTTTCCGTCGATGGTTACCTGTCCCAAGGTTGGCTTCACTAAACCGTTTAGCAATCGCGCGAAAGTTGATTTACCCGAACCGTTTGCTCCGATGACTGCGACGGAACGCGATTTAAGTTCCAGGGAGATATTCGATAAAGCAGTGTGACCGTCAAATTTGACAGTCACACCTTCAAGCTTTATCGCGCTCGGCATTACTTGGTTAGAGCCTTGGGGTAGGCGGCTTTCACTGCCAGAAGCACGATCACGGCCACGGCTACCTTCACCGAGTCGCCAACTAGGAACGGGGCATTACCTAGAGCAACAGCCAAAACCGGAGCCTGGTTCACATAGGCAAACCATAGGATTCCTGGCACGTAAACGGCAACAATTCCGCCAAGCACGAATGCCAGTGACGAGCTAATGGCCAGTGGCAGTTTAGGAAGGGCGTGAATTACGTATCCGATCACCCAGGCACCGAGCAGCCATCCGATTAGGTAACCTGCGGTTGGGCCGGCGAAAACGGCAACGCCGCCACGGCCACCTGCCAAAAGTGGCAGGCCGGCTAGCACTAGGACCTCAAAAACAAAGACGGCTATGGTACCACGGTAGCTACCGAGCACGGCTCCGGCGAGCATCACTCCAAGGGTCTGGGCGGTTACCGGAACTCCAGGCAAAATGTTCACGGCAGGCAATAGGCCAAGCGCTGCGATTAGGCCGACAAAGATAGCGATTCGTGGGTAATCGCGCAGCTGTAGTTTCATGAGAGTTCCTTCCTGAACAGTGTTCAGGTTAGTATTACTTCACCATGAACGCAAGTCGCCACTCTAAATCTGATGTGCTTCAGGCAGCCATGAAGCTGCTCGACGAGGTTGGCCTACCCGATCTCACCATGCGCAAACTTGCCGCCTCACTCGATGTGCAGCCCAGCGCCCTCTACTGGCACTTCGCGAACAAGCAAACTCTCCTAGCTGAGGTTTCAAACACCATCGTGAATTTCGCTAAACCGGTGCCCTCGAGTAGCAGCTGGCAAGACACAACCCTGCAAACCGCACTGGCACTTCGCGACGCACTGCTCGCATTCCGCGATGGGGCCGAAGTGGTCTCCAGCACACTGGCACTTGGATTAGGTGCCGAGAATGCCCTGGCCGCAATTGAGGCCTCCATTGAAATCAGCGACAGAGACTTAGCCCGAGCAGCAGCACAGTCGATTTTGTTTCTGGTACTGGGACAGGTCTGGCACGAACAGCAGCGGATGCAGGCAAACTCGCTCGGAGTGGTTGACAATTTAATTACCGCTGAGTCACCCAATCTCGGAATTGGAATTCAGTTGATTTTGCAAGGACTCACTGAGAAGGTAAAAGCATGACCGAAAAAGTTAAAGGCCCAGCCAGCTATTTCCCTTCGATTGAAAAAACCTACGGGCAGCCAATCGATCACTGGATGAAACAGCTCGAGCAGGTTCGCGACAAAAAACACGGCGAACAGGTGACCTTCCTAAAAACCGAACACGCCATGGGGCATGGTCACGCAAACGCAATTGTTGCGGTGTTCCGCAAAAACAACGGTCTCTAGAGAATCGAAGCCACCAGCCACGTGAACAGTG
>JBEGUF010000037.1:0-14932 GCA_041179025.1 Actinomycetota bacterium | reverse complement strand
GCAAAACTTTTTCAAACGCTTTCCAAGTTTCGAGGTAAAGGTCTTGTGCTGGGCTTGGCCAGTGAATGAGCAGCATGTCCAGATAACCCAGGTCGAGCCTTTGAAGCGATTCATCGATTGCCTTTAAAGACACGTCGTAACCCTGGCGGTCGTTCCAAATCTTGGTGGTTACGAATATTTCTTCGCGGTCGATTCCCGACTCGCGAATGCCCTGCCCAACCTCAGCTTCGTTCCCATAAAGTGCCGCGGTATCGATGCGTCGGTAGCCAACTTCGATTGCTTCGCGCATCAGTTTCACGGCGTCTGCCTGTTCCACCTTGTAAACGCCTAAGCCCAGCTGGGCGATGGTGTTGCCATTGTTCAGAGTTAGGTTCATGGAACTACTAACGCCAAGGACCGAAGACTGTATTCCATTCCTCGATGGTTCTTTCGGTAATTAAACCTGCTAATTCGAGCGGGTCTTGGTCTAGTAACTGACCCAGTTGATCGGCCGTTTCAGAGCGAAAGACCAGCAGGGAGGCGGCGCGATGAACCAGCGGTCCGCTAACTAGGAGGATTTCCTTTTCGAGAAGTTCACCAAGCCAAACTCGATGTTCCGGTCTTATCTGATTCACCAGGTCGGCTACGTCGACGTATTTATAAGTCACGGCAAAAATGGGCATTAGGCGTCCTTGTGTTCGAGCGATGGATTGAAGCGCACGGTGACCAGGGCAAATAACAAAGCTAGGGCAGCCGAAATGCCCGTTACATACCAGGCGGCCTGTGGCGAGACGTTGTCGATAAGAATCCCGGCGATGGCTGCTCCGAACGAGAAACCCAGTAGCTGCCCGGTGTTGTTCCAGCCAAAGGCTTCTGCGCTGTCGGAGGTTCCCAGAGAAACCGAAATCATCGACGCCATTGTGGCGAAAGCAGGAGCAACACCAATCCCGGTGATGAACCAGCAAATCGTGATCCAAACCAGATCGGTTGGATTGAAGAAAACGGCCAGATAGCCAACTGCCACGACGCTCAAGAATTTCAGGAGTGCCCACTTGGTCTTAGCCCGGTGTCCGAAAGCGAAACCACCGATTATGGAACCGAGTGAAAGCGCGGCAATCACGATGCCGGAAGGGGCAACTCCGAGAACTGCCACGGTGCCAACCTCGGCACCACCAAAAGTTGCCACAAGACAGAGGTTGATGAGTACCGTTGCAAAAACGATTGGCTTCTTGAGGATTCCACCCAGCCGACGCTGAGATTTTGGAATGTTCATCGAACCGATTTCAGGGTTTTTGGAAAACAGGTAGGTCCCCACAATTTGCACGGTTGCCATGAACACCATGGCGCTGGTGCTGTTGTAGGTAGCGGTAATCATGGTTGCCAAAACCGGGCCGAAGACCCAGAGGAACTCCTGCAACGTCGCGTCAAGTGAAAAGAGATAGGAGGTTTGCTTTTTGGCGATCAGGCTCGGATAAACCGAGCGGGCAATCTGCTGGATTGGGGGAGAGGTAAGGCCGATTATTAGGCAGGCGAAAATCGTCCACAGTTCACTTCCTCGGTAGAAAGCAACGAATATCATGGCAGCCGAACTTACCGAAGCCGCGGTTAGCGTTACCCGCCTGGTTCCCCAACGGCTCAGGCGTCTGGCAATAAGTGGGCCGGAAATGGCCGCGCCAATGGTTTCGGCACCGAGCGCGATACCCGCAATTGTGTAGCTCTGATAGAGCTGTTGCACGTGAAGAATAATCGCGAGGCTCATCATCCCAAAAGCGAATCGGGCAACGAGTTGAGTACCTAAGACGCGAGCGACACCAGGACGGCTGAGAACAGAACTGTAGCTGGGCATAATCCCTAAAGCCTACCCCTCACTAAACCCAGCTCGGGAGCCACATGTGCCAGGCCCAGAACCAGTGGGGAATCTCTATTCCGAGATATAGCGGCAGGAAGAAAATGAAGACCAGGAAAGCTCCAGCTGAGCCAAAGGTGATGATTTTTATTGCGCGGTAGCGGTAGGCCATAACCGCTATTGCCAAAACAATCCAAGGTGCGAAGGTTGCCGAGTAAAACTGGAAGGCTGTGCGTTCCGAATAGATCAACCAAGGTAGGTAGCCTGCCACATAACCCGAGAGAATCAGCAGGCTCAGTTTGTCGCGGTACTGTGCTAACCAGCCGAAGAGAAAACCGAATGCCGCCAAGCCACCCCACCAAATAATAGGATTACCGATTGGATTTATTGCCTCGACGTTTCCCCCGACCATTTCGAAGTAGAAAGATGTTGGACGAAACATGGTGAGCCAGGTGAATGGATTTGCCTGATAGGGATGAACCATGGCCAGCGTGGAGTGAAAGTGGTACATCTGCTGGTGATACTCAAAAAAACTGCCCAAAACGTTGTCGGGTTTGAAGCCCCAACCGCCGGAGACGAACCACCCCGTCCAGGTAAGCAAATAAGCGGCCACCGCGGCCGGAATTGCGAAAAGCCCGCGGAAGTTCCATCTCGACGCAACCACGAAGTAGAGCACAAATACTCCGAGGAAGATGAACCCGGTCCACTTCACTCCGGCGCCGGCACCCAGAGCTAGGCCCATCAATAAAAGCCATGGCGTTGGTTTAAATGCCGAGGTAGCGCGAATTAGGAAATAGAAGCCCAGCAACAGGAACGTGGTAACCAGCCCATCCAGGATGGCAGTTCGGGAAACCACAATCGCCTGTCCGTCGATGGCTAGCAAGAACGACGGCACCAGAGCCCAGCGGTGAGAATTTAGAAGTCTTTTGGCAACCAGATAAAGCAGCCAAACCGATGCAATTCCAAAAAGAGCGGGCATGATTCGCCAACCCCAAGGATTCGCAGGTCCTAATAGCTGCATGCCGAGGCCAATAATCCACTTGCCCAGGGGTGCGTGAACTACAAACTCTGGCGTTTGCAGGAAGCCACTTACGTCGCCGTTATTGAAAGCCTTGTCGATGTTCTTTGGCCAAGCCAGTTCGTGGCCGGCTATCCAGATCGTGTGGGCATCTTTCACGTAGTAGGTTTCGTCGAACACCAAAGTCTTCGGGGAGCCGAGGTTCCACAATCTCGTGATTGCCGCTAGCGCAAGAATTACGAGGATGCCGAATCGATCACCGATTAGGCGAAACGATTGAACTAAGCGCATAACCCAATGCTATTTGGGAAAATAGAGGGTGATCATTCTCGCGGCAACCCCAATCGGCAATCTTGCTGACGCCAGCCCACGGCTTGTGGAGCACCTCACGAATGCCAGGTTTATCGCCGCCGAAGACACCAGAACCACGTTGAAGCTGGCTCAAGTGCTTGGCATTTCACTAAGCGCCAAGATGTTCAGCCTGAACGAACAAAATGAGACCTCCCGCCTCGAGCAATTGGTGAAGCTGGCCAGCGAAGAAGACTTGCTGGTGGTTAGCGATGCCGGGATGCCAACCGTGAGTGACCCCGGCTTTCTGCTGGTGCGAGCCGCCGTGGCAGCCGGAGTGGAAGTAATTGCAATTCCGGGCCCATCGGCAGTGATCACTGCGCTCGCGGTATCTGGGCTTCCAACCGATCGCTTTACCTTTGAAGGCTTTGTTCCTCGGAAGACAGGCGATCGAAAGCGACTGTTCGGCCAATTGGTTGCCGAGAGGCGAACCATGGTCTTTTTTGAGGCTCCTCACCGAATTCACGAATGCCTGCTCGATGCTCAGGAGATCTTCGGAACCAGCCGTCAGGGTGCTGTGGCAAGAGAACTAACCAAGAAATTTGAACAGACCGTACGCGGATCGCTCGAAGAACTCGTGCAGTGGGCTTCGGTTGAACATAAGGGCGAGATGGTTTTGGTTATCGCCGGGGCCTCCGAGGAGTCTTCCGAAGCGGTTGATTTGGTAGCGGAAGTTCAACAACTAACCGGCAGTGGAGTCGGTTTGAAGCAGGCGGTCGCTCAAGTTGCCAGCATGCATGTGGTATCCAAGAGCGAGCTGTATCAAGCAAGCCTCGACGCGCGCAATTAAGATAGAAGAATGCCTAACTCCACGGATAAGTCGTTTTATTCAACGACGCCGATTTTTTATGTGAACGATGCTCCTCACATCGGTCACGCCTACACGGAAGTTGCAACCGATGTGGTTACCCGTTGGCACGCGCAGCGCGGAGAGAAAGCCTTCATGCTTACCGGCACCGACGAACACGGCGAAAAGATTTTGCGCACAGCCGCAGCAAACAAGACCGAGCCAAAAGACTGGGCCGACAAACTAGTGCATGACGCTTGGCTACCGCTTTTGGACACGATTGACATTCGCAACTCAGATTTCATCAGAACCACCGAACCGCGCCACGAGAAGAATGTTCAGAAATTCTTGCAGCACCTCTACGACACCGGATTCATCTACCAGGGTTCATACGAGGGAAACTACTGCGTTGGATGTGAAGAGTACAAAACAGAAGCCGACCTTTTAGAGGGTGAAGGAGCTTTTGAAGGCCAGCCGGTTTGCGCCATCCACTCGAAGCCGGTGGAAAAGTTGAAGGAAACCAACTACTTCTTCAAACTCAGTGAATTCCAGCAGCCGCTTTTGGATCTTTACGCACAGCAGCCAAACTTCGTTTCACCAGACTCGGCTCGCAACGAGGTGGTTTCGTTTGTGCGTCGCGGTTTGGATGACCTATCGATTTCTCGCTCTAAGGAGAAGTTCGACTGGGGTATCGACATTCCCTGGGACGACAGTCACATCACCTACGTGTGGTTCGACGCACTTCTGAACTACATCACCGCCATCGGCTACGGCGAAGACGATGCCAAGTTCCAATCGCTATGGCCAGCCAGCCTTCAGGTTGTTGGTAAGGACATCCTTCGCTTTCACGCGGTGATTTGGCCGGCCATGCTGATGGCTGCCGGTCTGCCAACTCCAAAACAGGTGTTCGGTCACGGTTGGCTTTTGGTTGGTGGCGAAAAAATGTCGAAGTCTAAGCTCACCGGCATCGCGCCTGAGCAGATCACCGACACCTTTGGCTCCGACGCTTTCCGCTACTACTTCATGAAGGCAATTGCTTTTGGCCAAGACGGTTCGTTCTCCTGGGAAGACCTCTCGGCTAGATACCAGTCGGAACTAGCAAACGGTTTCGGTAACCTCGCTTCTCGTGTTTTGGCCATGGTTGGTCGCTACTTCGACGGAGCCATTCCAGAGCCGAGTGACTACACCGACGCAGATTTCGCAATCATCGAAATCGCTCGCAAGGCGACCAACGACGCCGACGACGCGATTGAGCGAGTTGCCATCCAAGACGCAATCAACAGTGTTTGGACCCTCGTTGATGAACTGAATAACTACATCACGGTGCAGGAACCTTGGGTTTTGGCGAAAACCGAAGAGAACCGCGCTCGACTAGGAACCGTTCTCTACGTTTGCTCCGAAGGTCTTCGCACCCTTTCGATACTGCTTGCTCCGGTGATCCCGAAGGCCACTGGAAAACTTTGGGCTGCGGTAACCGGAGGCTCTCTGGGCCACCTAGATGAAGCCACCATCGAATCGGCTCGAACCTGGGGTGGACTGACGGCCGGCACCAAGATATCTGAGCTTGAGCCTTTGTTCCCGAGAATTGAAACCGAAGCCGAAGGTAAGTAGTGAGCTACCCGCCACTACCCGAAGCGCTTGAGGTTGCCACCTACGACAATCACACGCATCTAGACATCGCTTACGGTGACGAAGCGCTGAGCACTCGTGAGCAACTCGACAAGGCCGCCTCGGTCGGCATCAAAGGCGTTGTTCAGGTTGGAGTCACCCTCGCCACAAGTAAGTGGTCGGCCGAGTTGGCAGCGACTGAACCTCAAGTCTTAGCCGCGGTTGCCCTTCACCCAAACGAAGCACCCGATTACGGAACGCTTGCCAAACTTGATGAAGCCATCGCTGAAATAGCCGACCTAGCAACCCAGCCACGAGTGCGAGCTATCGGCGAAACCGGTTTGGACTTCTTTAGAACCGAAGGCGAAGAATCTCTTGCTCTTCAGCGGCACTCGTTTGAAGAGCACATTCGAATCGCCAAGGAAAACGACATCGCGCTCATGATTCACGATCGCGATGCCCACGATGAGGTTGTTGCAACTCTCAAGCGCGTTGGGGCTCCGGAAAAAGTTGTGTTCCACTGCTACTCCGGAGATGTTGACCTGGCACAAATTTGTATCGACAACGGATGGTTCATGTCTTTCGCGGGCAACATCACCATCAAGCGAAACGAACACCTTCGAAATTCTTTGGCTATGGCACCGAAGGAATTGCTACTGGTAGAAACCGATGCGCCTTTTCTTACCCCAGAACCTTTCCGTGGTCGTCCGAACGCAAGTTACCTAGTGCCGATCACAGTGCGCAAAATGGCCGAGGTAAGAGGCGTGGATGCCAATAATTTGGCAGCCCAGTTAGCTTCGAACACCGAAAACGTTTACGGGACGTGGAACTAATGGTGGAACTTCTCGGTGGCACTGACGTTCGCGCTTTGGCAGATTCACTCGGTGTGGTGCCAACTAAAAAGCTAGGTCAGAACTTTGTTACCGACCCGAACACAATTCGAAAGATTGTGTCATCAGCCAAACTCGAAGCCAATGAAACCGTTGTAGAAATCGGGCCGGGGCTCGGTTCACTCACGCTCGGTTTACTTGAAGCAGTTGAGCATGTCATCTCGGTTGAAATTGATTCAAAGATGGCTGCTGCAATCGAACAGACGGTTGCTAAGCGCGCTGCGGGTAGAAAGTTCTCGCTGGTCACTCAGGATGCCATGAAGGTAACCGAGCTGCCGGCCGCGCCAACCGCTCTGGTTGCCAACCTGCCCTACAACATCTCGGTTCCGGTGCTATTACACTTCATCGAAACTTTCCCATCGCTGCGTCACGGTTTGGTCTTGGTTCAATCCGAGGTCGCTCATCGCTTAGCCGCTCCAAAGGGAAGCAAGGTTTATGGGGGTCCGAGTGCCAAGTTGGCTTGGTGGGCCGACGCCAACCTGGCTGGCAATGTGAGCCGAAGTATTTTTTGGCCGATTCCGAACGTTGATTCTTCACTGGTGTACTTTGCGAAGCGCGCCGAGCCGCTCGGCTCTGAACATCTGCGCCTCAAGACTTTCGCAATCATCGATGCCGCTTTCGCACAGCGACGAAAAACTCTGCGACAGGCGTTAGCTGAGTTTGCCGGATCGGCAGCCGAGGCCGAGGTGCTCCTAACCAAAGCCGGAATCAGCCCGCAACTGAGGGGCGAGCAACTAGATGTCAACGACTTCATGAAAATTGCGAGGGCAGTTCAGTGAGCACCGGACGCAACAGCGACATCATTTCGCTAGAGATTGCGGTTGAGTTTCCAGCCGAAGCGGCACGAATCTTCTCGATGTTAGGCGACGTGGCACAGTGGCCGGAAATCTTGGAACCTAGGGTGTTGAAGAGCAAACCTCACAGCAAAATTGTCGTTGGCCTGCCAGATTTCTCACGTCCCGAGTTTTCGATTACCCCTAAGGCAGAAGGCTGCGAAGTTGTTTTGCTCCACGACCTCATCAAGAGCATCGACGATCGCAAGGAATACCGGAAGATTTGGAACGCCTGGTTCAAATCGCTAATAAAGCGGGTATCGCTGTGATTACCGCCAGTGCACCAGGGAAAATCAACCTCTATTTCGCGGTTGGCCCAAAGTTGGCCAATGGCTACCACGAGGTTTGCAGTGTTTATTTGGCCCTTGACTTGCGAGAGACAGTCTCAGTGATGCCAGCCGAGCACCTAAGCATCAGCGTCTCCGGCTCGCTCTCTGCGGAACAGCTTGATGGAGTTCCAGTCAATGAGAAAAACCTGGTTGTGGCCGCGGCGAAACTGGTAACCGACCAATCCCTCAGCTTTTCAATAAACAAGCAGGTTCCTGTGGCAGGTGGCATGGGCGGAGGTTCGGCCGACGCTGCGGCCGCCTTGCTGGCAACTAAGGCGTTGGTGGGCCACATAGCAGAAATTGATTCGGTGACTCTTGGCGCCGATGTTCCGTTTGCTACCCTGGGCGGAGTTGCACTCGGTGTTGGCGTTGGGGAAAAACTCACCCCGTTAGCCATGGAAACGCAGCTGCACGTGGTTCTAATCACGAACGCTGGCGGCCTGTCTACACCCGAGGTGTATCGGCGTCTCGATGAGTTGCGTGAAAAGGACGCTTTACTTCCTGAATTCGCCCCACCGATTCCAAGCGCCCTGATTGAGGCTCTGGCCACCGGCGACGTCGTCGCCATCGCCCACTTGGCTCACAATGATTTGCAGCGAGCAGCGCTTTCACTAAAACCAGAATTACAAGAAACCATCGACCGAGCTCTCAACGCGGGAGCCTTGACCGCTTTGGTTAGCGGTTCGGGTCCAACCATTTTCGCAATCGCTGAAAACGAGGCGAAAGCCAGAGAAATCGCCAGCGTCTTCGATGGTGCAGCAGTTGTAACCACGGGTCCCTCGGCCGGGGCCAGGTTGGAAGACTAGTGGCACACCTTCTCGGAGCCGAGACCATAAGTCTCGAGTTCCCAACCAAAACCGTGTTCGACAACGTGACAGTTGGGCTCAATGAGGGCGACCGCATCGGCGTGGTTGGCCGAAACGGTGATGGCAAGTCGACTCTTCTGAAACTTCTGGCAAAGACCTTGCAACCCGATTCTGGTCGGGTTACCTACCGTGGGTCACTCAAGGTAGGAATGCTAACTCAAGTCGACTCTTTCGATGGTGTAACAACAATCGGCCAGGCCGTGGTTGGAGATCGCCCTGAATACGAATGGGCTGGCGACCCTAAGGTTCGCGATGTTTTGGCGGGGCTGCTCGGCGATCTGGATTGGTCGAAAACCATCGACGAACTCTCCGGTGGTCAACGTCGCCGTGTGGCACTTGCTGCCCTTCTGGTTCAAGACTGGGACGTCGTGATGCTAGACGAGCCAACCAACCACCTAGATGTGGAAGGTGTGGCTTGGCTAGCTGATCACCTAAACCGCCGCTGGCCGGCTAACCAGGGCGGTCTTCTGGTAGTCACCCACGATCGCTGGTTCCTTGACGCAGTTTGCAATTACACCTGGGAAGTGCACGACGGAATCATCGAGCCTTTTGAAGGTGGATACGCGGCCTACATCCTGCAGCGCGTAGAGCGCGACAGAAGCGCAGCCGCGTCAGAATCTCGCCGCCAGAATCTGCTTCGAAAAGAACTTGCCTGGCTTCGCCGCGGTGCACCGGCCAGAACTTCAAAGCCTAAATTCCGCATGGACGCAGCCGCTGAATTGATTTCGAATGAGCCCAACCCACGCGACTCCGTGGCACTGAGCAAGCTCGCCACCACTCGATTGGGTAAAGACGTTCTCGACGCCGAGGATTTGAGTTACGAAGTGGCCGGACGCAGCCTCTTGCACAACGTAACTTGGCGCCTTGGCCCAGGCGACCGATTTGGTTTGGTTGGAGTAAATGGCGCTGGTAAAACTACCTTGCTCAAATTGCTCACCGGAGAGTTGAAGCCAACCGCCGGCAGGGTGAAGCGCGGAAAGACCGTGCAAGTTGCTGTTCTTACTCAGGACGTTGCGGAGCTTGAAGAATTTGCCCACGAGCGCATCTTCGAGTTGATTGCTCGTGAGAAGTCCTATTTTGTGGTCGACAAGCAAGAGGTTTCCACCACTTCGCTGGTGGAGCAACTCGGGTTCACCAAGGCTCAACTTCAAACTCCAATCGGTGAACTCTCCGGCGGCCAACGTCGTCGTTTGCAGTTCTTGCGCCTACTGTTTGGTGAACCAAACGTATTGATCCTCGACGAACCGACGAACGATCTTGATACCGACATTCTCACCGCCATGGAACACCTTCTCGACAGCTGGCCGGGCACGCTCATCGTTGTGAGCCACGACCGCTATCTCCTAGAGCGCGTAACCGACCAGCAGTATGCCTTGCTGGGAGATGGAAGCCTTCGGCATCTAACCGGAGGTATCGAGCAGTATTTGAAACTCCGAGCCGCCAGCCTAGGCACCAAGGTTGAAGTGAAGGCAGCGGTTCCGGTCTCGACCGGCTTGAGTGGGGCCGCCCTGCGCGATGCCGAAAAGAATCTCGCCCGCATTGAACGAGCGCTGGAAAAACTCTCCAGAGATGAAGCCACGGTTCACGCTCAGATGGCCGAGCATGATCAGGGAGACTTCGACGGTTTGGCGAAGTTGATGGCCCTTCAAAACGATTTGAACAAAAAACGAGACGATTTAGAGGCCGAGTGGTTAGAAACATCCGAAGCGCTGGGCTAGTTTCTGGCAAACTATAGGTGCAACCCTTTTGGGGTCGCGGTCCGCTCTAGTGTAATGGCAGCACGGCGCTCTTTGGAGGCGTTCGGTATAGGTTCGAATCCTATGGGCGGAGCGTAAGGAGGGTGTATGAGTAACAAGTTCGCGGTCATCGTGCTGGCGGCAGGTTCGGGCACTCGCATGCGCTCACAGACTCCTAAGGTTATGCACGAGCTGGCTGGTCTTCCGCTTCTTGGCCACGCACTTTCGACAGCCACCGCACTGGGCGCAGATCACGTTATTCCTGTGGTTCGACACGAACGCGAACTCATCGTTGATTACATCAACACTTTCTACCCCACCGCCAAAATCGCCGACCAAGACGAAGTGCCTGGCACCGGCCGTGCGGTTGAATGCGGGTTATCCGTTCTTGACGCGGATTTCGATGGCACCGTCGTGGTTACCAGCGGTGACGTTCCGCTGTTAGATGTAGCAACTTTGCAGGTCATGGTTGAAGCTCACACCGCCGGCGGTTTCCACGCCACTGTTCTTTCATCAATTGCCGAGGACCCAACCGGTCTCGGTCGAATCATTCGAAACGCCCGGGGCGATTTCTCGGCAATCATCGAACATCGTGATGCCTCTGAAGATCAGCAGCAAATCACCGAAGTTAACTCCGGGGTCTACGTTTTCGAAGCAACCTCACTGCGCGAAAAACTTGCCGCAATTGGAATGGAAAACGCTCAACACGAGAAATACCTGACCGATGTTGTGGCCGCGCTTGTTGCCGAGGGTAGAAAAGTGCAGGCACTGACTATCACCGACAACTGGTTAGTGGCAGGCATCAACGATCGAGTTCAGTTGAGTGAAGTAACAGCAGAACTCAACCGTCGTCTGTGTGCCGCTTGGCAGCGAGCGGGAGTCACCATTCTCGACCCAGCCAGCACCTGGTTAGACATCACGGTTTCACTCGGAGAAGACGTGACGATTCTGCCTGGCACGATTCTTCGCGGGTTCACTTCAATCGGATCTGGCTCAACAATTGGCCCTGAAGTTCAGATGACCGACACTCAGGTTGGTAAAAATGCAACAGTGGTGAAGGCTCACGTCACCGGTTCCAAAATTGGCGACGGCGCATCCGTTGGCCCATTCGCCTACCTTCGTGCGGGAACCGAACTTGGAAACGATGGAAAGATCGGCACCTTCGTCGAGACGAAGAACGCCAAGATCGGAGCCGGAAGCAAGGTTCCACATCTGAGCTACGTTGGCGATGCCGAAATTGGCTTGGAGTCAAACATCGGAGCCGGCACTATTTTTGCCAACTACGACGGCGTGAACAAGCATCGAACCGTAATTGGTTCACATGTTCGCTCAGGGTCTCATAACACCTTCGTTGCTCCAATTACTATTGGAGATGGAGCCTATACGGCTGCTGGAACCACGGTTCGAAAAGACGTTGCGTCAGGAGATTTGGGAATGAACGTTACCCCTCAGCGAAACATCGCCGATTGGGTTCTTCAGAACCGACCAGGAACCAAGGCAGCCCAGGCCGCCGAACAAGACAAAAACTAAAGAAACTCGGGAGCCAACGGTGAGCAAGATAACAATCAAAGGTCAGAAACGACTCGCCCTTCTAAGCGGACGAGCTCATCCGGAACTTGCCCAAGATGTGGCCAAGATTCTCGGCACCGAACTAGTTCCCACCACCGCCTACGACTTTGCAAATGGTGAAACCTTCGTTCGATTCGAAGAATCGGTTCGTGGGGTAGACGCCTTTGTAATTCAATCTCACCCTTACCCAATCAACCAGTGGATCATGGAACAGCTTTTGATGGTCGATGCTCTCAAACGTGCCAGTGCCAAGCGCATCACCGTGGTTGCCCCGTTCTTCCCATACGCCCGCCAAGACAAAAAACACAAGGGTCGTGAACCAATCTCGGCCCGACTAATGGCAGACCTCTTTGCAGCCGCCGGTGCCGACCGAATCATGTCGGTTGATCTTCACACTCCACAGATCCAAGGGTTTTTCAACGGTCCGGTTGACCACCTTTGGGCACTACCTACTTTGGCTGATTTTGTGGCTGAAAAATGGGGTCACGAAGATCTCACCGTGGTCTCGCCAGACTCCGGACGCGTTCGAGTTGCCGACATCTGGGCCGACCGACTGGGAGCGCCGCTTGCCATTATTCACAAGCGCCGTGACCCAGATGTGCCGAACCAGGTTTCCGCTCACGAACTCGTGGGTGATGTAACCGGCCGCACCTGCCTTTTGGTTGATGACATGATCGACACCGCCGGAACCATTGTGGCTGCCGCAGCGGCACTCAAGAAAAACGGAGCAGCCCGAGTAATCGTGGCCTCAACTCACGCGGTGTTCTCAGACCCAGCCGTAGAGCGCCTAAGCGGCGACTCGGTTGATGCGGTTGTAGTGATGGACACTCTGCCAATTCCTGAAGACAAGCGTTTCGAGAAGCTAACCGTGCTGTCAGTGGCTCCGCTAATCGCTCGCGCTATCAGTGCGGTATTCGACGACGATTCGGTGAGCCAACTGTTCCCCGGTCACGCCTAAACCTTCGGTTGTAACGCCTATACAAACCCCGCTAAACTAGGGGAGACAACGGCGAGGAATCGAAAGATTCGTTATCGACGGGGCCGGACCTAAAAAGTTGCGATCCTCGAACCCGAGTTGAGAAAACCACTGGTCCCTAGGGCCCCAATTCAAAAGGAAACATTCATGTCGAATTCAGTTGCAAAACTTATTGCGGAAAACCGCACCAGCTTTGGTAAAGGCGCAGCACGCAAGTCTCGTGCAGCAGGCCGCACCCCAGCAGTAATCTACGGACACGGCTCAGAGCCACGTCACATCACCCTTCCCGCTCACGAGGTTGCACTTGTACTGCGTCACAAGAACGCGCTAATCGACCTAACCATCGATGGCAAAGACGAAACCGTTCTAGTGAAGAGCGCAACCAAGGACGTTGTGACCATGGTCATCGAGCACATCGACCTAGTAACCATCGTTAAGGGTGAAAAGGTTCACGTTGAAGTTCCTGTGCACGTAGTTGGCGAGTCGCTTTCGGGCACCACTATCGACCTAGAGCACAAGACCGTGAAGCTTTTGGCTGAAGCCACCAACATCCCTGAATACGTTGAAGTTGTCTTTAACAAGGAGGGCGCTGGTTTCCACGTTCTAGCCAAGGACCTAATTCTTCCTGCCGGCGTAACGCTAGACGTTCCAGCCGACGAACTAATGGCTACCGTTATCGAAACTGGCGCAGGTGCGTCAGATGACAACGCGGCACCAGCCGCTGCTGCAGCCGCAGAGTAAAAATGTTTCTCGTAGTCGGGCTCGGTAACCCCGGGCCCGACTACGCCTTTAACCGTCATAACGTTGGGCAGATGGTCATCGACAGTTTGGCCGAGCGTTTGGGTGCCAAATTCTCAAAACACAAAGCTAATGCCATGGTCGCCGAAACCCGGCTTGGCATCGGGCAAGACAAACTGATTCTGGCCAAGCCGCTTAGTTACATGAACACTTCCGGCGGGCCGGTGGCAAACCTTTCCAAGTTTTATGGCATTGAACCCGCCAACGTCATCGTGATCCACGATGAACTAGACATCCCAGCGGAAGACGTTCGCATCAAATTTGGCGGCGGTCATGCTGGTCACAATGGCCTCCGTGACATCATCGCGGCTCTTGGGACTAACGACTACGTTCGAGTTCGAGTTGGCATCGGCCGCCCGCCCGGCTCCATGGACACAGCCGACTTCGTGCTCAAAAACTTCTCCTCATCCGAGAAGAAAGAACTTCCAACCACACTGGAGATTGCCGCCGACGCGGCCGTCGCAATCGTCAAAGATGGTCTCGCCGCCGCGCAGCAGCGCTTTCACTCCTAAACTAAAGATGTGAACAACCCGCAGACCCAGGCATTAGTGCGCCTGACTGCGCTCTTCGCAGATGGTTATCCAACCGCGAAACTCGAAGCAAATATCACCAAATCTAAGATCCGAGTGGTTTCCCCGCAGGGCGCAACGCCTTTTGTTCTGAATCTCATAACTTCAGCCAGAACTGCCAAGAAACTTTCGGCAGTTCAACTTATTGTCACCTCGACCGGTCGCGA
Organism: Actinomycetota bacterium; assembly: GCA_041179025.1. Taxonomy (GTDB): domain Bacteria; phylum Actinomycetota; class Actinomycetes; order Actinomycetales; family Microbacteriaceae; genus Rhodoluna. Next base: position 613 of record JBEGUF010000037.1, on the reverse strand, counting down.
AGCAGAAGAACTGTCCAACACCCTTTCGGAACTAGACCCAACCTGCGAGGTGCTGGAATTTCCTAGCTGGGAAACCCTGCCTCACGAGCGCCTAAGCCCTAGCCCGGAAACGGTTGGTAAGCGTGTGCGAGTGCTTCAAAGGCTTCACCAACTACAAACCAGCAAGGTCGAACACAGTGTCTATGTGTTGGCCTCGATTCGAGCAACTCTGCAACCCGTTGTGGCGGGGCTCGGAGAGCATCCAGCTTTGCGATTTTTCAGCGGCCAAGAGTATCTGCTTCCAGAACTCAATCTCAAACTGGTGGAATTGGCCTACGAGCGAGTAGACATGGTCACTCGTCGCGGTGAATTTGCAACCCGTGGTGGCATCCTCGACATCTTCCCAACCACCGCCGAACATGCCGTGCGCCTCGAATTCTTCGGCGACGAACTCGAGGAAATCCGTGAGTTTTCGGTTTCCGATCAGCGCTCCCTGCCCCATGCGTCACTCGCGTCCATCGAGATTTTTCCGGCTCGCGAAGTCATCATCACACCAAGCGTTGCGGCCAAGGCTCGAGAGATGGAACACGAGTTCCCGAACCTTTCCACAATGCTTTCCAAAATCGGTGAAGGC
>JBEGUF010000036.1:0-12399 GCA_041179025.1 Actinomycetota bacterium | reverse complement strand
ATGCTCTACTTCGGAAGTATGGGCGCTAGGCGCTAAGCACCGGGTGGCGCTTCACAAGAGCGTGCATCACGAATCCAGCGACCAAAAAGACTAGGCCCATGATGGCCCAACCAAGTGCGCCAAGCCCAACCACCATCGCGGTGATGTAGAGCGGGCCGAAGGTGCCGCCGAGACCCCAGCCGAGCGAGTAAACACCCTGGTACTGACCCATGTGCTTTTCAACCGCAAGCTCGAAACCGATGCTCCACGAACCGGCGGCAGCGAACAATTCGCCCAGAGTGTGCACCACCATGCCCACCGCCAAGATGGTTGCGGAGAGCCAGATGTCGAGATTTGCCGATGCGCTGTAAATCAGACACGACGCCAAAAGGTATGCGGTTCCAAGGCGGAACTTTTTCACCGAGACCATGAGATCTCCGGTTCCGCGACTTAGACGAATCTGCAGGATTGTGACCAGCACGGTGTTGATCACAAAGAGAACCGAAACCCACCACTTCGGCACATCGGTGTAGTGCAAAATCCACAGGGGCAGTGCAACTCCCTGAATGATGAAGTGCAGCGAGACCACCCCATTCAAAATGGTAGCGGCCAGAAAACGCCAATCCTTGAATGCGATGAGGTTTATTGGCTCACCCTTTTTTGTGGTCGGGGCGATTACCGGAAGCCGGGAGATGAAGGTGGCGGCCCAGAGGAACATTAGTGAATCAACGAAAATCGCGACCTCGTAAGCCAGCGGGGTGTCTATCCAGAGCGCGATTCCGGCCAAAACCGTTCCCAAGGCAATACCTAAATTGGCCATTGCTCGCTGAGCCGCGCGAATGGTTACTCGGTCTTCTCCCGAGCCCATGGTTGAAATTACAGTGGAAGTTGCCGTGTGTCCGGTGGTGCTGGCCATAAACACCACAATGTTGACGGCTAGCAAAGACCAGAAGTCACGAACAAACATCAACGGGAGCAGTGCCAAGGCCTCAATTACATAGGCCGCCAACATCACCCGTTTGGCTCCGAAGCGATCTGCAATCATTCCTGATGGCACAGCAAATAGCAGTGAAACGAGCCCGCCCGCGCCAAGCGCAACAGACACCTCAAATGGGGTTAGCCCAACTACCTGGGTGATGTAGATGACCTCAATGGTCATGAACAAACCGTTGCCGATTCGACTAATCAGGGTCTGCCAAGAGATAGCGCGAACGGCCGGGTCGTTGCGAAGCGCTCCAAGCCCTAGCTTGGAAAGGATAAATCTCACTTAGCTGCCTTAGTGGTTACTTTCGCCTTGGTGAAAATGCGCTTGGCCGAAGCTATTGCCGCCAACGTCATCTCGTCCAAGGTGTCTTGGAAAGTAACCAGAATAATCTCTTGAACTCCAAGTTCGGAAGATTTACCTTCAGCAAAACAAACAAACTCGGCTGGGCTTACCAGTTGTTTCGCTTCAACATTTTTATCGTCTAGCGCTACAAAATCCACGCTGCCCTTTTCGTACAACTCAAAGAGTTCGTTGTCTGGTTTTCCCTGGCGCGCGTGAGGTTTGTAGATGCTGTCAACCTGGGCGAAGGCTACTTTCGATCCGGCGGCCACGGCACTCTGCAGTTCTCGCATTAGCCAGCTTTGACGGGGTGAAGTTGAATACCAGTCACCGAAAAAGACCCGGTCAAATTTGCGAGTCACACCACGTTTGGCGGCTGGAGTAAAAGCGAACGGCACTGGGAAGGCTCGACGATCTGACAGATCGATGAAGTGAGAGCCGCCCTTGCCGCTCGCGAGCCGGCGATGCCAGCGACCAAAAACCGTCGCATAGATTTGGCGGTTCGGATGCTTCCAGTCTGGAGCGAAATCGGTGCGCGATAACGACTGGTATCGAGCCTGAATCACGTAGAGCACTTCCGGGATTTCCGCCAAACTGGCAGGCCCGAAAACCGCCTTCAAACGGTGAAGGTATTCGGTATCGGCGCCTTTGCGTGCGCCATCAAAAAACCCGAGTCGAAGGAAGGTTGGGCTGTGACGAATCATCATCGAAACCGCCACCGAGCGTTCACCGCTTCGAAGTGGGAAGTTGCCATCGCGAATATCTAGTTGCAGGTGTTCGTTGACTCTAATTCCGCGGGTCCAGTTGGCGGCCAGCTCCGGGTGCCGGTCGAGATTCTTCACCTGAAGTTCGAGGCGCCGCGGGTGAGCCCAGTCGTCTGAGTCTTGACCGGTTAGGTAACGTCCGTTGGCGTGCAGCCAGCCAGCATTTCTGGCTCCGTAGGTGCCCACGTTCTTCTCCAGCGCTACCAATCGGATTCTCGAATCCTTAGCCAAAAACTTCTCGAGAATAGATCGGTATTCTGGCCCGGATCCGTCGTCCACGATGATCAGTTCAAAGTTGGTGTAGGTCTGAGCCAGAATCGAGTTAATCGCGTGCTCCGCGTCTTCGTCTGGGCGGTAGGTGGTCATGATCACCGAAACCAGTGAGTCGCCAGAAACCTTGGGAAGCTCCGGGTTTCCCTCAAGCTTTCGGAAAATTTCTTTACCCGGACGAAGCGGGGCCAACTCTTTTCCAACCGAACCGAAAAGCTTGGTGAAGGACGGGAACCAGTGGTCTGGGTTTTCGACGTAGTTCACCGCCGCGGTTACGTATGGCTTCTTGGCAAGCTTGGCGGCACCAAGTCCTCGGCCGAACTGGATTAGCAAGAAAACGTAGTAGTCGAGTTGACCGAGTGTTAGTTTCACTCGGGAATTAGCCAGCGCGTGATCGAAAATCTGCAGCGCGGTGGCACGAACCGACTCTCCTTCAAGCAAGCCAATTACTCTGGCAAAGCCAACGGCTGCCTCGAAGTTTAGAGTGACCGATTTGAAATCGTTTAGGTAACTGCTCGCGGTTGCAGACTTATCGGCGCTGGCTAACTGCGCCAATAGGTTTGCCACAGCCAGAGACTGGTTTTTGAGAGCCAAAAACTCCAGGTACTTTGGGTCGCTTAGGTGCGGGAGTTTTTTACGAAGAGCCTGAACCGCGGAAAGTGGTAGTTCGCTACTTTTTACCATTGCTGGCTTTTTCATAGTCGAGCACCGCTTGGCGATACTCATTCACTACCAATAGATTGCGAGCAATCTCCACTTCGATGCTGGCCGCCTTGGCCCGGTCTAGTCTCGCCTTGTTGGCGAAGAACAGCAGTGCCGCGGCAGCGAAAATCGTGAAAATCACCAGCGACGCCGTCCAGGTGATTTCACCGGCAATGTTTGGCGTCATGTCGCTTTGTAGCCAAATAACCAGCACGGTAACCCAGAGCAAAACCAGAACTAGCAAAAATGCGCTCACAGCCAAGACCACAAATGACATGAGGTTCTTGAAGACGAAGTTCTTGATATTGGTGAGCAGGGTTTGCACTTTTTAGCCTTTCCTGGCGAAGGCGTTTTGCGCCTCAAGTTCATTCTCAATAATAGGCGCAAGCGATTTTGCAAAGGTGGCGGTTAGGTGCCCGTGGTCGCGCATCACCGTGAAGCCGTTTACGGCAACCTGGCAACGACCGGCCGGGCAGATGATTGGAGTTAGATCGATTGGGTAGACGCCAGGGGTTTGCCTAGCGGCATTCCAAAGCGAGTCGTTACTCAACCGCTCCTCGTCGGCGGGCATTGAACAAATGCTCGGATTACCGGTGTTTCTCTGAAGGCACTGGAGTGCGCCTTCCATCAGTGGCACATCGCGAATCGCAACAACCTTGGTGCCGCGTTGAATCAGCGGCTGCCAAGCAAGTTGGAATGATTTTGCTCCGTATTCTGGCGTGCCAAGCAAGCCGTGCTTGTGGTTTGCCGTTACGAAAACCAGATCAAACGGCGTGTTCGAAGCTAGGATTTCCCGAACCTTGTCATTCCAGCGATTACAGGCAGCTTCGCGCGGGTCGCGCACGGTCACGAAGTGGCGGCCGATAAACGGGCAGGCCGAGCGAACGTAGGTGGTGATCTTCCAGTTGCGCTCAGCGGCCATAGCTTCCACGGCTGGGAACAGGGCCATCATGTGGCTATCTCCCAATACGGCTACCGAAGTTCCCGCCGAATCACTGCCGAAGTGGCAAACCTTGACAGCCGCTTTGGATCCCTGAGAGGCACACTTACTGCCGGTGGCAATCTTTGAAACGTCAAGCGAAGCCAAAGCCGGGTCTGGTTTCAAAGACTCATTCACGGGAGCCGAGTTGAAATCGGCGATTGCGGCTGCCTGAGCTTCCTTGGCAACCTGCCAGAAACCAACAAAAGCGATGCCAACTACAGCCATCGCCGCCAAGCTGCCAGTCAAAAACGGTTTCGGACCGACCGCTTTGAAGCGCTTACCGAAGCGAATCGGAGCCTCAACGTATCGGGTGGTCAGCCAGGCCAGGAGAACGCTCAGACCGAGCAGACCAACTAACCCGAAGTTGTCCAGCGGACGTCCGAGGATTTGGTTGGTAAAGACGATTACCGGCCAGTGCCAGAGGTAGAGCGCGAATGACACATCGGAAAGCATCACGTTGGTTCGGTGCGTAAGACTAGATAGGCGATTATCCTGCATCAACGAGTTTGCCCAAATAACCATGGTGGTTCCGGCCACAGGAACGATTGCGATAAATCCTGGGAATGCGGTACTGGGGTTGATCAGGAAAAATGACGCGAACAGCAGTGCCCAGCCAGAGAAGTAGAGCACCTTCATCGAAAACGCCGAAGACACGCTCTTTCTTGCATAAAGTGCCGCCAGTGCTCCGGCCGCGAACTCCCAAACGCGGGTAAAGGTTGAGAAATAAGCCGGGGCCGCGTCGTAGTTGGTTGCCAAGATCGAGTAGGCGTAAGACAGAACGAAAATCCCACCAACGGCCAGCTTGGCAAATTCCACCGAACGAGACTTCCCGATTCGCCAGATTAGGAAAATGGCGATTGGCCAGAACAGGTAAAACTGCTCCTCCACCGAAAGCGACCAGTAGTGCTGAGTTGGCAGAGGCGATTCGTCTTTTGCTAGGTAGTCGATGCTGTCGCCGGCCAGTAACCAGTTCTCCACGAAGGCTAGGCTTCCGATGATGTGTTTGAAGGCCTTGGTGCGATCCAGCACCAGGGTGATGGTGGCTACCGCCGCCGCAGTCACTGCCAAAACCACCACCGCGCTCGGCAAAATTCGCCTGGCTCGGCGTGACCAGAATTTCGCGAACGAGAACTCACCGTTTCCGAGCTCTTTGAACAGGTGGGTGGAGATGAGGAAGCCCGAAATCACGAAGAATACATCGACGCCGATGAAGCCACCCGGCAGAGCGTTCGGCCAGAGATGAAAAATCACCACGCCCAGAACCGCGAAGGTTCTAAGTTTCTGGATGTCTAAACGAAGCTTCACTTTGCGACCGATGATTCCAGGAGGCTCAATACTCTTCGGTAGCGGCTGGCAAGTGCCCGCTCCGAAATCCGGTTGCCACGATCCACAACAGATACGTCGTTTAGGCAAAGCGTTAGGAATCGATTGGGGTGAAGGGCTAGGTCGATCAGCGGGGCAAGTGCGCTGGCCTCATTCATGGGTACGTATTTGTAGCTTGACCGTGCAGGATACTTGGCGAGGCCAGAGCCAATCGCGAAGTAGAAAGCCATGAGTTCTGGCAAGACTGAATCGGCAGTTCTGAATCGAGAGCCAGCGGTTTCGGCCATCGCGTCGGGAAACTTAGTCCAAACACTTTTCATGATCGACTTAGTGAGCGGGTAAGGCGCATGCTCAGGCATCTGGTCGGAAACGTTCCAGCCGGTTGCGCGAGCCAAGTCGAAACCCTTCCAGCGCGCTCGGTAAAGCACCTCGCTTTCGGCCAAGGACCCTCGCTCAAGAAATCTGGTTTCGGTGAATCGCAGCACCGGCTGATCGCCTACAAACCAGTCTGATAGAACACTAGGACGGGCAATGAAGACGTCGTCGTTGAGATAGATAAAACGCTCGGAAAGATCCGGAATCAAATGAAGGTGGGCGGTGATAGCTCGGGAGTTGAAAGTTGGTAGGTAACTCTTTGGGATGAACTCCGAGTGATTTACCAAAACCACTTCAAACGGCAGCTGGTTGCCCAGGGTTTCCAGATCGGGGGTCTGCTCGTCGACCACGATGAAGACCCGGCGCACGAATGGCGCGTTTACCGCCAAGAGTTTTATGGAGGTGAGTAACTCGTTGAACTGCCTAAAGCGCGCTTTCCCCGCTGAAACAGCCGACTCCGAGATTGGGCGATACTGAGCACGTTTAGCCTGCCAAATCGGGTCTTGATCGTTCACCCAAAGATAGACGGCATCGATTTCACGAGTGACCGCAGCCGGAGCTGTATTCGCACTCGCCAATCGTCCGACCATTTTCGCCAAACCAAATACCGCAGCTTCGGCCACGCGACAATTGGCAACGGTCTTCAGTAGCGCCCTAATCAATTGGCTCCCGCGAGCGCCAAGAATTCGTCCATGAGCTCTTTGGCTTCCCCGCTCGGGTTTGGGTAGTGCGGAAGGTAGATCGGCAAATCGTGGGTGCGCAGTTTCTCCCTGAAAGCATCAAAAGTTGGCTGTGTGATTCTGCCGGCCGCCAATGCCTCCTGCATGTTTGACGTGGCGATTCTGGCAGCGCTAACTCGGTCGCGCAGAGTGCGAATCTCAGCGTGGGTTTGGGTAATGGAACGCTCGGCATTCACGCGAACCCGCCAGAGGTAGATGATCTTTGGGGTGAGCACAACCTTGGCTCCGAGAGTCATCATCTTCGACGAAAGGATTAGGTCTTCGAAGTAAACGTGCAGTGGCCAAGATAACTTGTTGGCCTTCCAGAAATCCCAGCTAATCAGCTTGTTCCAGGGGGTTGAGTCGTAGATCATTTTCGGCTCAGTTTCCAGCGTGAGCAGTTCTTCGCGACGTGCCTTATAGAGAAAACGGGTGTCTCTTCTGGGGAAAACCCCGAGGCCGACAAACTTGGCGCTCTGACCATTCACAAAATCGGCACCAAACTTTTGAGCGAGGCGAGCCAACTTCGAAATGGTTCCTGGAACCATGACGTCGTCGGAGTCTAGAAAGATCAGGTAATCGGTCTCGCCGATTTGAGACACACCGGTGTTTCGGGCAGCTCCGAGTCCGTCGTGGCTACCCCGAACGATGGTTAGGTCAAAGCGCTTCTCAAATGGCTTCGCTCTCTCGATACTTTTGTCGGTGCAGTGGTCGTCAACCAGAATCACCGAGAGGTTTTTATAACGTTGAGCGGCCACCGAACGCATTGCCTGAGCGATGAATTTCTCAACGTTGAAAGCTGGGATAACCACGGTGACTTTTGCTGGAAATTTGTCTAGTGGTTTGAATGCGGAAACGAGGTTTAGCCAGAGTGCCAAAAGCCACTCCATCACCACCACAGACGGCCGAGACTCGGCTAGCCTCTTCATTACCCGACGCATAGTTTCAAGGATACAAGGTAGGCTTTTCGCATGGCTAAAACTGCGATTATTGGGCAAGGTTACGTGGGTTTACCCCTTGCAATTGGGCTAGCGAACGCTGAAAATCAGGAACTTATTCTTGGCTTCGACGTGTTCGAAAAGACCGTAACGAACCTCAACAACGGCATCTCTCACATCGACGATATTTCCAACGCTGAGGTAGCCAACGCCATCACTCGCGGATACCGCGCAACCAACACTCCTTCCGATCTTGGGCTTGTGAACACCATTGTGATTTGCGTTCCAACTCCGCTACACGAGACCGGCGAACCAGACCTTTCTTACGTGGTTTCGGCAACCGAAACTATTGCTGCCAACATGGCCAAAGGCACCCTGGTTATCCTCGAGTCGACCACCTACCCTGGCACCACCGAAGAGTTGGTTCGTCCAATCATCGAAAAGACCGGTTTCACCCTCGACGTTGATTTCTTCCTAGCGTTCTCACCAGAGCGCATCGACCCGGGCAACAAGAATTACAACATCACCAACACCCCGAAGATTGTTGGCGGTTCGAGCACGGAATCGACCAAGCGTTCGGTGGCTTTTTACACCCAGTTCATTGAAACCGTGGTGGAAACCGTGGGCACTCGTGAAGCCGAAACCGCAAAGCTTCTGGAGAACACCTACCGCCACATCAACATCGCTCTGATCAACGAGATGGCGATGTTCTGTAAGGAACTAGGCATCGACATTTGGGAAGTCGTTCGTTTGGCTTCGAGCAAGCCATACGGATTCCAGGCTTTCTACCCTGGCCCTGGCGTTGGTGGGCACTGTATTCCGGTTGACCCGAACTACCTTTCTTTCGAAGTGAAGCGCCGCCTCGGACGCCCGTTCCGTTTCATCGAAATGGCAACCGACATCAACACCGGCATGCCTGCCTACGTGGTTGAGCGTATTCAAGACATCTTGAACGACAACGACAAGCCGCTAAAGGGTGCCAAGGTTCTGCTTCTTGGAATTACCTACAAGCCAGACATCGCCGATTTGCGCGAATCTCCTTCGCTTGAGGTGGTTAGCATCTTGCGCGAGAAGAACGCCGACCTGCGTTTCTACGATCCGTTCGTGCCGACCTTCAAATCGCACGGTGACGTTCTAACCGGCGAGAGCAACCTCGACCAAGCCTTGGCTGAAGCCGACATCGTGGTGCTACTTCAGGCACACGCCGCCTACAACCTGGCCGACATCCAAGCCAAGTCGAAGCTCGTCTTCGACACTCGCGGCAAGATGTCTGGCGCAAACGTAGTTCGTCTGTAAACCCATGACCGCTTGGGCGCTCATACCGGCTCGCGGAGGCTCCACCGGAGTTCCGCGTAAGAACGTGCGATACCTCGGCGACAAACCACTGATTGCCCACACCATTAGTGCCGCTCGCGAAGTTTTGGGCGAGCACGTGGTGGTTATCACCGACGACGACGAGATTGGCGAGATTGCCGAGCATTTTGGTGCAAAGGTTTTACGCGAACCGAGAACCAACGGTAAGGCAACCCTCGACGAAGTTGTGGTGCGCACCATCCCTGAACTTCTTGAGTTAGGTGCCAAGCCAGACGAGGTTTTGCTTACTGTTCAACCCACGTGCCCGTTTCTGACCCCCGCTCGCATCGAACAGGCCCTGGCCGAATTCGCAGCCGGTGCCGCCAGCGTGATCACCGTGGTCGACGACCGCCACCTAGGTTGGCAAATCGATGACGACGGAAAACCCACCCCCGATTATCAGGCTCGAGTAAATCGCCAGCTTCTGCCTCCCCAGTTCCGAGAAAGCGGTGCCATCATTGGTGCTCGCATCGACCAAATCTTGACTCATGGAACCCGAATCATCCAGCCGATTGCCCTGATTGAGCTTCCTGCCAAGGAGGCAATCGACATCGACACCTTTGCAGACTGGGCTGTTGCCGAGCACTATGCCACTCGAAAGCAAATCGTTTTCAGAACCGATGCGTCGAAATCTCTTGGCATGGGCCACGTGTATCGAACCCTTGCCGTGGCGCAAGAGCTTGCTCGTCACGAATTGGTGATCGTGCTCTCCAAAGACCAGGAGCTTGGACAGGCGTTTTTCGCTGAATACCCGTTCCGCGTTGAACTAGTTGCCAACGACGACGAATTTGTGCGATTCGTTCGGTCCAACGCAACCGATCTGGTGATTCTCGATCGCCTCAACAACGACGCCGCCATCGTCTCGTCATTGAAGGAAACCGCAAAGGTGGTGACCTTTGAAGATTTGGGCGAAGGTGCCAAGCTAGCCGACCTTTTGATTTCCGACCTGTATCTGAACCCAGCCGTGTCTAATGAACACCAGCTGGCCGGAGTTGAGAACGCAATCCTCGCCCCAACCTTCGAGTCTTTGCCGCGCAAAGCGCAGATCGAAAAATCGGTCGACGACATCTTGCTTCTGTTCGGCGGAACCGACCCTTCTAACCTTGCGGTGAAAAGCCTAGAAGCTCTTGAGCAACTGGGCTTCGGTGGCTTGGTTACCGTGGTTCGCGGTATTGGCGCCGACGAAATCGACTTCTCCAAGTACTCGTTGAAACTAAATCCGCTCTCCAATGTGAAGAACATGCCGGCGGTGATGGTGAAATCCGATTTGGCGCTGTCGTCGGCGGGCCGAACCATTACCGAGCTAGCCTGTCTCGGAGTGCCAACGATTTGCATGGCTCAGAATGCCAAGGAACTCACACACGCCCACACCACTGAAGCCAACGGCGTGAAGATGCTCGGTCTTGGCAACGACGTTTCTAGTGCAAAGTTGGCGTCGAGTATTCAGGCCCTGATTGAGAATTTCGAAGAGCGTCGAACGCTCAGTGAAAATGCTCTCAAGGCAACCAGCACTCGCTCTAACACCAAAGTGGTGGAACGAATTCTCGAAAAGCTATTTAGCTAGTTGATCCCAGCTGATTGGGCGGTTTCCTTCAATGGGAACCGTAACCTCTTTGCCAACCACGTCGTCCCATTCGGCAATTTCAATACCAACGTTTGAGCGAAGGGCAACGAGGTCGTCCTCGGTAATTACGTGACCAACCGACAAATCGCGCGAGGCCACAACACGACGACGCGCATTGCTAATTGCCTGGTGCTGAACCGATAGGTCGAGCGATTCTCCGCCGTAAATGTTGCGGTAAATCTCGAGACGTTCGGTGAAAGCCTTTAGATCGGTTTCGTCAATGGCGTGGTAGTGGTCGTTTCCGTGGCCCTGCTTGTTGTCGGTGAAGTGCTTCTCGATTACGCGAACACCGAAGAGCGCGGCCATTTCAAGAGCTGGAACCGTGCCGTCGTCTTCTGGGCGAACGTGGTCGGAGTAGCCGATGCAAACGCGACTGCCAAATTTTTCCTGCAGCACCTGAATCTGCTTGAGCTGAGCGTGAGCGTGGGGGGTTGGGTAGTTCAACACGCAGTGAAGCAGAGTTACGGTAGGTGCGCCAGCCTCAAGCAACACGTTTAGTGAGCGTTCGATTTCCTCGTGGCTAGAAGCACCGACCGACATGATGGTTGGGCGCCCGGTCTTACCGATCTTGCGAAGCAGCGGAATGTTGGTGAGGTCGGCAGAGGCCACCTTGGTTAGTGGCATCAGCGGAGTAAGCATGTCAACGGCTTCTAGGTCGAAGGGTGTCGACATGAAAACAACGCCGTTGCGTTCACAGTGCTTGGCAAGTTCGGCGTACTCTTCTGGGCCGAAGTTATCCCAGCGAGTGAATAGCTCGTGCTGGCTGGTGGTTGGCTCCTTCGACTGGTCCCAGTAGGCGGGGCTGTCGTTCTTGGTTGCCAACTTGTCGGCTTTGTAGGTCTGGAACTTGGCGGCGTGACCGCCACCTCTGGCAACCTGCTCGATCATCCCTTTGGCGCGCTCAAGCGACCCCTCGTGGTTCACGCCAATTTCGGCAATGATGAACGGGTTTAGGAAACCGTAGGTCTCGCCACCAAACTTAAAATCGATCACAGGGAATTCTCCTTCGCATAATAATTATCGGGGTTGGAAGCAACTTTGGCGGCCCGAACGAACTGGTCGATCCGACCCAAATCTGAAATCACGGTCACGTCGCCGTTCTCGATAGCTCGTTGCATGTTTTCGTAACCGGCCAGAGGAAGAACCAAAACTTTGGCCCCCAGCGCCATTCCCTCGTAGAGGGTGGTGCTGAAAGCACCCACCAGATAAGCGCTCTCGGCTAGAAGGTCTAGGAACATCGGGGTTTTGTGGCTGTAACTGAAGTTCTCGGGCAAACCGGTCTGCGGGTAACCTGCCAGATCTTCGTTTGGGTGAAGGCGATAGACAACCTTGAAATCCGGAAGCGCAAGAGCCGCCGCCACCGCAGCCTTTTGCAACTCCACCGAAACTGCTCCCTGAGAGGTGAACAAAAGCTGCTTTTCGTCTCTTGGCACAGCCGCAAGCCGAGAACGCATTTCGTTGAACTGCCTGCTGGCTCCGGAAACCTTCGCAGTCATGCCGGTTGGCAGGCTAATTCCCTCGGCCCAAAACGTTCCCCAAACCAGCAATTCGTCGGGGGTGTGCAAAAGCTTTGGCGAACCCTGTGGGAATGAGTAGGCCGGGTGATATTCGTTTGCAAAGCCGTGCTGAATCTCGTGAACCCTAGCCCCAGCCGCGTGCGCCGCCATAACCAGCCACTGGTTGCTGTAAGCATCCACAATATAAAGATCCTGAACCTTAGCCCGCTTGAAGTAGTTTGTGAACACCTCAACATCGGCAGCCAGGTTCATCAAAAACGCTTTCGGTAGAGCCAAAGTCTTCATGTCAACTGCAAACTCTTGCTCAAATAGGCTCACAACCTTGGCCCACTTGGCCTCGGTGCCGGAAACCTTTAGCTTCCTGGTAATTTTGCCAATTACGCTTGCTCGGGCTTTGGCTCGAGCATAGGCTTGCACGCCCGAAATCCACTTCCAGTCGAGCACAGTCGGGTTCTTGCCGGCCGACTGCAGGGTCTCGGTGATGGTTTGGGAGTAGGGATCTACCCCTCCAACCAGACGGCGAAATGGC
>JBEGUF010000035.1:0-63716 GCA_041179025.1 Actinomycetota bacterium | reverse complement strand
GCTCCACTCGTCAAGGAAGTCGTTTACCGCCTGTTTGGTGGCTTTTGGCATGCGACCGAGCGAGTTGCCGTCTAGGTAGCAAACTTCTTCATCCTTGATGACGAACTGCTCTCGATACTTGGCAAGAGGGTCGTTGAGGTCTAGATCTACCGCGGTTTGGCGGTTAGTGGCGTCTCCATTGAACATAGGAATAGCCTACGACTTACGGCACTTCGAAACCCATGGCATTGATGATGTATTTTCGATCGATTGGAAGTTCGGCTAGAAGATTATCCAGTTCCTCTTCGATTTGCAGAATCTCGGGAAAGTTACTCAATAAATCCATGATTGCGTCAAAAGCTCCTGCAATTGTGAAGCTTCTTGTCTTGTAGTTCACAGACATTCTCCTCCTGACGAGGAAGGCCGAGGGTAGGCAGAAGTTGAGTTTGCAGTTCCAAATTCGTTCATGATGAGCGGCTCGATTTCTTGCATCGTTCAAGACCCGAAGGATTGCCCTCAACTCCTTGCCGTTGGCGCAACCAAATTTCTGCGAGATGGCAAATTGCTTGTGGGTAGGAAGTTCTTGGAGGATTCTTCTGGCATGTCCAAACGATTCAAACTTTTGAGGTTTCGAAACGGCGATGATTTGATTCTGAAGGGCTATTTCGATGATTGACAAAGACTTTATAACCAAGCCACGCAACTCGACATCGAATCGAAATAAATCGACCGTGAAGATGCGCTGGCTGGGCAGAAGGCCAGACTTAAACTCTCGATATCGTCTTCGACCAATAACCTTTTCAAGCCTGGTGAGAGTCACTTTGGGCCTTAAACCACAGTCCCGCCCTTGATCCAAGGATCAGAGGGGCGGGTGCTCAGTAATAGGTTATCAAGGAACTCAGTTTGGTGCACCTGAACAATCTAGGTAGTTGTGAGGTTGAATCTGGCTTCGGATCCGCAGTTGTGGAAAAGTTTTTAGTCGAGCATCTGAGTTGCGGCAAGTTCCTTGTAGAGCGGGGTGCTCTTGAGTAGCTGCTTGTGGGTGCCGGTGCCGATTACCCTACCGTTTTGGAGCACGATGATCTGATCGGAGTCGACTACCGTGCTGAGGCGGTGAGCGATGACGATTACCGTGCGATTCTTAGCCACTGCGTCGAGTGCTTCGCGCATGCGCTGTTCGTTGAGGCCGTCGAGGCTGGCGGTGCTTTCATCGAGCAGCAGGATCGGTGGGGCTGCAAGTAAGGCTCTGGCAATAGCTAGGCGCTGGCGCTCGCCACCTGAGAGCATGATGCCGTTTTCGCCAACCTCAGCGTTTAGCCCACGCTTGTCGCGCTTTAGAACGTCGGTGAGGTTTACTTCGCCAAGAACTGCTTTTAGTTCTTTATCCGTGGCATCAGGCTTGCCGATCAGTAGGTTGTCTCGCAGGCTTCCTGCTAGAACAGGAGCGTCTTGTTCAACGTAGCCAATTTGGGCACGCAGTTCGTCACGGGAAATTTCGGTAACCGGTTGGCCGTCTAGCAGGATCTGGCCCTTGGTTGGTTCGTAGAAGCGCTCGATGAGAGAGAAGCTGGTTGATTTTCCGGAACCGGATGGGCCAACGATGGCAACGCGAGTGCCGCGCTCAATTTTGAAGCTAACATTTGTGAGAACTTCGGCCTGGTCGTAGCCGAAGTTGACCTTGCGGAATTCGATGGCGGTAGAGTTTTTGCCTTTGCGCTTTCCCTGGTGCTTCTGGTCTTCGCTGGTTTCTTCGGTTTCGATATCGAGTACCTCTTGAATGCGGGCGAGGGCGCCAAGAGCGCTCTGAATGCTGGAGTAGGCGCCGAACGCCTGGCCCAGTGGGCGGCTCATGGTGAACATGAGGAGGATGAAGGTGATCAGATTCGCGATGCTGGTTTCACCGCTGGCCACGCGGTAGCCACCGACGCCGAGCACGGCGATGAATGCACCCTGGAATGCGATTCCGGCAATTGGGCTAACTGCGGCATTGAGCTTCGCGATCTTGACGCCCTGAACATAGGCGTCTTGCGCGTTTTTCTTGATGTATTCGCCTTCGCGAGATTCGGCGCGGGCAGCACGGATGGTTCGAACTGCACTCAATGCTCGCTCAACGCTGGCAGCCATGTCGCCAACGCGAGTCTGCGCCTTGGTTGTGGCTTCCTTGATCTTGCGCGAGGTGAAGGCCACCGCGGCGATTGCGATGGCGATCACAGCTAGCGTGATGCCGAGAAGCAGTGGGTCAATTACCGCCATGGCAACGATGGAACCTACGAAGATAAGGATTCCACCGGCGGCGTCCACGAACCCTTGGGTGAGAACCGCGCGAAGAAGGGTGGTGTCGGAGCCAACTCGAGAAACCAGGTCTCCGGTTCTGCGAAGGTCGTATTCCTTGATGGGCATGCGCAGTAGGCGAGTGGCGAGCTTGTTTCGAGCGGAGAGCACCACGCCTTCGCCGGCTTTAGCCAGCACGTAGTACATCAAGCCGCCGGTTAGAGCAGTGCCCAGGAGCACTACGATTAGGCCGATAGCCCATCCGGTTACGTCCTGTTTCTTCTGCACGGCATCGATTAGCTGCCCCACGATTAGCGGCTGCCCGAGGTTCACAATCGCCCCGAGGATGCTTAGAGCCACGGCAACCCAAAGCGCAGGCTTGTGTTCCATGAGATACGGCCAAAGCTGCGAGAACTTTGCCTTTGGTCCGTCGTCTTTGGTGGAGTCGCTTCCGCGGCGTCCTCTGCCCATCATGCTCATACTGTGTCTAACCTTCGGTTGTTACTTCTTGTTCCCCAGGGCCTCGTTGAGCAGGAAGTTGATTTCCTGAAACGAGAGCGCCTCGGTGTAGGCGGTGTTCTTTGAGAATCTTTGAAAGTCTGCGGTTTGCAAAGCCTTCAGTGCTCTGGGGTGATTGAGTTTCAAAAACATTCTGGTGGTGTTGGCTTTTCTTTCAAACTCGGTGTTCACCCGGCCACAGCTAAACCCGAAAACCGTCAGTGCAATGTCGGCTTCCTCGGGTTTCACCTTGGAAACAAAACCGCGATCTTCAACCTTGACGATTTCTCGCAAATCTTCTCCGCGCTGCCAAACTTGGAAGCAGGTTTTCAGGTTGCTCTTCTTGCTGATTAGCGTGTTGGTGTCGTCGACGTAATCAATCGCCAAGTCTTCGTCGTGGATGAGGTGGAATCGGCGGTCGAGACGGTTGATCACCGACCACTTTCGCCAAGAGCGGGGCACGATAAAGGCGATGTACTCGGAATTGTCGGCCGCTCGGTTGAAAAAGGGGATGCTCAAGGAGTTGTTCCTGCCGAAAGGCGGGTTCGAAATTGTCACGGCGTCTTGAATCTTTAGGTTGCTCGAAAGATAGTCGGCTTTGTTTACGTCGTTGTGCTTAGGTTCGATGTCAACACTGAGAACGCTTTTAACCCCAGCAGCCTTGGCGGCTTCAACAAAGGCGCCGGTTCCTCCGGCCGGTTCCAACACGGTTCGGGAAGAAAAGTTGGGAATTAGGCCTTTAACCGTTTGCACAAGTTCACTGGCCAGCGCCCTCGGGGTGTAGTACTGCTCTTTGCCGGTAACTCTGCGGTTGCCAAGTTTGGCACGCGCGGGTGTTACAGACTTTGGCGACATGTATCTAGGCTAGCAAGGTAGGAGAATTGTGACTAAATCAACTGAGCGCGAGCTCGTAATCACCGCCAAAGGTCTAACCAAAACCTATGGAGATTTTGTTGCCGTAGCTGGCATCGATTTCCAGGTTGCCAGGGGAGAAGCGTTTGGGTTACTTGGCCCAAACGGCGCGGGTAAGTCAACCACCATGCGCATGATCACCTCAACCCTTCAGCGCACCTCGGGTGAATTACAAATTCTCGGCAAAGACCCCGACAAGTTTGGCCCAGAGATTCGCGCTCACCTAGGAGTTGTGCCGCAGCAAGACAACCTAGACCGCCAGCTAACCGTTTGGGAAAATATCCTCGTCTACGGTCGCTACTTCGGCCTGAGCCGAAAGTTTCTGAAAGGCAAAATCGAAGAACTACTGGCCTTCGCGCAACTGGAAGAAAAGCGCAACGTGAAAAGCGAGGAACTTTCCGGAGGCATGAAGCGCCGCCTCACTATTGCTCGCGGGCTTGTGAATGAACCGGAGATCCTGCTGCTCGACGAGCCAACTACCGGCCTAGACCCACAGGCCAGGCATGTGCTCTGGGATCGCCTGTTCCGTCTAAAGGAACTGGGCGTAACCCTCGTTCTAACCACCCACTACATGGACGAAGCCGAGCAGCTTTGCGACCGCCTTGTGGTGATGGACAAGGGCCGAATCATGGCTGAAGGCAGCCCTGGAGAACTAATAAAGAAGTATTCAAGTAAAGAGGTTCTCGAGGTTCGCTTTGGCTCCAAAGGTAACGCCGCTGCCGCGAAGAAGCTGGCCGAAGTTGGCGATCGCCTAGAGGTTTTGCCAGACCGAATCCTGGTTTACACCGACAACGGTGAAAAGGCTTTGGAACGCGTTACCAAGCTTGGTCTCGACCCGGTGACGTCGCTGGTGAGACGCTCGTCTTTGGAAGATGTGTTCCTTCGCCTCACCGGTAGAACCTTGGTTGACTAATGTCTGAAGTTTTTGCCAACTGGCAGGGTGCGTCGAAACTGGTCGACCCAGCTAAACCTGCTCGCTGGGGTTCGGTTTATGTTGCTCTGGCTCGCGGACGCGAATCACTGAAATGGCTAACTCCGATGCTGGCCTATGGCATTGGCCACCCCATACTTTATTTATTAAGTATCGGAATTGGCCTCGGCTCTCTGGTTTCAGAGAACATGGGTTTGGTCGACGGCGTTGCCTACCTAACTTTCCTAGCCCCGGCGCTTCTGATGGCAAGTGCTCTGCAAGCGGCAGTGGACGAAACATCGTTTGTGGTGCTTCAGGGTTTCAGTTGGGAAAAGTCTTTCTTCGCGATGAATCAAACTGCCATCACCGGCCGACAGATCGCCAGCGGGCTAATGATTTACGCGGTGTTCCGCGTGTTCTACAACTCGGTGATCTACGCGATCTTCTTAGTGCTATTTGGCGCCATGGAGTTATCCGCGGTTCCGATGCAGATACTAATCGCCATGATGGTCGGTGGCAGTTTCGGTTTTGTGATGCTTGCCTATGCCGCATACGTGAAAGATGAAGGAGATTGGCTGGTCCTGATGATGCGTTTTATAATCGCTCCGATGTTCATGTTCTCCGGAACTTTCTACCAAATCGAGACTATGCCTGAGCTGGTGCAACAGATCGCTTGGGTCTCGCCGCTTTGGCACGGCACCGAACTTGCTCGAACCTTGAGCTACGGCTCTAGCGACCCTCACACGCTGTGGCACATCGTGATCATCTTGGGTATCGGCGCTTTCGGAGCAACCTTCGCCTATCCGCGCTTTATGAAAAGGTTGAGCCGATGAGCCTAACCAGTGCTGCAGTTGCGCTAGCCGAACGCCGTTCCGGCAAGTTTGGTGCGGGCATTTTCTCCGGGCGCCCCGGAACAATTGCAACCAGAAACCTGATGACGTTGAAATCTTCGAGTGGTTTCACGTTCATCGCTGGCTTCGTTGAACCGGTGTTATTCCTGATTGCTTTTGGATACGGCGTTGGTGGAATGGTTGGAAACCTCACCGACTCGAGCGGAAATGTTATCTCCTACGCCGCCTACATCATGCCGGCATTGCTCGCGACTAGCGCGATGAACGGCGCAATCTTCGACAGCACCTGGAACGTCTTCTTCAAAATGCATTTTGCGAAGCTCTATCAGGGCATGCTCGCCACGAGTCTCGGCACCCTGGACGTTGCAATCGGTGAAATCGGCTGGGCGATGTTCCGAGGAATGATTTACGCCATTGGCTTCGTTTCGGTGGTGGGTTCGCTCGGCCTGATTCCATCGATCGGTGGCGCCGCTCTGGCGGTGGTTTGCGCAACGCTGGTGGCCTTGGCATTCGCCTCGGTTGGCATGGGAATCACCAGTTACATGAAGAGCTTTCAGCAGCTCGACATGGTGAACTTCTTCCTGCTTCCGATGTTCCTGTTTTCAGGAACACTTTTCCCAGTGACGATTTTCCCGCAGTGGGCCCAGTTTCTCATCCAGGCTCTTCCGCTTCGCCAGGCAATAGATCTCATTCGCGATGCCATGAATCTCAACCTCAATATTGGAATGCTCGGTCACGTTGCCTATTTCGCGGTAATGATAATCGGCGGGCTGTATTTCACAACCCGCCGACTAACAGCTTTGTTCTTGCGCTAAATCTTTAGAGGATTACCGCTAGCGAAATGTTTACAACGGTTAGAAGTGCAATCACCGGAACAACCCACTTGGCGGTCGTTTCCTTCTTCTTGTAACCGTAGGCGATGAAGAAGATGATGGTAATCACTATGCTCTTCAGGCCAATCACTAGGTGATTCAGCTTCTCGTCTGGTTCAACGATTGGAAGAACTCCAGCCATGGTTAGGCCGGTTGCTAGCATCAACCAGGCGCCGTGCAAAATACCGGCGTTTACTTTCATTCCGGTTCCCCAGTCTTTTAGCTGGTAGAAGAATCCGGAGAGTAGTGCTCCAATTCCGATGAAGTGAAGTACGAGTGCGATTTTCGGTATTAGTTCCATGGCTTTAGTCTAGCCATCACGATTGCGGCCTCAACCGCCTCGGCACCCTTGTCTTCTCTGCTGTTTTCAAGGCCGGCGCGCTCTAGCGCCTGTGCCTCGGTGTCTACTGTGAGTAGCCCAAAACCGATCGGTACGCCGGTGTCTAGTTGCACTCGGGTAAGCCCGTCGGTGGCGGCACTGCAAACATATTCGAAGTGAGGTGTTCCTCCGCGAATCACCACTCCAAGAGCGATAACCGCCTCGGCTCCATCCTGAATCGCATACTGCGCGGCCAGAGGAAGTTCAAACGCGCCTGGTACTCGCATGATCGAGTACACGTCGTTGCCAGCTGCCTGCAGTGCTCTTTCGGCACCGGCGAGTAGGCCTTCGGTAATCTCGGTGTGCCAGGTGGCAACCACGATGGTTACCGCAAGGCCAGATGCATCAATTTGAAGCTTTGGAGCTCCTTGACCACTCATTTTTCGTCGGCTTTCACATCGCCGATGATGTGACCCATTTTTTCGCGCTTGGTTTCTAGATAGCCAATGTTCTCGGTTGCTAGTCCGGTGATTACCGGAACATATTCGTTCACCGGAATGCCGGCTTCGATGAGGAAGTTACTCTTCGCCGGGTTGTTAGTCATCAGGCGAACGCTAGTTACTCCCAGGTCCTTCAAGATCGAAACCGCGGCGCCGTATTCGCGGTTCTCCGAAGGAAGACCTAGGGCCAGGTTGGCTTCAACCGTGTCGAGACCCTGCTCCTGAAGTGCGTAGGCCTTCAGCTTGTTCAAAAGCCCGATGCCTCGACCTTCCTGACCGCGCAGATAAATCACCACGCCACCGTTCGGGTCGTTGGCAATCTTGTCGAGAGCGAAATCTAGCTGCGGGCCGCACTCACACTTGAGCGAACCAAATGCTTCACCGGTGATGCACTCCGAGTGCATGCGAACCAAGACGTTGTCGCCGGTCGGGTTACCGGAAATGATTGCCACGTGGTCGGCGGTGGTTTTGATGTCGTAGTAGCCGCGGATACGGAAGTTACCGTGGGTGGTTGGCACGTTCGCCTCAGCCTCAAAGCGAATTCGGTTGGTTGGGTTGTGAGCGTAAAGAATGTCGTTGGTTTTTAGGTGCTCAACAATTTGCTCAATAGTGATTACTGGGAGGTCCTCACGAACCCCGGTCTCCATTAGTTCTGGTAGTCGCATCATGCTCCCGTCCTTGTTTACCATTTCTCCGATGACCCCCACCGGAGTTAGTCCTGCAAGCTTTAGTAGATCCACAGCCGCTTCGGTGTGACCCGCTCGCCCGAGCACGCCGTGGTGATGTGCGCGCAGCGGAACAATGTGACCGGGACGAATTAGCGATTCCGCCGACGCCATTGGGTCGGCCAGAGTGCGAACGGTTAGTGCGCGGTCGAACGCGCTGACACCGGTAGATTCACGCTCGGCTGCGTCCACGGTAATGGTGTAGTTGGTTTGGTGTGGGTCTTGGTTGTTCTGAATCATGAGCGGAAGTTCGAGCTCGTTGGCCCTGGCGTCTTCCATTGGTGCACAGAGGAAACCGGTGGTGTTTTGCACGATCCACGCCATCCATTGCTCGGTCATGAACTCGGCGGCCATGATGGCATCTCCCTCGTTCTCACGGTTCTCGGCGTCGGCAACCAAAATTGGCTTCCCCGCTCGCAGTGCGTCTAGCGCCTGCTCGATGGTTGATAGTGCCATTAGTTGTTCCTGCTTTCCATAAGCTTTTCAATGTGCTTGGCCATGATGTCGGCCTCCACGTTAACCAAATCCCCAACGCCTTTCGGGCCTAGGGTGGTAAGTCTTAGTGTTTCTGGGATGAGCGAGAAGCTCACGGTGTCTTCGGTGACCTCATTCACGGTTAGCGAAATTCCGTCGATGGTAATTGAACCCTTCAACACCACGTACTTCATCAAATCCTTAGGGATCTGGATGGTCACCCATTCCCAGTTGTCGGATGGCTTGCGCGAAACAATCGTGCCAACCCCGTCAACGTGACCTAGAACCATGTGACCGCCAAAACGCGTGGACGCATTCATCGCGCGTTCCAAATTCACCGATGAACCTTCAACCAATGAACCCAGAGCGGTTAGGCGAAGAGTCTCGTGCATCACATCGGCAGTAAACATGCCATCCGCAATCTCAACCGCGGTCAAACAAGCGCCGTTCACGGCAATCGAGTCTCCGCGAGAGACATCCGAGGTCACGATTGGGCCTTTGAAGGTAATGCGCTTCGCGTCTGGCTGGTCTTCAATGGCAACCACGCTGCCCAGCTCTTCAATAATTCCGGTGAACATTAGTTACTCCTCGCTGCTCGAATGTAAAGATCTGCTCCAAGAGCACGTGTTTCTAGAAAGGTCAACTGAACCGCTTGGTCCATGGATTCAACCCCGAGGTCGCGCACGGCCAAGCCAGGCCCGCCAATTAGTTGCGGGGCAAGGTAAGTCACAAACTCGTCAACCAGGTTTGCCTTCACAAAAGCCGAAGCAACCGTTGGGCCGCCCTCAACCATGAGGTGCTTCACTCCACGCGCATAAAGTTCCGCGAGCAACACCGTGATGTCGTGGTTTCTGATGCGAATGGTTTCGGCTTCGTCGTTGAACACCCGAGCATCCGCGGGCATCATGCTGTTGCCAACAATCACCCGAAGTGGCTGGTGTTCATAAAGAGTTCCATCTGGCTTGCGAGCCGTCAACGACGGGTTGTCGGCCAACACGGTGCCAGTGCCAACCAAGATGGCATCGATCTGTGAGCGAAGGAGATGTGCGTGAGCACGAGACTCTGGCCCACTAATCCACTTCGACGTTCCATCGGCTGCCGCAGCGCGACCGTCTAGAGACTGCGCCCACTTCAAAGTTACGAAAGGTCGCTGGTTCTGGGTCGAAACCAGCCAAACTCGAGCCTGGTCATCGGCTTCAGCCTCCAAAACTCCACCAATTACCTCAACGCCAGCGTCTCGCAATGTGGAGGCGCCTGCACCAGATTCGACACCAGGATCGGCGGAAGCGTAAACAACCCGTGAAATGCCAGCAGCAATCAGAGCCTGGGCGCAAGGGCCGGTGCGACCGGTATGGTTGCAAGGCTCCAAGGTAACCACTGCGGTGTAACCAGCAGGTAGCGGTGAAGGAAGTTGAGCCAGGGCCATAACCTCGGCGTGAGGCGTTCCAGCGCCCTCGTGCCAGCCTTCGGCCACAATGTTCGAAGACTCGTCGAGAATCACAGCGCCAACCTGCGGGTTCACACCAAAAGCCGGTCCGTTCAGGGCAAGCTGAAGCGCACGACGCATCGCATCTTCATAAACAGCTGACATTAGCCGCCCTCTCGTAGACATACGGGGGCGACGGAAGATAGGGCGAACGCCAGAAACGGCGAACGCCTCGTTCTTCTCCCATCCGGACTTTAACCGTCGGTGCTGGAATTCCACCAGCTCAACCGCCAAGTGTTGCCACCTGTCGGGTCGCGGACTATAACCGCCGGCTCAGATTTTCACTGACCCCGAAGAACTTTGTTACTTGTATAGCATGACAGAAAACCCTGAAAGTTCCCTAAGTTATTCCTTGGCTTTCAGGAAACCTACAGCGTCGTAGACCTTAGCCAGAGTGGCTTCGGCTAGCGCGTTTGCCTTTTCAGCGCCGTCGGCGAGAAGGCGATCCAGTTCGGTCTGGTCGCTCATGAGTTCTTGGGTGCGCTCGCGGATTGGTTCGATGGCGGCAATCACTACGTCGGCCACTTCGGCTTTGAGTGCGCCATAGCCGGCTCCTTCGAATTCGCCTTCAATGCTTTCGATTGAGCGACCTGAAATCGCTGAGTGGATGCCGAGCAGGTTGCTAACTCCTGGCTTGGCTTCGCGGTCGAATTTAATGATGCCGTCGGTGTCGGTTACAGCACTCTTGATCTTCTTGAGGATGGTGCTGTTGTCGTCCATGATATTCACCAAACCCTTGGGGTCGGCGGCTGATTTAGACATCTTGGCGGTGGGGTTTTGAAGGTCGTAGATTTTGGCTGTTTCTTTGAGGATTACTGCTTCAGGGATGGTGAAGGTGTCGCCGAAACGGGAGTTGAAACGCAGTGCTAGGTCGCGGGTTAGCTCGATGTGCTGGCGCTGGTCTTCGCCAACCGGCACAGCCTTTGGTTGGTAGAGGAGGATGTCGGCGGCCTGAAGGATTGGGTAGGTGAATAGGCCAACGCTTGCGGTGTCGGCACCCGCCTTCTGGCTCTTGTCTTTGAACTGGGTCATGCGGCTGGCTTCGCCAAATCCGGTGATGCAGTTGAGTACCCAGGCTAGTTGCGCGTGAGCAGGAACATGGCTCTGCACGAAAAGGGCGCTCTTGGAGACGTCGATGCCGGCGGCAATGTATTGCGCGGCGGTTCTTCTGGAGTTGGTGCGAAGCTCGGATGGCTCCTGGGGAACGGTGATCGCGTGAAGGTCAACGATGACGTAGTAAGCGTTGTAGTCGTCCTGCATGTCTGCCCAGTTCACCAAGGCACCTAGGTAGTTGCCGAGGTGGAGGGAGCCGGCGGAAGGTTGCATGCCGGAAAGCAGGTTTGGCTTAGTCATGGGTTAATCCTAGATGGAGTAGTCGACGGTGACCGGGGAGTGGTCGGTCCAGCGGGTGTCGTAGCTAGCGGCTCGGTGAACTTTGTAGTTGCTGGCTTTCGCAGCAAGGGCAGGGGTTGCTAGGTGATAGTCGATGCGCCAACCGGTGTTGGTGTCGAAGGCCTGGCCGCGCTGAGACCACCAGGTGTAAGGGCCTGGTTCTTCTGGGTGTTCTCGTCTTCCAATGTCGATATAGGTGAGTTCGTTCATGAACTTATCGAAGTAGGCGCGCTCTTCAGGCAGGAAGCCGGAGTTCTTGAGGTTGCCCTTCCAGTTCTTGATATCGAGTTCGGTGTGGCCAACATTGAGATCACCGGTGATCACGGCTTTCTGGTCTTTGAGTTCGTTGAGGCGGATGAGCATGGCATCGAGGAATTTGTATTTCTCGATTTGCTTGGGGGTGCCGGCTTCGCCCGCGTGAACGTAGGTGGAGACCACGGTGATGGTTTCGCCATCGATGTTAAAGTCGGCTTCCAACCAACGACCTTTCGAGTCGAAGTCTTCAGGACCGAAGGTGGTGCTGGTTCTGGTTGGGGTTAGTTCGGTGATGATGGCAACCCCGGCGCGACCTTTGGCCGTGGCTTCGTCGAGGTAGATGTTTGCTTCCGGCCAGATATCGGCAATGACTTTCTCCACATCGGCAAGCTCAGCTCGAACCTCTTGGAGAGTGATGATGTCTGGTTTGTGGGCTTTTAGCCAATCGCCAAAGCCGTTGCGATGGGCGGCACGAATGCCGTTGACGTTGATGGTTGCGATGTTCAGGGTCTTAGGCATAGCCCAAGTTTACTTTTGCTAGATGGATACGTAGATGTAGCTGCCGGTTTTGGTGGCGGTGTATTTGGTGAGCGAGCGAGAGGCCGGGCCGCGTTTCACACTTCCGGTGCTGGCGTCGAAGGTTGCACCGTGCTGGTTACATCGGATTGAGCCCGAGCTGAGTTTTTGTGAACCCAGCGGCGCTCCCTGGTGAGAGCAAGCATTTTTAAAGGCTCGGAAAACGCCTGATCTCGGTTGGGTAATCAGAATCGATCGGCCCTTCACCGTGAAAGTCTTGGCGCTTCCAACCGGAACGCTAGTGGCCAGAGTCACCTTGTATTTGGTGGCGGCTTCGGCGGCTTCTGCGCCTAGCGAGGTGAGGCCAACGCCGGTGAGCAGGGCGGCTAGGCCGGAGAGCAGCGCTTTACGGCTCAATTCTTTGTGCTGGTGTTTTGCAGTGCTGCAGTTACCCGAACAGATTTCTTCCATAGGTTTACTCTATTGAGAAAAACTAGTTTGACCGAACCTTGTGGGCTCGTGTGAAGTAAACGGTGTCGGAAACTCCCTCTTTTTTGAGGGTGATGCGGAGTTTGATTTTTCGTCCGTTGAAATCGTCGACGATTTGGAGTTTGCGGGTTTTTGCGCCTTCAATTGGCTTGCTGCCGATAAACCACTGGTACTTTGCCGTTACTCCGGGTTCCCAAAGTTGCTCAATTTCTGAGATCACTTCAGTTCCAACCACGAGCGGGGTTGGAAGTTTTGCAGTAACTCGGCTGGGTGGGCGAACCTTTAGGAAGTTAGCGAGGTTGCTTTGGCTGAGGGCAATGTAGGGCGCAATCCACTCTTGCTCCAAAGACCGGGTTTTGCCATTGTCGCCGTTGAGGTCGTTGATCACGAAACGTTTCTGATTGATTTTGTCCATGATTTTCTGCGAATAACCGGCCAGGTCGATTTTGGTTGCCAGTTTCGAGATTCGGTAGCCCGCTTGTAAAAGCTTTTCTTCGCAGCGAGTGTAGGCGAGGCAGTGAGTAATGATCGATGAGCGCTCAGTGGAGTCGGCCAGATAAACCGGCTTAGAAGCATTCCAGGTGAGCTGGTGTTTGCGCTCGGTGGGGAAGGTTTGGTCGGTACCCCAAGGGATTAGGGTGAATTTTCCATCCTTGTCGAAGTGTACGTAGTGGTTGTTGCGCATGAAATCGCCGTAGCCGTCCCAGTGGCTGAGGAAAATTTCGGCGGCCAGAAAATCCATGAGTTTGTTGACATCGGTTTTCTTGTTTAGTTCTCGCCACCATTCACTTCCTCGAAGCAGGTGAAGTTTGCCGGCTTCCAGCACATCCGAACGATCGGTGGTTCCGGTATTGGAAACGTAGCAGGAGTTGTTGGGGGTTAGATCACACGGACGCGGGCCTGAGTAAACGTGTTCGGTATTCTCAAACCACCGACCGAGCATCTTGGAATCGAGCGACTCGAGATTTAGGTAAAGCCCCATGTAGCTGCCGTCTAAGTGAACTCTGGCGTAGCCGGTTCGAGGTGCTGGAACTCCCGCGGCGCGGAATAGGCGATAGGAGGTGGCTTCGTGAACCTGCGACGGGTCGTGCATCATCGCGTTTAGGGTGAGCCGCTTCAACCCTTTGAATTCCTGTTTTTGCACGAATGCGTCGAACTTGATTTTCAGCGATGCTTTCTCATACTTACGGCTGGTGGCACCTTTGAGCCGAACCCCGATGTTTTTGAAAACCACATACTTCTTGCCACCCGAGAAAGTTATCTTCACGGTAGCGCGTCGGTAGGTTGGGCTGTCGAGATAACGGTGCGTGAGCGCGGGGCCTCCGAGCTGTCGAATCACAGAAACGGTAAACGGACGCAGCGGGTCGAACAGGCTTGCGGCTTCGTCGGTTCCCTCGCGGAGCGAGTTGGGAATAGCGTGCGCAGGTGACACGTTACCGAAAAGACCAAAGAAAAGGGTAAGGGTAACGAGCAAAGAAATTGCGCGTTTAGGCATGATTGCCGATTTTACCAGCGGAGTCTGAGAGTCTTACGGCTTGCCGCGAAGGATGGCTTGCTTAACTTCGGCAATCGCACGAGTAACCTCGATGCCGCGAGGGCAAGCCTCGGTGCAGTTGAAGGTGGTGCGGCAGCGCCACACACCCTCTTTGTCGTTCAGGATTTCAAGACGCACGTCGGCTGCTTCGTCTCGTGAGTCGAAGATGAAGCGGTGAGCGTTCACAATGGCAGCCGGGCCGAAGTACTGACCGTCGGTCCAGAACACTGGGCAGCTTGAGGTGCAGGCTGCGCAGAGGATGCACTTGGTGGTCATGTCGAAGCGCTCGCGGTCTTCTGGGCTCTGGATGCGCTCGGCCTTTGGCTTGTCGCTGGCGATGAGGAACGGCTTCACGTCGCGGTAGGCCTTGTAGAAGGGTTCCATGTTTACGATTAGGTCTTTTTCAACCTCAAGGCCCTTGATTGGCTCAACGTAGATCGGCTGAGTGATGTCTAGGTCCTTGATTAGGGTTTTGCAAGCCAGGCGGTTGCGGCCGTTGATTCGCATGGCGTCCGAGCCACAGACACCGTGAGCACAACTGCGACGGAATGAAAGCGAACCATCGACTTCCCACTTGATCTTGTGTAGTGCGTCGAGCACGCGGTCGGTGCCGTGCACGGTTACGTCGAAGTCTTCCCAGCGAGCCTCGAGGCCGTCTTCTTTGCTGAAGCGGCGAACGAACAGGGTAACGGTGAAGCTTGGCACTACACCGATTTCAGTGGTTTCAGCGACTGCGGTAGACATTAGTACTTACGCTCCATCGGTGGGTAGTTGGTTATGACCACTGGTTTCCAGTCGATCTTTATTTTCTTGTCGGTCTTGTAGGCCATCGAGTGAACCATGAACTTGTCGTCGTTGCGGTCTGGGTAGTCTTCACGGAAGTGGCCTCCGCGGCTCTCGCGGCGCTCTTTCGAGGTAACCACTAGAACTTCGGCAAGGTCAAATAGGAAGCCCAGCTCGATTGCTTCGAGTAGGTCGGTGTTGAATCGTGCTCCACGGTCTTGAACCTGAATGTTCTCGTAGCGCTTGCGAAGATCGGCGATTACGGCCAGCGCTTCGTCGAGTGATTCCTCGGTGCGGTAAACCTGAGCGTTTTTGTCCATGGTGTCCTGCAGTTCCTTGCGGAGCACAGCGACCTTCTCGGTTCCGGTCGAGTTCTGCATCATCTCGATTAGCTCCAGGACATCTTTCGCAGCATCTTTTGGAACTGGAACATGCTTTGCGGTCTTCGCGTATTCAACCGCGTAGATTCCAGCGCGCTTGCCGAACACGTTGATGTCCAGAAGCGAGTTGGTTCCGAGGCGGTTGGCCCCGTGAACCGAAACACAGGCGCATTCACCGGCAGCGTAAAGCCCTGGCACAACCTTTTTGTTGTTGCGCAAAACTTCGGCCTTGATGTTGGTTGGGATTCCACCCATCGCGTAGTGAGCGGTTGGGAACACCGGCACTGGCTCGGTGTAAGGCTCAACGCCGAGGTAGGTGCGAGCAAACTCGGTGATGTCTGGAAGTTTGGCGTCGATGACCTCAGGTGGAAGGTGAGTTAGGTCAAGCAATACGTAGTCTTTGTGTGGCCCGGCGCCGCGACCCTCACGAACCTCGTTGGCCATAGCACGGGCAACCATGTCGCGTGGAGCTAGGTCTTTGATGGTTGGTGCGTAGCGTTCCATGAAACGTTCACCGGAGGCGTTACGAAGGATGCCACCTTCACCACGAGCAGCCTCAGAAAGAAGGATGCCGAGACCGGCTAGACCGGTTGGGTGGAACTGGTAGAACTCCATGTCTTCCAGCGGAAGACCCTTGCGCCAGATGATGCCAACGCCGTCGCCGGTTAGGGTGTGAGCGTTTGAGGTGGTCTTGAAGATCTTGCCGAAACCACCGGTTGCAAAAATGATCGACTTGCCCTGGAAGATGTGAATCTCGCCGGTTGCCAGTTCATAGGCAACTACCGCGCTCGGGCGCTCTTCGCCGTCGACGGTGTTCATTACTAGGTCTAGTACGTAGAACTCGTTGTAGAACTCGATGCCAAGTTTTACGCAGTTTTGGTACAGGGTCTGCAGAATCATGTGACCGGTGCGGTCGGCTGCGTAGCAACTGCGACGAACCGGAGCCTTACCGTGGTCGCGAGTGTGACCACCGAAACGGCGCTGGTCGATCTTGCCGTCTGGCGTGCGGTTGAACGGAAGGCCCATGTTCTCAAGATCGATTACGGCCTGAACCGATTCCTTAGCCAAGATCTCAGCGGCGTCCTGGTCTACCAGGTAGTCGCCACCTTTAACGGTGTCGAAAGTGTGCCACTCCCAGCTGTCTTCTTCAACGTTGGCAAGAGCCGCGGCCATTCCACCCTGAGCTGCACCGGTGTGCGAACGAGTTGGAAAAAGCTTAGAGATAACAGCAGTCTTCGCGTGAGGGCCAGCCTCGATCGCGGCACGCATGCCAGCGCCACCCGCGCCAACGATAACGATGTCGTACTGGTGGTTGTGAACCTTTGGCTTACTCAATTGAAGTCTTTCTTACTTGTTGCAGAACTGTGGCAGTGCGTCGACCACACTGGTGTCTGGACATGGATCGAAGGTGGTGGTGACCAGCGTTCCGAGAATTATGAGCAAAATGCAAACAGTCCAGAGTGAAGCGTTCAACACTTTGCGCACGCGTTCGCGCTCGCTGTAATCGTTAACCAGTGTTCTCATGCCATTTGTTCCATGAAGTAGCGCGAGCGATAGCATCGCGGTGTCCCAAACCTGCCAGAACGGGTCTGCCCACTTGCCGGCAACGAAAGCGAAATCGATGGCCTTGATTCCCTCACCCGTGAACAGGTTGATGTAAAGGTGTCCGAAGACTAGGAAAATCAGAATTACACCTGAGGCGCGCATGAACAACCAAGCGATTTTTTCACGCTGAGCTGACTTACGGCTTCGTGGGCTGCGAGGGGTTTCGATGGTAACCATTAGTGACCTTCCGTCATGTGGCTCAAAACATTGACGATGTGGCGAGGTGCGAAGAACGCGAGAGTGATGACGGTGACGGCAATCACAACCCAGAACATTGCTACCTGGTACTTAGAGCCCTTGCTCCAGAAGTCGATCAGGATTACGCGCAAACCGTTGAATCCGTGGTACAAAACTGCAGCCACAAGACCAAGCTCGGCGAAGCCGATTAGAGGCGTTTTGTAGGTTGCGATGACCTCGTTGTAAGCCTCTGGGCTTAGGCGCACCAGAGCTGTGTCAAGCACGTGAACTAGGAGGAAAAAGAAAATCGCGACGCCTGTGATGCGGTGTAAAACCCACGCCCACATGCCGGTCTTGCCTCGGTAGAGGGTTCCGGTTGGCTTGGTTGGCACTGTGCCTCCTGGTTGGTCAACGTTGATAGCAACTTCCCTAATTCTAACCCAAACGGGAAACGAGACTTTGAATCGAGGGGCTTAAACTTGTGATTGTGCCAAAAAATTTAAAAAGCCGACCGGTCACGGCTGCCGCAACACTTTTTGCGCTCGCGGGAATGCTTTCTGGCTGCTCAACCCTGCCAGCTGATTCACCAACCGAGGCGGTTGACTACCGAGCGTGTTTGGTAACCGACGGCGACCCAAATCGCATCGGAATCAACGATTCTTCCCTCTATTCCCTGAACCAGGCCGTGGTTACTTTCGGAATTCAGAAGACCGTTGTGGCCACAAATCCGTCGAAGTTTGAAACCACGATGAACCGTTTGGTGAAAGCCAAATGCAATTTGATCAGCGTGGTTGGTTCTCGCTTCGCCGAGAGTTTGGTTGGCGTGGTTTCGGCTAACCCGGAGACCCATTTTTTGTTTATCACCGACGGTTTAGACCCAGAGATTCTGGGAACCGATCTAGAGAACCTCGCGGTTTATCGCATCGATGTTTACGAAGCGGGTTTACTGGCTGGGCACGCGGCCGCTAGTTTCAGCGAAAACCGCGAATTGGCGATCGTCTGCGGTAGCTCGGTGAACGTTCGATACCTCGATGGAGTTCGAGCCGGTGTGTCTGCTTTCGATTCGCAAAACAAAGTAACCACGCGCCTCACCTCTGATGGAAACCTAAACCGGCTGACCGATGTGATTTTGAACTACGGATGCCGTGATCAGATTCCAACAGATGATGCCTATGTCGACAGTTTCAAAGTGGTGGGCTTCGGCAGAGACCTATATGTTGATCCGGCGTTTGAGAATCAGAAGGCTCTCATTGCGGCCACGGTTATTCCTCAGGCCGGACCTAGGCTTCTGGAATTGATTGCCGCCGATTTGGAGAGTGAATTCATCGGCGGCCCTCTGGGCTCGACGGTTGCCTCATTCAACAATGGAGGTTTGCTAATGAGTCAGGAACATGAAGTTGCCTACCCAGCTGGGGAACTAGATGCACTCAAGGCCTTAGCAACTCAATACGAAATCTCTCTCAAGTAAAAAATAGGAAAACAGATGAACATCAAGAAACTCCCGAAAATCTCGCTGCACGATCACCTAGACGGTGGCCTTCGCCCCCAGACGATCGTTGAACTGGCTGAGGAAATCGGGTTGGAGCTGCCTGCGTCGAATGCCAAAGATCTACAGCAGTGGTTCTTGGAATCAGCCAATTCCGGATCACTGGTTGAATACCTCAAGACCTTCGACATCACCACGGCGGTAATGCAAACCAAACACGGCCTCACTCGAGTTGCCCGTGAATTCGTGGAAGACCTGCACGCCGATGGAGTGATTTATGGCGAAATTCGCTGGGCGCCAGAGCAGCACCTTGCCAATGGTCTCTCGCTCGATGAAGTAGTTGAAGCGGTGCAAGACGGCTTGGAGCAGGGCATTGAGGCCGTTGAGGCAACCGGTGGTTACATTCGCACCGGTCAGCTGGTCACGGCTATGCGCCACAATGACCGCGGGCTAGAGATAGCTGAACTCGCAGTTCGTCACCGCGACAACGGTGTGGTTGGTTTCGATATCGCCGGCCCTGAAGCCGGTTTCCCTGCAAGTAATCACAGGGAAGCGTTCGATTACCTGGCCGAGCAGATGTTCCCAACCACAGTGCACGCGGGGGAAGCCGACGGCATCGAAAGTATTCGCGATGCCATTATTGCTGGCCGAACTCTGCGTCTCGGCCACGGCGTTCGCATCTACCAAGACCTGCTCATGCGCGAGGAGGACGGCCGCGATTTCGTGCAGCTAGGCGAAACCGCCGAATGGGTTCACTTCCGCCAGATTGCGCTGGAGCTTTGCCCGTCGTCGAACATGCAAACCGGAGCGGTTTCCGACCTCGGTGAAGATTTCGTAGACCACCCGGTTGCTATTTTGTTTGATCTCGGTTTCCGAGTAACCATCAGCCCGGACAACCGCCTGATGAGCGGAACCTCGGTGACCCGCGAACTAGAACTCCTCGTGGAACATTTTGAGTTTGACCTAGACGATTTGGAACAACTTCAGCTAAACGCAGCCGAAGCAAGTTTTCAGGGGCTAGACGCGCGAGAAGAATTGGTTGAAATCATCACCGAGGGTTTCGCCAAGGCTCGTAAATAGTGAGTTTGATTAGTGTTGGCGTTAGCGCCAACCACTACTCGGAAGCAATCGCCGCCGCCGGTGATTTATTGGTTGCGGCGGGTCACGTCTCTCCCGAGTACGTGCAGGCCATGACGCGAGTGGTGGATGAGCTTGGCCCCTACATGGTGTTGGTCGAAGGGTTCGCCCTCGCTCACGCAGAACCTGGCTCACTGGTTTACAAAAATTCAATCTCACTGGCCGTTCTAAGCGAAGCGGTGGATTTCGGCTCAGGGAAAATGGTCAAAGCCGTGTTCGCTATGGCAGCCAAGGATCATGATTCTCACATCGAGGCACTCGGTGAACTGGCAACTTTGCTTTCCGATGAAGATTTGCGAAACGAAGTCTTAACCGCCACCGATAGCGGGCAAATTGGCGCTCGGCTCTTATCGGTTCTGGGAGAATGAACTAATGCGAATCGTTGCAGTGTGTGGTCTTGGCTACGGAACCAGTGTCATTTTGAAAAACAATATTGAGAAGGCGCTGAAGAGTCTCGACTACGAAGGCGCAACCGTTGAGGCGGTTGGTGTTGCCGAGGCAAGGCAGCTTGGGGCTTTGGCAAATATTGTGATGACCACCGAAGAGCTAGTTCCACTGCTCGAGGGTTTGAATGCTGAAATCATCGCGATTAAGCACGTGATCGATGTTTCCGAAATCACTAAGGCCTTGGAAAAGGCTCTCCTCTAAACCAGAAGTTTTTTGACTTCGGTTTTCAGTGCCTCAAGATTTTCTTCGCTGGTCTCTAGATAAGCCTTGAACTTTGGCTCGGTGCCCGACGGCCTCAAGATAACCCAGTCGCCATTGGCCAAATGCAGTTTGAATCCGTCGGTCGGCGGAAGCGCTCCGGTTGGTTTAGAGAGATCTTCAACCCGAACCGCGTGACCCTGCAGAACGGTTGGAGGGTTTTCACTGAGACGATTTAGGATTTCTGAAACCATGGCTCGGTTTTCCACGCGCACACTCACCTGAGCGGTTGGTCGATAACCGTATTTCGCCTTGAGAGTTGCCAAATGATCGCCGAGGCTGGTTCCGCTCTTGGAGAGACGGTCGGCAATCGACAGAGCCAACAAGGCTGCCGAAATCCCGTCTTTGTCGGGGGTGTGACCTGGGTCAACCGCGTAGCCGAGTGCCTCTTCGTAACCAAAGCTCAGATTTTCCACCCGCATGATCCATTTGAAGCCGGTGAGAGTTTGCTGATACTTCAAGCCGTGCTGCTCGGCAACTCGCTGGAGAGCGCTCGAAGACACAATCGAATTGGCAAAAGTGCCTTTGGTGCTGGCCCGTGTTGCCAGTTCGTGAGCCAGCAGTAAACCAACTTCGTCTCCGGTTAGGCGGATAAACCCGCCAGGAACCGGAACACCTAGAGCCAATCGGTCGGCATCCGGGTCGGTTGCGATAATCAAATCCGCGCCAACCGCGCGAGCCTTGGCAAAAGCCAAATCCATCGCGCCCGGTTCTTCCGGGTTTGGAAACGGCGTAGTGGGGAATGTGCCGTCCGGTTGAACCTGCTCGGTAACCGGAACCGGAATCAAAGCTCCAGCTCGGGTGAAAAGTTCGTTCAGTGTTTCCAAGCCAACGCCGTGCATGGCCGTGTAAACCACCTTGAGGCGGTTGTTGAAGTAGTGGCTCTCGGTGAGCTTCAGGGTGGAGGCGTAGTAAGCCTCGCGCAGGCTTTCGCCGCCTCGCTCAAAAGAATCAGACTTAGGAATTTCGTTGAAGGTGAGGCTTTCGGCTACCGCCACAATCTTTGCTTCAATATCGCGGTCGATGGGAGAAATGATCTGGCTACCGCCGAAATCTCCACCCAGGTAAACCTTGTAGCCGTTGTCGTTGGGTGGGTTATGGCTTGCGGTGACCATGATTCCGGCCGAGTAATAGCCAAACTTTACCGAGTGAGCCACGACCGGGGTGGGGACGTAGCGATCAAAAAGTGTTACTCGAATGCCCGCTCCGGCAAGAATCTGGGCGCTGTCTTCCGCGAAGACGTCTGAGTTCAGACGGCCGTCAAAGCCGATTACCACCGACGGTTCGGCCTCCCGTTCGAGCAAATAATCTGCCAAACCTCTGGCGGCTTGGGCCACCAGAACTCGGTTCATGCGAGTTGCTCCCGCGCCAAGTTCTCCTCGAAGCCCTGCGGTTCCAAATGTGATTCTCGGTTCAAAACTTTTCTGTAATTCGGTTTCGTCGCCCGAATCGATAATCTGCTGCAACTGTGCGCGAGTAACCGGATCTGGGTCTTGAGCCAACCAGGCCTGTGCCCGTTCCAATAGCGACATTAGATGCGGCCGATAATCTCTGCCAACAGTGCGCTGATTCGGCTCTCGGCGTCTCGCCCAGCTTCCAGCACCTCAGCGTGAGAAAGCGGGTGGTCTTGAATACCAGCAGCCAAGTTGGTCATGAGTGAGAAACCCAATACTTCCATTCCGCGCTCACGGGCGGCGATGGTTTCCAAGGCCGTGCTCATTCCAACCAGATGGGCTCCCATTCCCTTGGCCATCTGCACTTCGGCCGGCGTCTCATAGTGAGGGCCACGGAACTGCATGTACACACCTTCGTCGAGAGTTGGGTCGACGGTTCTGGCAAGGTCGCGAAGTCTCGGGCTGTAGGCGTCGGTGAGGTCGATGAAGTTTGCGCCTTCAATCGAAGAAGCCGAGGTGAAGTTGATGTGGTCGCTGATCAGCACCGGGGTTCCAGGCTTCCAGGTTTCCTTGATTCCACCGGCACCGTTGGTGAGAACCATAACTTTCACTCCCGCGGCAGCGGCAGTGCGAACGCCGTGAACTACTCGGCGAACGCCGTGGCCCTCGTAAAAATGAGTTCTGGCTCCGAGCACCAGAGCGCGCTTGCCATTTGGTAGCAAAATCGAGCGAATCGTGGCCACGTGACCCTCAACCACCGGCTTTGAGAAACCAGGTAGATCGGTGGCGTCGATTGTTGCCACGGTCTCACCAATCAGATCGGCGGCTTTAGCCCAGCCAGAACCGAGCGTTAGAGCTATGTCGTGCGATTCAACGCCGGTGAGTTCGGCCAAGCGGTTGGCGGCTAGTTTGGCAACCTCAAACGGGTCGGCCTTTGGATCATCTAAAAGATTCGTCATGGGTTAGATTCTATGGGTGAGCACTGCATCGAAAAAGAAACATCACATAGTAATCATTGGCGGAGGCCCTGGCGGCTACGAAGCGGCACTTGCCGGCGTCCAGCTGGGAGCCGAGGTAACCCTAATTGAGCGCAACGGAGTTGGCGGTTCAGCCGTGCTAACCGATGTCGTGCCGTCTAAGGCACTTATCGCCACCGCCGATGCAGCCAATGCCGTTCGTCACGCCACCGATCTTGGTCTTCGTTTTCACGTTCACGGGAAAGACA
Organism: Actinomycetota bacterium; assembly: GCA_041179025.1. Classification (GTDB taxonomy): domain Bacteria; phylum Actinomycetota; class Actinomycetes; order Actinomycetales; family Microbacteriaceae; genus Rhodoluna. The sequence goes on along the minus strand of JBEGUF010000035.1, from coordinate 40,841 downwards.
TCGACCCGCAGGTTGATCTAGATCTCGGTGCCATCAACGACCGACTGCTTCACATCGCCAAAGAGCAGTCTGAAGACATGCACAACACTCTCACCGCACAGGGTGTTCGCGTTATCAACGGTTACGGCAAACTCGACGGAAACCACTTTGTGCTTGCCACTCACGAGGATGGAAAAGAAGAGCGAATCGAGGCGAAGACCATCATCGTGGCGGTTGGGGCTCACCCGCGCACACTGGAAACCGCAAAGCCAGACGGAGAAAGAATCCTCACCTGGGTTGATCTTTACAACATCAAAGAACTTCCCGAACACATGATCGTGGTTGGTTCGGGTGTAACGGGCGCCGAATTTGCTTCCGCCTATCGCGGACTGGGTTCGCAGGTCACCCTAATTTCCTCGCGAGACACCGTTCTACCCGGTGAAGACCAAGACGCAGCCCAGCTGATCGAAGATGTTTTCCGTAGGAACGGAATGCAGGTTCTAAGCAAGTCTCGTGCGGAGTCGGCTGTAAACACCGGTAACGGTGTTGAGGTAACGCTCTCAGACGGAACCGTGGTGAAGGGTTCGCACTGCTTGATCGCGGTTGGATCGATTCCAAATACCGCTGGCCTCGGCCTCGAAGAAGCCGGCATCGAACTCAACGAAACCGGTCACATCGTGGTGAATAAGGTAGCCAGAACCAGCCGTGCCAACGTTTACGGAGTGGGCGACTGCACCACGTTCCTACCTTTAGCGTCGGTTAGTGCCATGCAAGGACGAACCGCGGTGTTCCACACCATGGGAGATGTGGCCATGCCGGCGGAATTACGAAATGTGGCTTCAAACGTTTTCACCAACCCGGAAATCGCCTCGGTCGGTTGGTCACAGAAGGCCATCGAAGAAGGCCTAGTAGACGGTTCAATTTTCAAGGTGATGCTGGATACCAACCCTCGAGCCAAAATCGGCGGCATCCAAGACGGATTTGTGAAGCTATTTTGCTCAGCCGGTTCAGGAACAGTAATCGGTGGCGTGGTTGTGGCCCCAAGGGCTAGTGAACTGATTTACCCGATTGCGCTCGCGGTAGAAAACCGACTAAACGTCGACCAGGTGGCGAAGACTTTCGCGGTTTACCCGTCGATGTCGGCCTCGGTTACCGAAGCGGCCAGGGCACTTCACCGCCCGAACGTTTAGGTTCTAGTCTTCGATATCCATCAACGCTGTTCCAGCAGGAACAGTGGTTCCAACCTCAGCCTTGATGTTGGCAATGGTGCCGGCTTTGTGAGCCTTGATCGGCTGTTCCATCTTCATCGCTTCGAGCACGATGATGGTCTGACCAACCTCAACTACGTCGCCTTCGGCAACTGCAATCTTGACAACGCTCGACTGCATGTCGGCGACAACGGTTTTCCCGCTCTTGCCGGTTCCCGCAGCTGCGTGGCTCTTGCGCTTGGGAGCCGCACCTGCGGTAGCAGTTGGAGCCGATGCACCGAGATGAGCAGGCAGCGAAACTTCAATGCGCTTCCCGTTAACCTCAACCACCACGTTGTTTCGAGCGGAACCCTCGCCAGGCATTTCGGAGATCCCGGTCCAGGCTGGAATGTCGTTCACGAATTCGGTTTCGATCCAGCGGGTGTAGATGCCGAACTTACCGTCGGCGCCGATGAATGCCGGGTCGTTCACAATTTTCTGGTGGAACGGAAGCACGGTTGGTAGACCGTGAACTTCCATTTCGGCTAGGGCTCGGCGCGATCTGGCGAGCGCTTCTTCGCGAGTCTTTCCAGTGACGATGAGCTTGGCAACCATTGAGTCGAAGGAACCTGAGATTACGTCGCCAGATTCAACACCGGTGTCTACGCGAACCCCAGGGCCACCAGGCGCCTTGAACACGTGAACCGGCCCAGGTGCTGGCATGAAGTTTTTGCCGGCGTCTTCGCCGTTGATGCGGAATTCAAATGAGTGTCCACGGATTTCCGGGTCGGCGTAGTCGAGCTTGCCACCTTCGGCAATGCGGAACTGTTCGCGCACGAGATCCAGACCGGTGACTTCTTCTGAAACAGGGTGTTCCACCTGAAGACGAGTGTTTACCTCGAGGAAAGAGATGGTGCCGTCTTGGGCAACCAGGAACTCACAGGTTCCAGCACCGTGGTAACCAACCTCTTTCAAAATTGCCTTGGACGATTCGTACAGGCGCTTGACCTGATCATCGGTTAGGAATGGGGCTGGCGCCTCTTCCACTAATTTCTGATGGCGACGCTGCAGAGAGCAGTCGCGAGTGGAAACCACGACCACGTTTCCATAGGCGTCTGCCAGGCACTGGGTTTCCACGTGGCGAGGCTTCTCAAGGTACTTTTCAACAAAGCACTCGCCGCGACCAAATGCTGCGATGGCTTCGCGGGTGGCCGACTCGAAAAGTTCGGCTACTTCATCTTGCTTGTAGGCAACCTTGATTCCGCGGCCACCGCCACCGAACGCTGCCTTAATGGCAACCGGTAGGCCGTGAACTTTCACAAAGTCCAAAACTTCTTCGGCGCCGGAAACCGGGTTGATGGTTCCTGGAGCCAGGGGAGCGCCAACTTTTTCAGCAACGTGGCGGGCAGAAACCTTATCGCCCAATCTTTCAATGGCCTCTGGGCTGGGACCGATCCAAATAATCCCGGCTTTCATGACCTCGCGGGCGAACTCGGCATTCTCGGCCAGGAAGCCGTAGCCGGGGTGAATTGCGTTTGCGCCAGATTCTTTGGCAATCTTCAAAATCTTTTCAATCACCAGATACGTTTCAGCAGAGCTAGATCCGTTTAGTGCGTAGGCCTCGTCGGCTACCTTGACGTGAAGTGCGTTACGGTCTTGGTCTGCGTAAACAGCAACCGATTCGATTCCCGCATCCTTGGCGGCGCGTGCAATTCGCACAGCAATCTCGCCACGGTTGGCGATTAGAACCTTCGTAATCTTAGGTATGGTCATGCAGACAAGCCTATTCGTTTGTAAGGGATTTAGCGGTTCCAGTAACTCGTATATTCGACACCTAGCACCTGGCTCAAATCGCGAAGAGTTGGCAGGGAAAGACCGATAACCGTGTGGGTATCGCCTTCGATTTTGGAAAGGAAAGCGCCACCGAGCCCGTCCACCGTGAAGGCACCGGCAACTTTGAGCGGTTCTCCGGTGGCCACATAGGCATCGATTTCAGCGTCTGAGATGTTGGCGAAATGAACGGTTGTGGAGGAAGTTTTGCCAGTGGCTGGAGGGCTGATAATTCCGGTTCGATTGTCGATCAGCCAGTGGCCTGAGTGGAGAGTTCCCGAGTTTCCTCGTAATTCTCGCCACCGAGCTTTGGCAACCTCGGGTTCGTGCGGCTTTCCAAGAGTTTTCCCGCAAAACTCTAGAGCCGAATCGCAACCGATGATGATGGCATTTTGAGCGTCGGGGTGAGCGACCACGGCTTCGGCCTTTGCCTTTGCCAAAAGCAACACGAGGTCTTGCGATGAACCAATTAGCCCCATGGATTCGGCTCTCGCCGCTACCGCTTCTTCATCGACTCCTGGCGAAATCGTGATTGGCTCGATGCCTCCCGCGCGAAGCAGTGAAAGGCGGGCTGGAGAAGTTGATGCGAGAACTAGGCGAGTCACGCCTAGATTCTGGCACACTTGAGAGGTGAATAAGACTGAATCCTGGGTAGGCCGCTCCTTCGAAGTGGTAATTGAGAAGGTGGCCCACGGCGGCATCTTCGTGGCACGTCATGAAGGCCGTGTGGTCTTTGTGTCACACGTGCTTCCGGGAGAGCGCGCCAAAGTGCGGGTTTTCGAAGACGGTGGCAAAGGTTTTTGCCGTGCCGAACCAATCGACATTCTGGAACCGTCCGGAGATCGAGTCCCTCACATTTGGGCTGAAGGCGGCGTTGGTGGAGCCGGTGGTGCTGAGTTTGGGCACATTAAGTTGGCTCGTCAGCGTGAATTGAAGGCCGATGTTTTGGAAGAGGCACTCGACCGTTTTGCCGGCCTGAAAATGCGAGTAGCGGTTGAGGCTGCCCCTGGCGACGACGAAAACAATGGCCTTGGCTATCGCTCAAGAATTCAATTGCACGTCGACGAGCAGGGTTTTGTTGGCCCTTACCGCGAACGCAGCCACGAAGTGGTTCGCGTAAAGACCCTGCCGCTGGCAACCGAAGATATTCAGGAACTTGAGTTCCATCACAAGAATTACCAGAGCGTTGAAAAGATCGAAGTTATGGCTTCCAGCACCGGCCAGGTGCAGTGGCTAATCGACAAAAAACTTCAGGGAGATGAGCGCCTAATCGAACGTGCCGGTGGAAGAACTTTCCGAATCACCGGTGGCGGATTTTGGCAGGTTCACCGTAAGGCGCCGGATGTGCTCACCTCGGCCGTGAACGAATTTATAGCAAAAGCCGGCTGCCTCAAACTAGACGCCAACAACCTCGATCTTTACGGCGGTGTTGGTTTGTTCACCGGAACTATCGCGGCTAAATTTGGCGAATCGCTTCGTATGACTACCGTGGAATCTTTCAAGCAGGCCACCGCCGATGCCACGCTGAATCTAAAAGATTTGCCAAACGTGAAGGCGGTTTGCGAGCCGGTTGAACGATTTATGGCAATCCACAAGGACGAGACCGGCGAGGCCACCGTGGTTCTCGACCCACCGCGCTCAGGTGCTGGCGGCAAGGTGGTTGGCCAGTTGCTCAAGTTAGCGCCGAAGCACATCGTTTACGTTGCCTGCGATCCAATCGCTTTGGCGAGAGATTTGAAGACTTTGCTCGAACACTACGAGCTTGCCGGTATTCGTTCATTCGATCTATTCCCACACACTCACCACCTAGAAACGATTGCGAGCCTAGTTCGCAAATGAATGGAAGCATCATCGACTTCACCACCGATTCAACCTCGGTGGTAATTGTTGATGATCACGATGCCATACGATTTGGTTTCAAGTCGACTTGCGAAGCCTACAATTTTGAGTTGCTCGCGGAAGCGCCAAGTGTTTCGGAGTGCATTGAAGCGCTAGGCGATAGAAAGCCTCAGGTTGCTGTCTTGGATCTCTCTCTGGCTGATGGTTCGCACGTTACCGATAACGTCAAAGCATTCGTGGAGCGCGACATTCAGGTTTTGGTCTATTCCATCGGCGACAAGGCTGCCCTGAATCGCGCTGCTCTTTTAGCCGGTGCGGTTGCCCTGGTAACCAAGTCACAGAGCATGCAGAGCCTTGCCGAAACCATCTACCTGGCCGCTCACGGCCGCTTGGTAAACAACCTGCAGACCACGGCGACGATCGATTCTGATATTGATTTCAAAAAAGACGCAAAGTTGTCTCCTCGCGAGATCCAGGTTCTTTCGCTCTATGCCTCGGGGCTTTCTCAAAAACAGATTGCGTTTGAATTGAATCTCATGACGAGTTCGGTGAAGGAATATATCGACCGAGTTCGAACCAAGTATGCAAACGTTGGCCGCCCGGTTACCGACAAGACCGAGTTTTTGAAGCGCGCCCAAGAAGATGGGCTACTCGAATAAATTGGGAACTGCAAGAAGTCGCTCGACGTTTGCGGTAACGCGCATCGAAAAAATTACCGGACGTGTTTTCTCTCTTGCTGCCACAGCGATGTCGATTCTTCAGGTATTTACCATCGCCATCCCACACGCTAATTTGGGAAACGCAACCATCCATTTCGCGTCCGTTGGGCTGATTCTTTTGGCTCAGTTAGCGGCCGTTTACACATTCTGGTTCGGTTCGGCCAGAAAATACGTTTACCTTTTTCACGGTGTCGCCTACCTCTTAGCTTTCGTGCTTTACCCCGTGGCCATGGCCGGTGTAGCTGAGTTTCCCGAAGATTACCGTTCTTGGTTGTGGTGGTGGACCGGCACGGCAACTATGGCCATGGGTATGTTCATTCCCAAGTGGTGGTCTTTCGCTTTCCTCGGGTTTGTTCCAATTAGCTACTTATTTTTAAGAATGACTCCGGCCGGCGGAGATGAAGACCTGGGAACCGCGCTTTTGGATGCCACTTATGCATTGCTTTACGCGGTGGCCGTGCTGGCGTTGGTGGGGATGCTTCGAAGCGCGGCCGCCGACGTGGATCAGAAGAATGACGAAGTTGCCGAGGCTTCGGTAAACCGCGCGGCAGCCGACGCCGCCGAGCGAGAACGTCGAAAACTAGACGATTTGGTTCATGATCAGGTTCTCACCACCGTTCTCTTAGCCGCGCAGGCTACCTCGCCAGAGCAGCGCATGCTAGCTGCCGAGAGTGCTACGCAGGCCATCGACCGACTGCAAAAGGCAGCCAAGGAAGATTCCAGCCAACTCGACGATGTGTCGGTTTACTCATTCATCGACACGTTAACCGAAAGCCTCACACGATCGTTTCCAGCGGCTGAAATTAGCATCACGAAAGAGGTTGATTTCTCGCTTCCTATTTCCGTTGGTATCGCCTTGGCGGATGCTTCAATCCAGGCGCTAACCAACTCAATGCAACATGCCGGGAATAACGCGGTTCGTCAGGTGCGACTGCGTGCCGACCAGCGCGGTTTGAAAATCGTGGTCAAAGACGACGGCCGCGGTTTTCGGGAGTCCAAGATTCCAGCCAATCGTTTGGGAGTTCGGCACTCAATCCGTCGTCGTGTGGTGTCGGTGGGAGCTACGGTAAACATCCAATCCGAACCGCGCAAGGGTGCCACCGTGATTTTGAAGTGGGTGCCGAATGCTTAGAACGCCCAGGTGGTTACTCGCCTTAGTTTCAATTTCGTTTGGAACCTGGCACGCGGTGATTGGAGTTCTGGCGTGGGAGAGCTACACCAATTTCTGGCTCTTGATTATGGCCGTGGCTATTTATCTCGGGTCCCTTACAGTTTCGGTGTCGGCTAGCCCAGGGCTCTTGATTGGGCCAAGGTATGGAGCCCTGGTTGCCATCGGAGCAGTAGCCACGGCTGTTGTGGCCAGCGCCGGAATCGCCGACGATCACTCCGATCCCTACGCCACCTGGTACGTGGGTGGGATGGGCGCGCTGCTCGGCGTTCTCGCCGCGAGGGGTCAGGCAAAGCTGGCTTGGTCTGCGGCTATTTTGGTCACGATTGCCGTTTACTTCAAAGGCGGGCTTGGTGAATTGGGTGAAGTCGGTCTTGAGGGAATGCTGATTCTCATCGCAGCCGGACAGGCGACCGCCAGAGCGGTTATCCGAGCCGACCGCGAGGTAGAGGAGCTACAAAAAACCGAAATCGCCACCGAGGCTGCGATCATCAGCGCCAAGGCATCGGGTTCCGAGCGACGCCAGCGCCTTCAGCACGTACTACGAGAAGCTTTGCCGGCACTGAGTGCTATTTCTTCGAATAGCTGGGATGCCAACGGCCGGGGACGTGAAGAACTGATGCAACTCGAGGCTGGCCTTAGAGATGACATTCGTGGGCGTGGTCTAGTGAACGCACAAGTGCGACAGTCCACCAAGCTGGCCCGATTGCGTGGCGTGGAAGTGGTGTTGTTGGATGAGGGCGGTTTAGTCGACCTCAGTTCCGTAGAGTTGGAAAACATCCTTGCCAAAGTTGCTAATGCAATCGATTCGGTTTCATCCGGAAAAATTGTGGTCCGATCGCCCCTTGGCGAGCGTTGGTTGGTAACGCTAATTGCCACCAGGCCCGGAACTCAGGCTCCAGATCTTTGGCTCAAGTTTTAAAAAAAAGAAAACCGGTGAATTTCTTCACCGGATCTTTAGCCCCGAAGTCTGTCACCAGACCCACCCCAGAACCCAAGGCCCCTAGCCTCAAACGATTCCTTATGCCAAGTATGTATTTGGAAACAGGGGATCCCAACCGCCAGTGTGTCCGCTTTTTAGGGGATAGTCGCTAGTCGAGGCCAGGTCTGCTACTAGCAGACCACTGGCCAAAGCCAGGAGTAAGGCTTCCACGGAGGATTGCCGAGTTGCGCCCCCACGTCGACCGGTAATGTTTTGGAGCCCGGACCTTTGCCGCTTCGGCGTCGTTGATTGCTGCGTTTAGCACTGCGATCACGGTAGCCAGTTCGGCATCGGTTGGATTGCCGCGAACCACATCGAGCTGCTGTTGGATTTCCTCTTGCTCACTCATTACAGCGGAATGTTTCCGTGCTTTTTCGGTGGCAGACTGGCACGCTTGGTACGAAGCGCGCGAAGCGATTTAATTACATCGATGCGAGTGGCGGCTGGTTCGATGATTCCGTCGAGCTCGCCTCGCTCAGCAGCTAGGAACGGGCTAGCCACGTTGTAGGTGTATTCAGCCGCCAGCTTCGCGCGAACCGCTGCCACGTCTTGACCAGACTCTTCGGCGGCCTTGATCTCATTTCGGAACAAAATGTTCACGGCGCCCTGACCGCCCATAACCGCGATTTCGGCAGTTGGCCAGGCCAGGTTGATGTCGGCTCCGAGCTGCTTTGAGCCCATAACGATGTAAGCGCCTCCGTAAGCCTTGCGGGTGATAACGGTTACCAGAGGAACAGTTGCTTCGGCGTAGGCGTAAAGCAACTTTGCACCACGGCGAATCACACCCGCCCACTCTTGGTCGGTTCCGGGCAGGTAGCCTGGCACGTCGACGAGAGTGAGGATAGGAATCGAGAAGGCGTCGCAGAAACGAACGAAACGAGCCGCCTTTTCACCGGCTTCAATGTTGAGAGTTCCGGCCATTTGCGACGGCTGGTTGGCCACGATTCCAACGCTTCGGCCATCGACTCGAGCAAAACCAATCAGGATGTTCGGCGCAAAAAGCGGCTGGACTTCTAGGAATTCATTACCATCGACAATTGCCTCGATGATTTCCTGCATGTCGTAAGGCTGATTGGGTGAGTCCGGGATGATCGTGTTTAGCGCGCGGTCAGCCTCGGTTATTTCAAGTTCACCGGCACCGTCGTAGACCACGGTTTCACTCAGATTGTTTTCTGGAAGATAACTCAACAGGTTACGGCAGTAGTCGATTGCATCGTCTTCGTCTGAGGCTAGATAGTGAGCAACGCCCGAGGTTTTGTTGTGGGTGAGGGCTCCACCGAGCTCTTCCATGCCAACGTCCTCGCCGGTTACCGTCTTAATGACGTCTGGGCCGGTAACGAACATGTTCGAGGTCTTATCGACCATGATCACGAAGTCGGTTAGAGCCGGGGAGTAAACGGCACCGCCAGCAGCCGGACCCATGATGAGTGAGATCTGGGGGATAACGCCCGAAGCCATGGTGTTGCGCTTGAAGATTTCTCCGTACTTACCCAGGGCGATAACGCCCTCTTGGATACGCGCACCTCCCGAGTCGAGGATTCCGATTAGTGGCACACCGGTGGCGATGGCTAGATCCATTACCTTGATGATCTTGTTACCGGCGGCCTCGCCGAGTGAGCCACCGAAGATGGTGAAGTCTTGAGAGAACAGAGCTACCTGACGGCCTTGGATGGTACCGACACCAGTAACCACGGCGTCTCCGTAGGGACGGTTTTTCTCCATGCCAAAAGCGGTTGAGCGGTGGCGGACGAACTCGTCTAGTTCAACGAACGAACCAGGGTCTAGCAACATTTCAATGCGCTCGCGGGCGGTCTTCTTACCCTTGGCGTGCTGCTTTTCGATTGCGGCGTCGCCACTGGCGTGAACCGCCTGGTAGTAACGGTCGTGCAGATCGGCGAGTTTTCCCGCGGTGGTTGAGTAGTCTGGCTTGTCGGCAGTCATGAAAGTAACGATACAACCTGCCGGGCTGATTACGATTGTGGCAATGGACTTTTTGAACAGCAGCAAACTAGCCTCCCGATTCGAATTCGTGACCCAGACCGGTTCCACGAACACCGATTTGGTGAACTCTGCAAGCGCAAATACGGAGGGCTTTCCTCACCTGAGCGTTTTGGTTGCCGGTTCGCAAACCGCTGGTCGCGGCCGAACTGGGCGAGAGTGGGTTTCTCCCGCAGGTAAATCGCTCTCTATCTCTGTGCTCGTAAGACCAGCCGGTTGGAGCGTAGGAGACTTCGGTTGGCTTCCACTAGTGGCGGGAGTTGCCATGCGCCGAGCCGTTCAACAGGCTCTGCCAACTCTGCCAGTCGGCCTAAAGTGGCCCAACGATGTCCAGGTGAATGACAAGAAAATTTCGGGAATCTTAAGTGAGCTTCTGCCAGGCGGTACCGGCGTGGTGATCGGGGCGGGAGTAAATCTCACCCTCAATAAAGACGAACTTCCGATAGCCGAGTCAACCTCGTTACTACTCGAAGGATCGGAAATTTCCCCGGACGAATTCCTAAGTAGCTACCTTCAGAGCCTTTCTGAGTTGATGAAGGATTTCGGTGGGGTACCTGCGCAGGTTCGTGCGGAGTGTTCAACAATCACTCGGTCGGTGCGAGCAATTTTTCCAGATGGAAGTGAAGTCACGGGTCTGGCTATAGGCATCGACGAGTCCGGGCGCCTACTAATTCAGGTTTCGGGAACCGAACAACTTTTAGCGGTTTCGGCAGCCGACATTCAACACCTGAGACACAATTAAACGATGACCCATTTCGCCAGATTACGTCCGCGCCTGACGCGCCTAAGCGTCTCGTTTATTTGCCTGGGGTTTATCTGCGCTGCGGTTAGTTTCTTCTCGGTATATGAATTGTCGGATTGGCAGTTTTACACGCTATGGATCACGGCGGGAGTAGCAGCCTTCTTCTCATGGCTCCTACCGTCACTGGCTTTTGCAGCGAGGTTCGTCGACGTGACCTCGAAAGGAATTTTTATTTCGCGCGGACTTGGTTCGAAAAATCGCAGAGACCTTAGCTGGGACGAAATTGCTTCGATTAGCTACTCGCCGGTTCGCGGCATTCTGATTACCGGCAGAGACGACAGCGAACACTACGTTCGAGGGCTGCCGGCACAGAAAGCCACAGCGGCCGAACTCCAGGCTCTGCTTAGGAGAAAATAGTCTTATGGCATTTCGGGTTGGAGTAATCGGTGGCGGGCAGTTGGCTCGCATGATGATTGAACCCGCTCTGGCGCTTGGTCTTGAAATCAAAGTGTTTGCCGAAAGCCATGGCTCGTCGGCCGCGCAGGCTGCAACGCACGTTGGCGATTACACGCAACTCGATCAAGTTCGTGAATTCGCAAACACCGTTGATGTAATCACCTTTGATCACGAACATGTTCCCCTGGTCATCCTCGAAACGCTGGAAGCAGAAGGATTCTCGATTCAGCCTTCACCGAAAGCACTTGGTTTTGCGCAGAACAAATTGCACATGCGCAAACGCTTGACCGAACTCGGTCTGCCGATGCCCGACTGGGCCGAAATCCGAAGTGCCCAAGAGCTCGACGACTTCATCGCCGTGCACGGTGGTGTGGCAATTTTGAAAACCCCCATCGGCGGTTACGACGGTAAAGGCGTAGCCGTGGTTCGCTCGTCAGCGGATGCCAAAAACTGGCTTGAGAACCTGAGCGATTTTGGCGGAAGTCTTCTCGCCGAGGAAAAAGTTGATTTCGTTCGAGAGCTGGCCCAACTGACGGCGAGGCGCCCGAGCGGAGAGCTAAAAGCGTGGCCGCTGGCTCAGACTGTGCAGAAAGACGGCGTCTGCTCGGAAGTTTTGGCGCCTGCCCCGGGAGCCGGCACCTCCACATTAGAGGCTGCCGCACGCATTGCTGAAACCGTGGCCGAAGGGCTCGGAGTAACCGGTGTTTTGGCGGTGGAACTTTTCGAGACCTCGAGCGGAGAGTTACTAATCAACGAGTTGGCAATGAGACCGCACAATTCGGGTCACTTCAGTATTGAGGGCTCCACCACGAGCCAGTTCGAGCAGCATCTTCGCGCGGTCCTCGACCTGCCTCTGGGGTCAACCGAGTCAGTGGCGGCGCACAGCGTGATGGTAAACCTGCTCGGGATTGACGATCAGAACGATTTTGTGAAGGCCTACCCAACCGCTTTCAAAAGTCATCCTTCGGCGAAGTTTCACACCTACGGCAAAGCCGCTCGTAAGGGAAGAAAAATGGGCCACGTAACGGTGATCGGAGCCAACTTCGACGACGTACTGAGTGAAGCCCGTGCTGCGGCTAACTCGTGCCTAAGGGGCTAGAAGCCACCCAGCGCCTAAAATTGTGCCTATGAGCACACCTGTTGTTGGCGTAGTTATGGGATCAGATTCCGACTGGAATGTGATGTCGGACGCCGTTGAAGCCTTGAAGGAATTCGGCATCAGCTACGAGGTTGAAGTGCTTTCGGCTCACCGCACTCCAGAGTTGATGATTGAGTGGGGAAAGGCGGCTGCCGGACGCGGAATCAAGGTAATCATCGCAGGAGCCGGTGGAGCTGCTCACCTTCCAGGAATGCTAGCTTCGGTGTCCACGCTTCCAGTGATCGGTGTGCCGGTTTCACTGTCAAAACTAGACGGCCTAGATTCTCTGTTGTCGATTGTTCAAATGCCGGCCGGGGTTCCGGTTGCCACGGTTTCCATCGGCGGTGCTAGAAATGCCGGCATCCTCGCCGCGCGAATCTTGGGAAGTTTCGATGCCGAACTTTCCGTAAAGCTTCAGGCGTTCACAGACGCTCTCAAAATTTCAGTTGCTGAGAAGAACGAGAAACTAAAATCTCAAATTTAGGTCAGAGCAGAAGCCCGTTTCGCGATATTGGGCGAGCCGATGGAATCCAGATGCGCAAGCGCGCCTGGTGGCTTTTGGCGCTTGCCGTTATCTTCCCGGGAACCGCTCAGCTTTTGGGCGGCAATCGCCGTCTGGGTAGTTTTGCACTGCGTTTTTCGCTGGTCAATTTGGGACTAGTGCTTATCGCCGCAGTGATCTTCTTCATCAACAAGAGCTGGCTGGTTGGCATCGTAACCGTGCCTTTTATCACCACCGTGCTCGGTTGGTACCTCTGGTTCTTTGCCGCTCTCTTCGCACTTCTCATGCTCGATGCACTTCGCCTCTCACAGCTGGGGCGAGTAGAGGGCCGTGCGCGCTGGTACCTGCTCGGCGCATTCTTGACCGTTGGAACGCTTGGCACCAGCTCAATCGTTTACGCGGGAAACGTCTCGGTTTCCAGTGCGTCGGCAATTGGCTCGATTTTCAACCAGGGTGGAAGCACCCAGCCCGTGAATGGGCGCTACAACATTTTGGTGCTGGGTTCGGATGCCGGCAACGACCGTTTTGGAATTCGCCCAGACAGCATCTCGGTTTTCAGTGTGAGCGCTGAGACCGGTCGAGTTGCCGTGATTGGTATTCCTCGCGGTCTGGAAAAAGTTCCGTTCCGAGATGGCTCGCCGCTTTGGTCGGTGTATCCAAACGGCTGGAACTGCCTCAACGAATGTTTGATTAACGCCCTCTACAAAAATGTCACCGACAATCACCCGGAGCTTTACCCAAATGCCGAGAAGCAGGGTTCCACGGCCGGAGTCGAAGCAACCAAGGATGCGGTTGAGGGAGTTACCGGACTCAAGATCACCAGCTACGTAATGGTTGAGATGAAGGCCGTTACGAAACTCGTAGACGCCCTCGGTGGTGTGACCATCGATGTGAAGCAAAGGCTTCCAATCGGCGGGCAGCGCGACGACGCAGCGGATGCTAAGGGTTGGATTGAAGCCGGCGACAATCAGCTCATGGACGGCTACACGGCCCTCTGGTATGCCCGTTCGCGCCACACCACCTCCGACTTCGATCGCATGCGCAGGCAGAAAGAAGTGCAGGCGGCGATTTTGAAGCAGGTAAGCCCAGCGGTGATTTTCACGCGGTTCCAGGAGGTGGCAGCGGCTGGAAAGACGCTAGTAACCACCGACATCCCGAAGGACATGCTTCCTAAATATCTGGAACTTGCGACTAAGGCTCAAAAGCGCGGCCTCAAGGTGTTGGACCTAGTTCCGGAAAAGGGTTACCACCCTGGCAACCCCGACTATCCGGCTATCCGAACCGCGGTTGCCAAAATCGTTGCCCAAAATAAGTAGCAACTAAACTTCTTGAAGAACATCATCGAACGAGCGGAGCGCTGAAAATGAGTACTGAAGAGTACGCACTTTCCAACGGCTTGAAAAAAGTCGGTGCGCGTCCGGGTTTGTTCAAATACATTCGTGAAGCCATTACCCGACTTGATTTCGCATACACATTAGCCAGCTACGGTAACGAGGCCACCAACGCCAAAAGCCGCCTCGGCAGCTGGTGGAACATTCTGCTTCCAACGATTCAAGCGGCCACCTACGGCCTAATTTTCGGCCTAATTTTGGGTGCGAGCAAACCGGATAATTTCCTGCCGTTCCTGTTCACCGGGGTCTTCCTTTTTAGCTACGTTCAGGGCAGCTTCACGCACGGCGCCGGCTCGATTGTGAACCGCTCAGGTTTGGTTCGAAGCCTCAGTTTCCCGCGAGTGCTACTGCCGCTTTCGGTGGTGATGTCACAGACGATTGCCTTACTGCCGCAGCTTTTGGTTTTGGCTGTGATTCTGGTTGTGGTTCAAGGCTTCGGCAGCATCACCGTTGGTTGGTTGATGATGATTCCGCTGCTCGCCCTCATGTTTGTGTTCAACTTTGGTTTAGCCATGGTGATGGCACGCATCACAGTTCACGTGCAGGATCTAAACAAACTGGTGCCGTTCATCACCCGAGTTATGTTCTACGTGAGTGGCGTGTTCTTTTCGGTTGAGAAAATTTTCTCGGAGCCAGATAGCATCTGGGCCAAGCTGATTCAATTCAACCCGATTTACGAATTCCTGAACCTGGCACGCGGTTACCTGGTAACCGGATATTCGGTTAGGCCTGAAGAGTGGATCTCGGTTCTGATCTGGTCGTTTAGTTTGGCCGTGCTTGGTTTGATGTTCTTCTGGAGTGCGGAGGAGCGCTATGGCCGCGAAGACTAAATCAGCTCCCGAGCGTAAACCGGTAGTTGTCGTCGACGACGCTCACATCATCTACAAGGTTTTGGCTTCGGGGCGCCGGGCTACCCGCGGATTGCGCGGTGGCGGATTGCTGTCGAAGAAGATGGAAGTGCGTGAAGTTCACGCAATCAAGGGCGTAACCTTCACAATTTACGAGGGCGAATCGGTTGGAATCATCGGCAGCAACGGTTCCGGTAAATCTTCTCTAATGCGCGCTCTGGCTGGGCTCACCCCGCTCAGCAGTGGCGCAATCTACGCCTTCGCCAGACCAACCCTGTTGGGAGTTGGAGCGGTGCTTCTGCCAGATCTTTCGGGTGAGAAGAACATCCTCCTCGGTGGTCTCGCCATGGGTTTCGAAAAGCAGGAAATCAATTCCCGCGTGGATTCAATCGCTTCGTTTGCCGGCCTTGAAGAATTCGTCAGCTATCCAATGCGCACTTACTCGTCTGGAATGTCCGCTCGTCTGCGTTTTGCCATCGCTGCGGCTAAAGATCACGACATCCTCATCATCGACGAAGCGCTGGCTGTGGGTGACCAAGAATTCAGAAATCGCGCCGAGGCCCGTATGCGAGAACTGCACGAAAACGCTGGAACAGTTTTCCTTGTGAGCCACAGCATGAAATCGATTCTCGACACCTGCACGCGCGTAATTTGGATTGAGAAAGGTGAACTCCGAATGGACGGCGAGCCGAAAAAGGTTATCAATGCCTATAACAAATTCGTGGGCTCAACCACCATCGACTAACCATGGCCACCAAGACGCCTAAAGTTTCGGTCATCATGCCGGTACTCAATGAAGAGCATCACCTAGCCGACGCCGTTGCTTCGGTCCTGGCCCAAAACTTCGACGGCGAATTGCTCATCGCGCTCGGCCCATCAACGGATGGCACCGACAAGGTTGCTGCAAAACTGGCCAAAGCGGATGCTCGAATTCGTTTGGTTCCAAATCCTCGCGGGCTCACCACGGTTGGCATGAACCTGTGCATCAAGCAGGCGCTCTTTGAGTACATCGTGCGAATCGATGCCCACAGTGAACCAGCTCCGAACTACATCTCTAGAGGAATTGAAATTCTCAACGAGACTGGCGCCGATCTACTCGGGGGAGTTATGGCAGCCAAGGGCAAAACCTTGTTTCAACGCTCGGTGGCCTGGGCCTACACGAGCCGATTTGGATTGGGCGGAGCCACGTATCACGTTGGCGGAAAAGCCGGCGAGGCAGAAAGCGCGTATCTGGGCATTTTCAGGAAAAGCGCTCTGGAACGCGTAGGTGGCTACGACGAGAGCATTATTCGCGGAGAGGACTGGGATTTGGCTCAACGCATCAAAGCCAGTGGCTCGCTGGTTTGGTTCAGCCCAGAACTCAACGTTACCTACTGGCCGCGTTCTAACTGGTCCGGGCTTGTGAAACAGTTTTATTCAACCGGTGTTTGGAGAGGTGAGCTCACCAAACGTGATGTCTCTCGAACGTCAATGCGTTATTTCATTCCACCAGCCTTGGTGGTTTCGCTCGTGGCTGGAAATCTCCTGGCCTCGCTCGGTTTCGCGATTGGCTGGTTACCCTTCCTCGCCTACGTTGCAGCCGTTCTAGCAATTGGTGTCTATTCGAGGCTCGCTCCGGTTCCGCTCACCTTGGCTACGATGCACATTTCTTGGGGAGTTGGCTTCCTCGTTGGCTACCTTAGGGGAGCCGCGGGCACCATCGACCGAAGCCGGGTTACCAAGTGAACCTGAAGGCCTACAGCCCGTCGAGAATCGTTGGCGCGCTAAGACGACGTGGCCTCGCGTATCTAAAGAAGATGCAGTACCGCCCGGGTGCGCTACCAATTAAAAGTGGCACTGTACTGTTCGATTCTTTCAACGGAAAAGTAATCGGCGACAGCCCGCTCGATATTTATTTCGAACTCAAAAAACAAAGGCCTGAGCTCAAATTCTTGTGGACCGTGGCTGGCGACTCAAAAGCTCCGGAAGGTGCCGTCGGCCTTAGGTTTGAGTCGAAGCAGTGGTTTCAGGCGCTGGCCACGTCGGAGTATCTAGTAGCTAACTCAGCGCTGCCCTGGTATTTCAAGAAAGTTGAAGGCCAGACCTACTTGCAAACCTGGCACGGAACTCCGCTCAAGCGTTTGGTTCGAGACCTCCCCGAGGGAGAACTGACCAAGAGCTATCTCGATCTGATGGACCGCGAGGCTAACGCCTGGGACTACCTAATTAGCCCAAATCCGTTTTGTAGTGAGGTGCTTCCTCGGGCATTCGGCTACAGTGGCGTCGTTCTGGAAACAGGCTATCCGAGGAACGATCGGCTAACTACCCACACCGCAGCCAACCGCCAAGCTATTCGCGCAAAACTTGGAGTCACTGATTCGAAAACCATTCTGGCTCTCTACGCTCCAACCTGGCGCGACTACCAGAGAAGCGTGACCGGAACCTGGGAAATCGTGAGCTATCTAGAGCCCGACATGACCTTCCCAGAAGGCGTGCAGGTTATGTTTCGCGGACACACCAACACCAATCGAGCCAAATCGGCAAAGGTTGCTGGTGCCGCCATCGACGTTACCCTCTATCCAGACATCACCGAGCTTTACATCGCCGCCGACGTGCTAATCACCGATTACTCTTCGGTGATGTTCGATTTCTCGGTAACCGGAAAACCAATCATTTTCCTAGCGCCAGACTTGGACCGGTATAGAGCAGAGCGCGGGTTCTACTTCGATTTTGAGAACCAGGCACCGGGTCCGATCTTGACCTCCGCCAACGGAGTTTTGGAAACTCTAGGGAAACTCCCAGAAATTGCCAAAAGTTACCAAAGTGCTTATAAACACTGGCAAGAAACCTATAACAGTCTGGAAGACGGAGGCGCTAGCAAGCGCGTCATAGGCGCCGTTTGGGGCGTTCGGGAATAGGCTATAAGTGGTAGTCCTAAGAAGTGGAGGACACACGTGAAGCGCAAAATAATTACTGCCGGTCTTGTCTTGGCAGTGACCGCTACCTTGGCTGGATGCAGCATTTTCTATCCGAATACTGAGCCGACGGCTAGCCCAACTCCAACTCAAACCGAAACTCCTACCTCCACACCTACTCCAACGCCTACCGTTGACCCCAATCTCAAAGCTGTGAAGATAAACATCCTCGATGCCTCTGCGTTCAAAGACAACGGCACGGTTGACGTGATAGCTGAGGTTCTCGGGATTCTGGAAGAAGACGGCCGCTGTACTCTTGTGGTTTCACAGGGCTCCGTCTCGCAGGAGATAACCGTTAATGCCGAGTCGAACGTAACTTCCACCCAGTGTTTCCCAATGTCGGTGCCGCTATCGGCTTTCAAAGGCGGAGATCTGAACTTCACCGTGTCCTACGTCTCGGAGAAATCTTCTGGCGTTTTCCCTGATGGAAAGATTGCAATTCAGTAATGCTTGGTAAATTCCGGAAGTTTTTAGTTGGGCTCCTAACGTTGAGTTTGAGCCTGGCCGGAATTGTTGCAACCGAGAGTCCGAGCCAAGCGCTAGATGCCAAAACCTTTGATCCTGGTCTAATCATTTCCGACTCGGTGTTCAACGACTGGGGAACTATGGACGCTGGGGAAATTCAAAAATTCTTGAGGGCCAGAGTCCCGGTGTGCACCAATAACCGCGGGCAGATTTGCCTTGCCGAGTACAAAGAAGATGTGGTTGGGTCAGTAGCGATTCGATCGTCTTTGCACAGTTATTCACTGTCAATTTGCGCCGAAGTTCCGGCCGCAAAAGCAAGAACCGCGGCGCAAATCATCTCCAGCGTTGCAACCGCCTGCAAGATTAATCCCCGCGTGCTTTTGGTGACATTGCAGAAAGAACAGGGTTTGGTTAGCTCCACAAATCCAACGACCTATATGTATAAGGCCGCCATGGGATATGGCTGCCCAGACTCTGCGCCACAGATTTGCGGACAGGACTCGAACGCCAACTCCAGGTTATTTTGGCAGCTGTATCGCGGCGCGTGGCAATTGAAATGGTACGGCGATCCCCGAGGCAGTTTCACCTACCTAAAGCCTGGCAACACTATTTCGATGGGAAATCATCCAAACGCTTCGTGTGGTCGCCAGAGCTTCAAACTCAAAAGCCAGGCAACGGCCAAGCTTTACTACTACACCCCCTACGCGCCAAACAAGGCAGCCCTCGACAACCTATGGGGCGAAGGAAATAGTTGCAGCGCCTATGGCAACAGAAATTTCTGGAGACAGTTCTGGACCTGGTTTGGTTCCCCTGTTGCCGGTGGTTACCTACTAAAGTCATCGACCAGCGAAACATACCTAGTGAACCAAAGCACATCTAAGCGGTACCTGATCACTAGCCAAGCCATGATTTCCGATTTTGGCCCACTAGGTCCACTCGGTACCGTCTCGGATGCCTATATGTCGAGCTTCACCGATGGCGGGGAACTCAAGAACCTGGTTTCCGACGCAACCGGAGCGCGCTATCTGATTACCTCGGGTCAAAAGTATAGGATTTCGACTTCGACCCAGGCCGCAGCGCTAGGTCTCGACTGGATTACTGCTCCGGTGATAACCGATGTGCAGATTTCAAACTTCGGTGACCTTACCTTCGCCAAATCGGCAACGACCGACGAAGTGTTTTTACTCCAAGGCACCACTAGGGCTCTGATCAGTAACGCGGCACAACTAAAGACCTTGTCGGCCATGGGCACTACAGCGGTTTTCCAGGACGACCTGTTGAACCGCTTCACTCTCACAACGCCAGTAACTCAGATGCTGCAAGACTCGAGTGGAAACCGATTCGACATAGTGGGCGGACTAAAAATCCCAATCGGAACGCCAGCTGCTGCCTCTGCTTTGGGTCACAACTGGAATTCGGTAACCACGATTGAGTCAACCAAATTGGCTCGAATTCCAACTGCTGTATTTATGAAATCAAGCGGCAGCTCAAGCACTTATCTATTGAGCGGCAGTAACAAACACCTCGTGGGTAGTTCTGCCATGCTGACCTCGATGTCGAAATTCGGGAGTACCGTAACGGTTACGGCTGATTACCTCTCTAAGTTCCCAACCGGTAACGCCATGAATTCTCTTCTCAAGTCAGATACCAAGACGTACTACATCAATGGGCCTCACAAGTTTGTGGTGAACTCCACCCAGGCCGCTGCGATGGGATTAGACATAACCAAGGCCGTCTTAGCTTCTCAACCGCAGTTAGCAACTCTGCCCTCACCACTTCTCATCAAATCCAGCACCAGCCCAACCGTTTACCTCGTCGACGATTATTTGACGAAACACCCGCTCGCTGAGGCAGACCTGCCTAGCTATTCCGGATTAGGTTCCACCGGGGTAGTGCCGGCCTCCTACCTAGCGAGTATCACCACCAAGACTGACCCTGCACGAATGGTTAATGGCACCGACGGGTTGGCCTACTTCCTGTTAGGTTCCAAAAAATATCGAATCCTGAACGTTGCCACCGCCAAGGCAATTTCGCCAAGCACCTTTGGATCTGGCGCTGATTTTTCGGTTCTGCCAACGCTGACCGGAACCCAACTTGCAAATTATCCGTTGGGTAATTCAACTGCCTTCGTCACGACCCACGTGCGAACAACCGGCGTGAGCTATCTCATTGAAAACGGCACGAGGCGAGAAATCTTAGACAGCGCCAGCCTCACAGCTCTTCTGGCAACCCCGCCTGCAATTAGTGCACTTTCCGCACTGCACTTTAAAGCTCTGCCGCTCGGGGCGCCAATCATCGCAGATAACAACGTTTTCAAAACCACCGACGCAAACGGTTACGGCCTTTACATTAGTGGCGTTTACTATCCGATGGCCACCGAACTCTACAACGACATCAAGAGCTCAACGGCCTGGCGATTCAACAAATCCTCAGGAACACTCACGGCGGCGGCCATTGCGAAACTGACCCAAGGGGTCAAGTTCTCCAATTTCGTTACTAGCGCTAGCGGAGGCTTCTTGCTCACGGCACAGGGTAAACAGCCAGTCACCGATGTTCAAAATATCGCCACTCCGGTTAACCTTCCAAACGTGGTAATCGACAAAATCGATACCGCCAGCAACGTAGTTCTCACCACGCCACTGGTTGTGAAGGAATCCCTAACCGCCACCAGCAGTTTCCTAATTTCTGGCAAAAAGGCGCGCCCAGTTTTCGACGCTGCCGAGACCACCAAATTGCTTCCTCTAGCGGCCTCGGGCGTGGCGCAGGTTTGGCCGAAATACCTCATTTCTCAAATTGCCGTTGGGCCTAAGGCTTTGGCGCCGGCCAGTGTGGTGAAAGTGCAAGAGTCGGGGAACATCTACCTAATCGATGGTTTCGCCAGGGGTTTGCGGATTTCGACGACAACCGCACAGGCCTTCACCAAAGCGAAATTGAAGCTCGTTACCAGAGCCGATCTAAGCGGATACAACACGGCTTCAACTCTCGACTGGCAGAAGGTTGCCTGTGGCGGCAGCACCTACCTAATCGACCAAGGGGTTCCGCTACTTCTCAATTCTGAAACCTCAGCGCAGTGGCCCAGGTCTGAGGTAGCTCTTGATTCCAAAACCTGTCAGAAGCTCCGACCAACCACAACGCGCGTTGGGGTATTTGTGGCCAATGGAACTGCCAAATACAAAGTGGTTGCAGGAAAGCTAAGGCCTATTCGCACCCCGGCCGAGTACACCGCAATGCTCGGCAATCAAACGCCGGCCGCTCTGGTTTCGGCCGAGTTGATTGCCGCCCTACCGAAGCTAAACCCAACCAGTTATGTGGTTGTTGCTAATGACACTCTTTACAAAGTCGCGGTGAAATTCAAAACTTCTAGGGGTGTCTTGAGAACCCTAAATAAACTATCCACCGACGTGCTCCAGCGCGGCCAGGTGCTGATTCTTCCCTAGCGTTTAGCTAAACGCTTCAGGCGTGAGAGCTTCACCGTGTTTCCAAGGGGCTCGAGGTTTGACGCGGGTTCGCAAACTTTCACGGCGAACAGCACCAGGATCACCCAGCCAATTTCAACCAAGATTCGGCTCTCGGTTAGATTTTGGGTAACGATGCCAACGAATACCAAAATCGGCCAGAGATAAAGCGGGCTAGTGTGCCTGACGGCGAGCCTCCAAACGCGTACGAAGGTAACTCCAACCAGCAGCAGGAATAGACCTAGTCCTATGATTCCAAGTTGCAGCCAGACGTCGAGGAACGCGTTGTGAGCTTGGTAGTAGGGAACATTGTTGATAACCACGAGGCCGTCGTAGGGCTCAACCCAGGGAACCCAGTAGGAACTCCAGCCCCACCCCTGAAGCGGTCTCTCATCGATGAGATCGAGCACAATCTTCCAGATTTTGGTTCGGCCGGTCATGTCGGGAGATTTCCCAATCAGGCTGAAAATCTGGGCACGATAAGTGAGCACGAAGAGTGCCCCAATTCCAACCACTGCCCAGGCGATTCGATAGTAACGATGACGAACATCGCGCTCTTTACCCTCTGCGGCGATTGACACAATGGCTGCCGCCGCAACGGCCGCCAGAGCGAAACCGATGCTGGCCGAACGCGAAAGAATCAACATGGGGAGAGTGGCGGCGAAGCTGAGAATAGTGGTGAGGCGGCTAGTGGTGTTAGCTGCTCGCTCGATTGCAAAGACCACTACCGCAATCATCGACATGTAGGCGAGCATGTTGGAGTTTCCAACAATCCCCTGAATTCGATCGTCTGAGAAAAGGTTTCCCTGCGTCCAGTAGAAGGCAACAGCCGGGGGGTGATCGCCGTCATAGTTGGGGAAGAAGGGCTCGATTGGGCCTTGAATCACAATTGCTGCGAAGAGTTCGAAAAGAACCGAGCCGTAAATAATGGTGCGCAAGGTATTTCCGAAGAGCCGCAGAATTTCACGCCAGTCGAAAGCCGCGGCCAAGTAGACCCCAAAAGCCGTTGTAGCAATTTGCACAACTGCCGCGCCGGCGCTAACCAGTGCGTAGTTAGACCAGAGCGAGCCGAGCAGCATTAGGCCGAGCAGGGCGGAAAGCGGCCAAGGAACCCGCTTGAATGTTTCGCGCCAGTTTCCTCGGAACAGGCTGACCAGGGTGGCTACAAGTAGCACCCCGAGAACTACTGCCCAGGCAGTCCAACCAATCGCATAACGCACCGCGTCTCCGCCCATGAGCACGAAAAGTGCCGCGTAGGCGATTGAGAATCGCGTTCTGTAGCCGGCCGCTGACCGGTCGACGATTACGCGAATCGAGGTGGTGATTGCTTCCATTTATTTGGACTGTGCTTCCCAGACAGATTTGATGATGTCGTGAAGGTTGTGCTTTGCACGCCAGCCGAGCACTTTTTGGATGCGGCTTACATCGGCTGCCAAGGCCGCTGGGTCGCCGGGGCGACGTGGTTCGATAATTGGCACGATTTCAGTTTCTGAAACTGCAGCAACTTCCTGAATCACCTCTAGAACGCTGGAACCAACCCCGGTACCAACGTTGAAAACGTCGAAGGGTCGTTCTTCTCTTTCTAGGTAGTCGATTGCGGCAAGGTGCGCTTCGGCCAAATCGAGCACGTGCACATAATCCCTCACACAACTGCCGTCTGGGGTGGGGAAGTCGTTGCCGAACACTCTGGGAGACACACCTCGAGTAAGTGACTGGAAAACAATCGGCACCAGGTTCGCGGCCTGGGTGTCCATTAGTTCTGGCCAGCCGGTACCAGCAACATTGAAATATCGAAGACTTACCTCACGAAGACCCCACAGCTCAGCTGCCTCTCGAGCTAGTCGCTCGCCGTCGAGTTTCGTTTGGCCGTAAGGGTTGATTGGTTTGCACTCAAAGTCTTCGTCTACCTGCGTAACATCGGGAACACCATAGGTGGCTGCCGATGATGAGAAAACGAGCCGATCAACACCGGTCTCACGCATGGCCTGAAGGAGGTTTTTCAACCCGCCAACATTTTGCTCTTCGTACCAGTCGGGGCGCTCAACCGATTCGCCTACTTTTTTACGCGCCGCTAGGTGAATTACAGAATGAACCTGCTCTTCGGTAAAAAGTTGCTTTAGTTTTTCAACCGAATCTTTCGAGGCGAGATCCAATTGCACCAATTTCGCGTCGCCAATCCTGGCTTCGATTCCTTCGGAGAGGTCATCAACTACCACGACGACTTCACCGCGCTGCTGTAGTAAACGAACCACGTGCGAACCGATATATCCAGCACCGCCGGTGAGTAAAATTGTCATACCTTTTAGACTACCAAAGGCGGTAAATCAGGCTTCAACGCGGGGTTTAGAGTTGGATTTCGCATTTTGCGAATTAGGTAATAACATCATTGTAATTACACCGCGGTTAGTTCAGCCGCGGCAAGAGTTAGGTTGATGATGCGAGACGAAAACGGAATTCCAGCAAACTGGTTTGTTGACCCACAATTCCTTGGTGTCGCGGGGGCATACGCTACCGATGATGACAATCCACTATCTTGGCAAGCCGAAGCGGTTTGCGCAGAAACAGACCCAGAACTGTTCTTTCCTGAAAAGGGCGGATCAACTCGCGAGGCGAAGCGCATCTGCGCCGGCTGCGATGTGAAGGCCCAGTGTCTCGAGTACGCACTTGCCAATGACGAGCGCTTTGGAATCTGGGGCGGCCTTTCTGAGCGTGAGCGTCGCAAGCTAAAGAAGCGCGCCTAATAACTCTCAGGAGTTAGCTCGTGGCCAGTTCGGTAACCGTAATACTCGTCGCACACGACGAGGCGGTTTTGGCACAGCGGGCTCTCGAAGCAATTCAAAAACAGACGATTACCCCCGAACAAATTCTGGTAGTCGATTCATCTAAGGTTCCTCTCGAGCTTTCTCATCCCACAGTTAAAGTTGCCGTCAAATCCCGTTTGGGCGAGATTGTCAAAGCGGGTGTTTCCAACCTTCCGGCAACCAATGAGCACTGGCTTTGGATTGTTCACGATGACAGCGAACCTCATCCCAACGCGCTGGCCGAACTACTCAAAGCCACCGAGAACTCTGAGCACATCGCGCAGGTTGGCCCGATGCAGCTCGGCTTCGACAACAACCGAAAGATTTCCCAGTTGGGGCTCACGCTTTCTCGCTTCGGTGAACTAATCAGCCCAATCGGTGGCCAACTCGATCAGTCGCAGCACGATCAAGTGACCGATGTGTTGGCCGTTTCTACTTCCGGAATGCTGGTACGAAGCGATGTTTACGAAGCCGTTGGTGGTTTAGACAATCGTGCGCCCGCTCTCGCCGAAGATTTCGATTTGTCAATGCGAATCCGGCGCCACGGTTTCCGAGTCGTGGTTGCACCGCGCGCCAAAGTGGTTCACGCGGGTCTGTCGTTGTCGGGCAAACGAAAAGGTGGTTGGTTGAGGGGCAGCGCGAAGACTGCCAATCGCCGTGCCGTGATAAATCTGCATTTGGTGCACGACGCCTTACCTCTTGCGCTGCTCTACTGGCTAGCACTGCCGTTGCTCACGGTCTACCGGGTGTTTTGGCGTCTGGCTCAGAAACGTCCCGGCTACCTTGGAGCCGAGCTTAGAGCGGGCTTCTGGGGCATCTTCACCCTGCCGAAAAGGTTGGCATCCAGGGCCAATTCCGGCAAATCGCCAACTAGTAGCCTAAAACCCTTGCGCGCCAGCTGGCAGGTGGTGAGCGCTCATAAACGCTCCGATCTGGAAGCGGAAGAGTCGGCTAATTCGCTGGCCGCTTTCGAACGCGGCGACCATGAAACGGTGGCCCAAGAGCGAGTAAAGAACTTCAATCAGGCAGCCGGTTGGATTTTTGTAACTCTCTTCCTAGCTCTCTCGTGGAAACTGTTTCCGCTGGCCCAGGCAGTGCAGGGTGGTTCAGCGCTGCCTTTGGCGCAAGATTGGTTCAGCGTCTTTGCTCGCGCCGGAGCCAGTTTTCAACCAATCGGTACCGGGTTCTTCGGGCCATCGGACCCATTCAACTGGGTGCTTCTCGCGCTCGGTTCACTAACTTTCTGGTCGCCGAGCCTTTCGCTCGTGATCTTGCTCTGGCTTGCCAAAGCTCTGGCCTTTGTTACCGCCTGGAAGGCGCTTTCACTAATCACGCCGAAGGCTTGGCAGCGAAACCTCGGAGCAGCCGGGTACGCGTTGCTACCAGCGTTTGGCGATGCGGTGGCTTCGGGCGAGTATCCAGCGGTGGTTTCCACAATTGTGATTCCCTGGCTGGTTTACGCCGTTGCGCGTGCTGCCGGATTGGGACGAAGCGGATCGGCCAGGTCTGATTCCAGAACGTGGTCCTGGGTGGGGCTAGCAGGGCTCCTCCTGGCAATCCTCGGTGCGTCAACACCGGTGCTCGCAATTCTGGCACTCGTTGGTTTGGCTCTGGTGGCCTTCACCAAGATTCGACGCTTCGGCTATCTCTTCTGGATCC
This sequence comes from Actinomycetota bacterium, assembly GCA_041179025.1. GTDB lineage: Bacteria > Actinomycetota > Actinomycetes > Actinomycetales > Microbacteriaceae > Rhodoluna. The sequence continues at coordinate 14,728 of JBEGUF010000035.1, read as the reverse complement.
CGCTTCCGCTAGCAGTTATTTACCTTCCGCTTTTCAGTTATGTAGTTTTCACGCTCGGCTCACCGCTAGCACTGCTCGCCGAACCAACTCTCGGGGTAAGCGTGAATCCGTCGGCCCTTGCTGCGGTGGTCAGTATTTCGAACTGGATGCACTGGCCACTCGCGATTTTCCCATTGCTCGCAATCTCAGCACTGTTGGTTAAGCGTTGGGTAGTTAGTCTTTCGCTCGCAGCTTTCGGAATCCTGACATTTGCCGTTCTGATCTTCACCCAGTCGCTTTCGTTCCCCGCAGATCTGCTTTCGGCAAGAGCCGGTCAGTTGAGCGTTTCCAGCAGCGGCCACGCATTGGCAGCACTGATTGGTCTAGTAATCATCGCTCTCGCGGTTCACTTTTTGGCATCCTTAAACCGCAAACTGGTTCTCGCGCTAACGGCAAGTCTGGCCACTTTGTCACTCATTCCGCTCGGTGTTGAAGCATTCGTTGCATCGCCGAAAGTCGTCGGGGTTGATGGCGCGGTCGTTCCTCTACTGCTTCAGAAACAATACGAACAGGGAACGCAATTGCGACTTCTAGTCATCAATCAAAACCAGGACGAACTTAGGGCGGAAATTACTGAACTTTCCGGCAGTCACCTAGAGGACTCCAATATCGCTTACCGTTTCTCCGGAGTCATCACACAGGCTTCCGAGGAGAACCAAAAACTGGCCCAAGTGGTTGGCGACCTGGCCTCGGGTAACGGAGCGGCCGACGGCAAGACACTCAAAGCTAGTTCCATCGGCTACGTACTTGTTCCAAATTCGTCGGAGAACGCAAACCTGGTTTCCGCCCTTGAATCGTCCACGATTTTAGAGGGAGCCGGCCTCACTCCTTACGGCGATCTATGGAGGGTGCTGGGAACTTCGGCCGAAGACGCACCGGCTATCAACCAGAACCCTTGGTCAATCACAAAAATCATGCAACTTATGGCCCTGCTCGGTTTTGTGTTGTTGGCGATTCCTTCTCGCCCGAGAGTTAAACGAGCTAAGGACACAACAATTTTCATCGACCAGAGTGAGAGTGAGTTAGATGTTTAAACGACTCCTTTCTCTGCTTTTGATTCTTGGTCTGGCTTCATCGCTAGCGGTGTTTGCCGATCTTCCTAAAACCTCGGTGGGTTCAATCAACGAGGCGCAAACTGTTCAGGTTGAGCCGAGGCAACCACAACTTATTTGCGCCGGGCCCGTTTACGTAAATGGTGGCGACACCGGATTAAAGCTGGGAAATTTCACCCAGTCTGGTTTGGCTGCCATCACCGGCGTAGACGGAACCGTTACCATCGCCACCACCGCGGCTGGACACCGAACGCTCGAAGGGGAGTCGGCCGCCTCGAAGGAATTCAACGCCATTCAGTCGCAGCGCTCCAGCCAAAAGTTGGCGGCTGGTTTGGCAGCCACAAACTGTTTGCCCGGGCAAAACGATGCCTGGTTTGTTGCTGGCGACAATAGTGTTGGTCGCGAAGCGCTGTTGATTTTGGTGAACCCGAGCCGGGTGGATGCCTCGGTTAGCCTGCAGTTGTTAGGAACCGACGGGCCGATTCAGGGAACAGGCCTAAGCGGCATTTCGGCACCGGCTGGCAAGGTCACGGTGCTTCCACTAGCCGCATTTGCTCCCAAGGTAGCAACGTTCGCCGTGCAGGTTTCTTCTAGGGGTGCGGCTCTGGGTATGTGGCTGCAACAGAAGGCAATTCGAGGGCTCACTCCGGGTGGTCTCGATTTGGTTGCGCCAACCCCTGCGGCAGAGAAAGTCGTGCAAATACCTGGGCTGTTCATTCGAGAGGCTGCGAAACTTTCTACTCTCGCTGCGAGTGATTCAGACTACGCCGATACGAAAACCTATCTTCGAGTGGTTGCGCCAGGAGATAAAGAAGTCGTGTTCACCGCCCAGGTGCAGGGTGCCGATGGCACCAGCTTTGGAACAGTGATTCAAGGTACCGTTCCTGCGGGAACGGTGAGAGATTTCGAACTCACCGATCTGGCCGATGGAAACTACATTGTTCAAATTACCTCGAATGAACCCGTCATGGCTTCGGCTAGTTTCAATCGAATCGGCGCCGGGGAACCCGATTTAGCTATCGCTTCTGCCGTGAATCCAACTAGGTTAGACGCTGGTTTCACCACTGTGCCCGGAGCCATCAGCAAACTGTCGCTGGTGAATCCAGGTTCGAAAGCGGGAGCCTTCACAATCAACGGCCGCACCCAGTCGATTCCAGCCGAATCTAACTTGGTTATCGCGTTGGCTCCGGCCACTACTTATCGTCTAAGCTCCACAGTGCCAATCGCAGCGAGTAGTGTCGTTGATATTGCCTCGGCAATTGCAGTAGTTCCAGTTCTCGACTACCGCTCGGTTACCGGCCAGCTAAAAGTTGTCGTTCGCTAGCGCTTGAATTGGTCTGGAATCAGATCATCCGGGTTTTTGCCAATTAGTTCGGCGGCAGCTTGAAACACAAACTGTTCAATGTGAAAACGCTCGTCCATGCGGTCGGTTCTGCGGTGGTGGGTCATCCGTTCAATCGGTAACCGATAAATAGTGATTCGAAAGGTCTTTTGGTTCACGCTGTAGCGGGCAACCTCACTTTTCGGGTCCGACCCATCAGGTGCATCTTTCAGGCGATAGTCAAGTTTCGACAACTCCTCTGGCCACGCTGTTCTAAGAAAATCAACCGTCTGTGAAACCACTGTTTCGAAAAAACTTAGTGATCGGCCGGCTCCAAGATGGGCCAGTAGCGAGCCGCGAGCAATGCGTCCGTGTCTCTCTCGCCGTGCCCGTATCGCTGCCATAGCCATGAGTTTAGTGCGCGTAAACTTATCTCATGCAGAAGACTGATTTCGAATACCGCGTAGCCAATCTCTCGCTTGCGGAAGCTGGCCGCCACCAAATTCGCCTCGCCGAAAATGAGATGCCCGGCCTGATGAGCCTTCGCGAAGAATTCGAAAGTAAGAAGCCTTTGGCGGGTGCTCGCATCGCCGGCTCGCTTCATATGACCGTGCAAACAGCGGTGCTCATCGAGACTCTGGTTGCTCTCGGTGCAAAAGTTCGCTGGGCATCTTGCAACATTTTTTCAACCCAGGACGAAGCCGCGGCTGCCGCCGTGGTTGGAAATGGCACCGAGTTGGCTCCGGCGGGTGTTCCGGTGTTCGCGTGGAAGGGCGAAACCCTCGAAGAGTACTGGTGGTGCACCGAGCGCATCTTCGACTGGTCTGCCGAGGCCGAGGCCGAGGGTGCCGACTACATCGGCCCAAACCTGATTCTCGACGACGGCGGAGACGCCACCCTCTTGGTTCACAAGGGCCGCGAGTATGAGTTGGCGGGTTCCGTTCCGGCTACCGGCCCAGACGACTCACACGAATTCTCGGTAATCCTTGATCTGCTTCGCTCAACGCTCTCGGTGAGCAAAGACCGTTTCACTAGAATCGCGTCCGAGCTGATCGGTGTAACTGAGGAAACCACTACCGGAGTTCACCGCCTCTACGAGTTGTTCCAAGACGGAGAACTACTGTTCCCCGGTATCAACGTGAACGACTCGGTTACCAAATCCAAATTTGATAACAAGTACGGCATTCGTCACTCACTTCCTGATGGCATCAACCGCGCCACCGACGTTCTGATTGGTGGCAAAACGGTTTTCATCGCAGGCTACGGCGACGTGGGCAAGGGTGCGGCCGAGGCCATGGTTGGTCAGGGTGCGCGTGTGATTGTGAGCGAAGTCGACCCGATTTGCGCACTTCAGGCAGCCATGGATGGCTACCAGGTGGCAACCCTAGAGTCGGTTTTGGAAACCGTTGACATTTTCGTTACCGCAACTGGAAACCAGTCGGTGATTCGAACAGAACACATCGAGCGGATGAAGCACCTAGCGATCATTGCCAACATCGGACACTTCGACAATGAGATCGACATGGACGGCTTGGCGAAAATCAAGGGCGTTGAAAAGGTTGAGATCAAGCCGCAGGTTCACGAGTGGCGCATGCCTTCCGGTCGCTCGGTCCTGGTTCTATCCGAGGGTCGCCTGATGAATCTTGGCAATGCCACGGGTCACCCGAGCTTCGTGATGAGCAACTCTTTTGCCAACCAGGTTCTCGCTCAGCTCGAGCTTTTCACCAAGCGTGAGAACTATCCGGTCGGCGTTTACGTTTTGCCTAAGGAACTAGACGAAAAAGTTGCCCGTTTACATCTGGCCGCTCTTGGTGTGGAATTAACAAAGTTGACCCCTTCGCAAGCACGCTACATTGGCGTCCCGGTTGAAGGTCCCTACAAGGTAGATCACTACCGCTACTAAAGGCGTAATTCAAATATGCAAAAAGTTCTAGTTGTCGAAGATGAACTACCGCTAAACCAGCAACTCACCGACCTTCTCGAGAACGCTGGCTACCAGGCCTTGGGCGTGACCGACGGTGGCAATGCATTCCTAGAGTTCCAAGATTTCGCACCGGATTTGGTTCTCCTCGACGTGATGCTTCCAAATAAGACCGGCATCGAAGTTTGTCGCGAGATCAGGGCCGTGAGCGGTGTTCCAATCATCATGCTTACTGCTAAAACCGAGGACGAACACGTGGTTGAGGGGCTAGAAGCCGGTGCCGACGATTACATTCTGAAGCCCATGCCGTCATTCAAAGTTCTTCAGGCGCGTATCGAGGCTCGATTGCGCCCAATGCGTCAGTCGGAAGTAAGCGAAATCATTCTCGGCCCGCTGGTTATCGATGTGCTCGGTCATGAGGTTCGGCGCGATGGCGTTCGCGTGGCTCTAACCCCACTCGAATTCAATCTTTTGCAAACTCTGGCGGAAGCTCCTAAACAGGTTTTCAAGCGCGAGGATCTGCTGAAGAAGGTTTGGGGTTACCACTACGACGCCGATACCCGTCTTGTTAACGTTCACGTGCAGCGCCTTCGTTCGAAAATCGAGGATGACCCAGACAATCCAAAGATTGTGGTCACCGAACGCGGTGTTGGCTATAAAGCCGGGCAGTTCTAGCCAGTCAAAGTGTTCAGCAAATTAGCTACTGCAATCTTCGACGTCTTTCGTCGATCGATTCAGGTGCGCTATGTAACCATCACGGTCGCTCTCAGTGCTGCCGCTTTGATTGCAGTAGGTGGATTTCTATCTCTAACCATCGGTAACGGACTTTTTCAAACTCGCATCGAGCAGGTACTCCAGGAGTCCAAGCAGGCCAGCGCTGAAGTTCAGAAAACCTTCACCGCAACCGGCAACACCGATGTGGTTGCGCTTCAAACTCTCGTGAATGAGGTTATTCCTAACCTCGAACAAAAAACAGCCAATGGTTCTCGAAAAGTAGCGTTGCTACGTAGCCCAAATCAGGCAACCAACCAGTTTCTCCAATCACCCATATCCGGCGACCTAACGGTATCCGACATTCCCGCCACGCTTCGCGCGAAAGTGGCTAAGACGGAAAACAAACTGGTTTACCGCACGATTTCGCTCAACTCCAACGGAGAGCTCTCGCCGTCGATTGTGGTTGGTTCGAAGGTTGTAATTCCAGTTGCCGGCGATTACGAGCTGTACCTGGTCTATGACATCTCAGATGCTCAAGAAACTCTAGATTTCATGCAGTCAACTTTGGCAATCGGCGGTCTAGTGATGATTCTCCTGCTCGGTATCGTGGCATATTTTGTTACTCGCAGAATTGTGGCTCCCGTGGAACGCGCAGCTCTGGTGGCCGAGCAGTTGGCTCTCGGTTCGCTCGATCAACGTCTTCCTGAGCGAGGGCAGGATGTTGTGGCAGCGCTAGCCCGCTCGTTCAACCGAATGGCCCAAAGCCTAGAAACCCAGATCGGCCAGCTGAGCAAACTCAGCAAGATGCAGCAAAGATTCGTTTCCGACGTTTCTCACGAACTTCGCACGCCGCTCACGACAATCAAACTTGCTACCGAGATGCTCGAAGCCAAGGTTGACGAGTTAGATCCCAAAGCCAGACGAGCTCTCGACACCCTGGTTTCCCAGGTTGCCAGATTCGAGTCGCTACTCACCGACCTTCTAGAAATTTCCCGATACGACGCCGGTGCTGTGGTTGCCGAAATCGAACCCAACAATTTGAACGATGTGGTTAGCATCGCGGTTTCTGGGTTGGAGCCTCTGGCAGAGACGCTGGGCTGCGAACTAATTCTCAAGCTGCCATCTCGGCCGGTTGACGCAGATTTCGATCCACGACGAATTGAGCGAGTGCTTCGCAACCTGATTTCAAATGCAATTGAGCATGGCGCTGGTAAGCCGGTGGAGATTCAGGTGGGACGATCTAAAACGGCGGTGGCAGTAACCATCAAGGATCTGGGCGTTGGCATGAGTCGTTCGCAAATGGATCGCGTGTTCGACCGCTTCTGGCGCGGCGACCCAGCTAGAAAACGCACCACCGGCGGAACCGGTCTGGGTTTGGCCATTTCGTTGGAGGATACGCATCTTCATCAGGGTTGGTTGCAGGTTACGTCTAAGCCGAACCAGGGCACCACTTTTAGGCTTACCCTCCCACGCCGCATCGGAGCGATATTCACCGAGTCGCCGTTGCCGCTTGGTGAAACCCTCAGCCAGAGGAGCAGGATTTGATTCGCCTACTCCTTCGAGCCGTAGCTGCCGTGACAACAACTCTGGTTCTTTCTGCTTGCGCAACGCTTCCTTCAATTCGAATCAATCAAATCGGCCCAGAGATTCAAACCGGTGGTTCCAGCGAAACACTCTATTACTCGCCCTCAGGCCCGGTCAGCGAAGCCTCCCAGGAGCAAATTATCACCGGCTTTCTATACGCGGGAAATGGGCCTCAGGAAGACTATGCGGTGGCCAGAGAGTATCTAACCGCTAGTTTCTCAGCAAAGTGGAAGCCTGCTTCAGAGACCCTAATTCAAAGTGGCGAAACCAAAATCATTTCCAATACCGGTACCAAAATCCGCATGGAAGTGCCATTCGATGCCCAAATCCTTGAAGACGGAACCTACATCTCAACGCCTGGCTCAGTGCGCGTTATTGAGTTCAGGTTGCTGCAGGTTTTCGGCAACTGGCGTATCTCCTCGGCGCCAAACCTCACGATTCTGCTTCGCCCAAACTTCGGGCTATTGTTCCAGCCCGTCTCGGTCTATTTCTGGGATCAGTCTTTGAACTACCTGGTTCCAGAGGTTCGCTGGTTCCCAATCAAAGCGGCTATCGCAACCAGAATCACCAACGCGGTGATCTCCGGACCAAGCGATTGGCTCGCTCCGGCGGTTCAGCAAATTTTACCTAAGGGCACAAAGCTCAACATCAACTCGGTAACCATCACCAACGGGAACGCGGTGGTAGACCTGAATGCCACCGCCCTGAAGATTCCGGCATGGAAACGCCCATATCTGAAATCACAGCTGCTCGCTACGCTGAGCGAGATTGCCGGAGTTGTGGGCGTGACGATATCGATTGAACGCACCGTGCAGGAAATCGCATCCGGTTCACCAGGTATTTCCAACACACCGTCCAATCTGCCGGTGGTACTAACCTCCGAAGGATTGTTTCACGTAACGGGTACCAACACATTCGATGTGAAGGATGCGGAGGTTCCGGTGAAGCAGCTCGGGGCCACGGGTTTCGCGTTATCTAGCGACGAGTCCTTCCTGGCTCTGCTCGCCAATAACTCGGTACACACCTATTCCCTCGGCTTGATTGGCGTGAAGAACAAACTCGTTGATGCAAGAGCAAATCTGCTCAACCCAACTCTCGATCCTTTCAACCAGGTTTGGACTGCAAGTTCCCAGCGCGGTGCAGACATTCGAGTGATTGATAGAAACGGCAACTCGGTTTCTCTACCGAACCCATACGGTTTCAGAAGCGCGATTAGAGCAATTTCAATGAGCCCGGAAGGTTCGAGGCTTGCTGTTCTACATGATTATTTCAACGGCTCGAGTGTTGACATTTTTCCGGTGATCCGAGACAAAAACCGCATCGTGATCTCTCTCGGAGAGCCCTATAAACTAACTCAATTTAGTCGGTCGACCCAGACCATCAGCTGGATGGACCGGGTTACTCTAACCGGTTTGGTGAGAGACAAACTTGGCGGCCAATCGATGTTGACGGTCCTCATCGGAGGCGCTTCAACCGTGGGTCGCGCCACAGTGAACGGCATTGCGGCGGTGAGCCCGATTGGCGCTAACCACCTCTACCTAGATACCTCTGGAACTCTTTTTGTTTCCAAGACGTTTGGCTGGGATTCAACGCTGAACAACGTGCTTGCGCTACGAATGTCTGGCCAATAGTTTTCCCCAGAAACAAAATCAAACTCAAAAACACCAACTGCCTTGAGGCAATCTTGGCAAATGGCATCCTTGCTCGATATCTTTATCCCAGGCACCTGTTTGGTTTGCGGAAAACTTTGCGAAAGAATCTGCAGCGACTGTTCCGATAACTTGGGATTAGATCCCAGATTGGTGTTTCGAGATAATCTAATTGGTTTCTCCGCCACTTCCTACACCGATTCCGTGAGGTTGGTGCTTCGTTCATTCAAAGAATTGGGAGAGAGCTCTCTCGGAGCCTTTCTGGCAACACGTTTGAAGCCACTGCTCAACTGTTTTTCTGAAAGGCCAACCTGCCTAGTGCCGGTGCCAAGTAACTTCAGCTCCCTTCGCGAGCGCGGATTCAACCCCGCAGAGGTAATCGCCCGCGAACTCTGCCGAGAGCTTCCCGGAATCACCTACCAAAACCTTCTAGTGAGAGGCCGTCAAACTCAGGATCAATCTCGCTTGAGCCCCTCGCAGCGGTCGGCAAATCAGTTGAACTCAATGCTGGCGCAGGTTGGTAACGAGCGGATAGTTCTCATCGACGACGTGATCACTACCGGTTCCACCCTTCAGGCGGCTACAAAAACCCTAGAAAACTCCGGCCACACAATTATTGGCTTTCTAACTTTTGCCGAAACCGAATCGAAAAGGTGTAACTTGACTACACAGGCAACGTTGCCTGCAGATGGAGGAACATCATGGAACTAAGCTTTTCCGCAAAAAACCTAACCGTCTCCGACCGTTTTCGAGATTATGTATCCGAGCGGGCCGAAAAAGTTGAGCACCTCCTGCATAGAGTGCAAGAGCTCGCCGTCAAAGTCACTCGTCACGATCACTCACGTAACTCGGGTCCGGAAGATCAGGTCGAGCTCACCGTGTTCGCGACCGGGCAGATTATTCGCGCCGAGGCTCATGCCCAAGACAAGTTTTCTGCATTCGACATGGCCTGGGGGAAGCTCACCGAGCGCCTTCGTAGGGCTAACGACCGCAGAAAGCCTCACCACGGCCACCACGGAGCACCTGGTACCGCAGAGCTCACGGCAACGGAATTTGCCGCTCTAGACATCACCCCGGCCGATCTGAGCCTGCTGCACCCGAGTGAAGCGGCTGAAGAGGCCAAAGACTTAGGTTCGTCTCCCGTGGTAATCAGGCGAAAAGAGTTTCACGCTGAGGAAATGACCGCCGACGACGCAATTACCAACATGGAACTTCTCGGTCATGATTTTTACCTGTTCCTAGACTCCGAAAACGGTAAGCCGAGCGTTGCCTATCGCCGCAAAGGTTGGAATTACGGCATCATCGCACTTGTCTAGAGCGCAGTAACCAAAAAGGGCTCCAAGGGTAAGATTGAGAGAGGATTGTCCCTAAAGACTTGGAGTCGTTTTGGCATCGTTGATCAATAAGTTGCTTCGCGCTGGAGAAGGCCGAATTCTTGGAAAACTACGTAATTACGTGGTTGCGGTAAATGCCCTTGAGGAAGACTTCAAGCTTCTCACCGACGAGCAGCTGCGCGGTGAGACCGAAGCACTTCGCGAAAGATTTGCTGCCGGCGAATCACTAGACGACCTACTACCTGAAGCCTTCGCAGCGGTGCGCGAGGCTGCCAGTAGAACTCTTGGCATGCGCCACTTCGATGTTCAGATCATGGGTGGAGCTGCACTACACCTGGGCAACATCGCCGAAATGCGAACCGGTGAAGGAAAGACTCTAGTTGCCACCCTTCCCGCCTACCTAAACGCTATCGCTGGTCGCGGTGTGCACGTCGTGACCGTAAACGACTTCTTGGCCGGTTACCAGAGCGAACTAATGGGTCGCGTGTTCCGCGCACTGGGAATGACTACTGGTTGCATCCTCTCAAACCAAGACCCACAGGTTCGCCGCGAGCAGTATCAGGCCGACATCACCTACGGAACCAACAATGAGTTCGGTTTCGACTACCTTCGCGACAATATGGCTCACAGCCAGGCTGAATTAGTTCAGCGCGGACACTACTTCGCCATCATCGACGAGGTTGACTCGATTCTTATCGACGAGGCTAGAACACCGCTGATTATCTCCGGACCAGCATCGGGCGACGTGAACCGCTGGTTCAACGAGTTTGCAAAAATTGCTGAAAAGCTCGAGCCAATCATCGACTACGAAGTTGATGAAAAGAAGCGAACCGTTGGAATCCTAGAGCCAGGAATCGAAAAGGTAGAAGACTACCTCGGCATCGACAACCTCTACGAGTCGGAGAACACCCCGCTGATCTCGTTCCTAAACAATGCCATCCGCGCCAAGGCTCTGTTCAAGCGCGACAAGGACTACGTAGTGATGAACGGCGAAGTTCTGATCGTCGACGAACACACCGGACGTATGCTGGCTGGTCGTCGTTACAGCGAGGGAATGCACCAGGCTGTGGAAGCCAAAGAGGGCGTCGAAGTTAAGGCTGAAAACCAAACTCTCGCTACCATCACCCTACAGAACTACTTCAGAAGCTACGGAAAGCTGGCCGGTATGACCGGTACTGCAGAAACCGAAGCTGGTGAATTCATGAGCACCTACAAGCTCGGTGTGATTGCAATTCCTACCAACCGACCAATGATTCGTCTAGATCAAGCTGACCTCATCTACAAGAACGAAGAAGTGAAGTTCGCTCAGGTGGTCGAAGACATCGCTGCCCGTCACGAGACCAAACAGCCGGTTTTGATCGGTACCAACTCGGTTGAGAAGAGCGAATACCTGTCGAAACTTCTAGCCAAGCGCGGGGTTCGTCACGAGGTTCTAAACGCCAAGAACCACGCCCGAGAAGCCCACATCGTGGCACAGGCCGGTCGTCTGGGCGCGGTAACTGTTGCCACGAATATGGCTGGTCGAGGCACCGACATCATGCTCGGAGGAAACGCCGAGTTCCTGACCGTTGAAGCTTTGGCTGCCAAAGGTCTAGACCCAGACACCAACACCGAGGAATACCAAACCGCCTGGGATAAAACTTTCGCCGAAATCAAGGAGACGGTTGCCAAAGAGGCCGAGCAGGTTGTTGCCGTTGGCGGTCTTTACGTTCTAGGAACCGAGCGTCACGAATCACGCCGAATCGACAACCAGCTACGTGGTCGTGCCGGTCGTCAGGGTGACCCCGGCGAATCGCGCTTCTACCTCTCGCTCACCGACGATTTGATGAGAGCCTTCAACTCTGGTGCCGCTGCCACGATGATGAACCGCAGCGATATCCCAGACGAGATGGCGATTGAATCGAAACTGGTTTCCAGAGCGATTGCCAGCGCGCAGTCTCAGCTTGAAGGTCGTAACGCCGAAATTCGCAAGAACGTTTTGAAATACGACGACGTGATGTCTCGCCAGCGCGACGCCATCTACAACGACCGTCGCCAGATTCTCGAGGGTGAAGACATCACCGGGCGTATCGACGACTTCCTAACCTCGGTAATCGAAACCGTGGTGAACCAGCACGCCGGTGAAGCCACCAGCGACTGGAACCTGGAAGCCCTCTGGACCGACTTGAAGGCGATTTATCCGGTTGGTCTTGAAATTTCTGAGGTTCTCGCAGAAGCAGGTACCAGGGCAAGGCTCACCAAGAAGTTCTTGGTTGCCGAGCTTCTCAGCGACGCGAGGTTGGCTTACCTCAAGCGCACTGAAACCATCGGCACCGAGAGCATGCGCGAACTTGAACGCCGAGTGGTTCTATCGGTGGTTGACCGCAAGTGGCGCGAACACCTTTACGAAATGGATTATCTAAAAGAGGGTATTGGTCTTCGTGCCATGGCTCAGCGCGATCCGTTGGTGGAATACCAGCGCGAGGGTTACGTGATGTTCCAGCAGATGACCGGTGCTATTCGAGAAGAAACCATCATGTATCTGTTCAATCTAGAAGTTCAGGTGGCGCCAGCTCCGGAGCCGGAGGAACTCACCTACAGCGCCCCTAGCGAAGAGGGCACACCTGAGATCACCGAGGTTGCCAAGGATAAGAACGACAACAAGGGTGGCCACACCCCTGGCAGCAGCTTCTTCAAAAACTAGAGCACGGTAATTGCAGTTGCCAGCCAGCGACCAACGCGATGTTCCATTTTCACGGTCATCGCTCGCGTTCGATTTCTAATTCTCAGCAGCACAATTGAATCAATCGTGCCCGGCCTGCTTGATTCTTGATGGATATCAGTCACGGTAACCCGCGGGAATTCAGCTGCACTCTGACCGCGTTCACGTCTTAGGGTTGCCTGCTCGATTGCTCTCCTTCGAAGCATTTGATAAACGTCTTCGTTAATCAGCCCGCCCAGTTGAGTAACGCTTCTGGCGCCTTCGATAACTTCGATAATTGCGGGGGCGATAAATTCCAATTCTCTCGATGCGTCTGCCCCCACGGTGTTTTTGGTTCTTGTTTCCAATTCGATCCACCTTTCTATTCCTCACACGTTAAAACGGATGCATTTGCTCGTCTAGGTAACTTGCCGTTCGCTGTGGATAACTTTTCGTGGACCCCGCTGAATTCTCAAATAATCGTTTTATGAATCTCGACAAACTTTTTGAAGATCTTGAGACCCAGTTTGATGCTGAGCTTTCCAGCGCAAAACAACCCCAACGTTTAGGGTTGCAACGGCTCTCGGCATCAATCTCTGGCAACCGAATCACGTTAGATCGACCCATCCTCGGGAGCAACTTCGTGGCAGGAATCGTTTCGGGCAGGGCTATCTGGAGATTTCAACCCCATCGCACTCTCGGCGTGGCAAAGCTCACTTTCAATGATCAGAGCGAACCGAATCTCGATTCACAAAACGATCTGGAGATTCTTTCAAGCAGCCTCACAGGCCGTTTCGTTCGCTACTCTCTATCCGGCGACGGTCAACAAATCCGTAAAGGCCGGGTGCTCCAGGTTCTAAACGCACTGATTTTATTCGAGGCTACCGATGAAGTTCTAGCAGTAGCCATCGAGCGATTGGCATGGCTTGAAGTGCACGCGGGAGACAACTAATGGAACTGAAACTCAAAAGGGTTGGAACGAGATTCCTGTTGCCAGCGATGTCGTTCACAGCACTATTCGCAGCCATCGTCATTGCGGGGCTAAATTTGAGTTTTCCAGAAAAAGCTCAAACTGTTTTGCTGGCTAAATCAAATATCGCTGCCGGTGAAACCATAACCGAGGCGAAACTCGAATCCGTTAGCGTCCCGTTGGGGAGCCTCAAAAGCCTTTACCTTAGTAAGTTTCAAGAGGGTTTCATTGCCCACAGCTCTATCTTCAAAGGTGAACTTCTTCCTATGTCCGTTCTGGGAAACGAAGTCGACATTCGGGTTCCCGTGCGCATAAATGACCTTCCGCAGATATCAAAGTCAATCATGGTCGGCGACCGAGTGGATGTATGGGCATCATCTTTGAATAACTCGCAACCTATTGCACCCGAGCCCGTGGTCTTCGGCGCAATTGTGCTAGCAATCGAAAATAGTAGTTCTATGGCTCGGGTGTCCACCTCGGTGGAACTACGAATCGACCCCGCCTACCTGGAGCCGCTGCTACTTGCAACTGATTCGAATCACAAGATTTCGCTCATTCTCCAAGAGACACTAAAAGCATCCGAGTGACTACTAATTTGATCCGGAGCCGGTCAAAACGCCAAACCGCATTGACCAACCCGAGCATCGTGCTCACGGTGTTCGGCCCTTCTGGTTCCACTGGGAAAAGCTCGCTGGCACTCAATCTGGCCTATGAATATGCCGAGCAGGGCAAAAGGGTACTACTCGCCGATCTAGACACCTACTGCCCGTCGCTTGCCCATCGAATGGGCGTAGCCGAACCTCCGGCAGCGTTGGCGGGTTGCGCCAGACTAATTCGCCAAGGCAGGTTCGACCGCGAGCAATTAGATCGCCTGAGCGTCCAGGTGAAGCATAGACGAGCCGAGTTCAGAGCCCTTACGGGCCTTGCCTCATCAAGGCGATGGCCAGAGATCTCTGAAGAAACCATTACTCAGCTACTGCTTCTGGCCCGACACGAATTCGACATCGTCATCCTCGATGTGGCATCGCACCTAGAAGCAAGCCTCACCTCGACCAACCACCCAACCGAGCGAAACATTGCCACCAGAACTGCCCTAGCCCAAGCCGACATCGTGCTAAACGTCTTAGCTGAAACATCGCTTTCGCTCTCGCGCCATCTCAATCACTTCACCGAATTACAAGAACTACAGCCAAATCAGCTTCTTGTTTTAAACCGCGCGATTGCGAAACCCGCGGTGACCACAGCACTGAGAACCCTCACCAAACAGACCGTGTTTGCCACCGTCCCTGACGATCAGCCAGCTTTTCAATTGGCTGAGAGCCAACACCTTCCGCTTGCCCTAGCCAGAAGGAAATCCGCCGCGAGGAATGCGATTGCCCTTCTCAGCCATAAACTTTTAGAGTGTCCACCCTCAGTCAACTGATTTCAAAGCGCGGAAAGCTACCCAACGTAGATGTTGAGTGG
>JBEGUF010000034.1:0-2825 GCA_041179025.1 Actinomycetota bacterium | reverse complement strand
TGCCTGGGCGTGATGAGTCGCGCATGTTGGTTGGCGTAATGAAGCTGTCTTCGTTGATCATGTTGCGGCGGAACAGGTCTCGCTGAACCACTTCACCTCGGCAAACTTCCTGGAACTCTTGCAGATCACTCAGGCGGAAAGTGTTGCCGATTGGGTTCAGGCCCAGATAGTTGAACGGGTCGAGCTTGCCGGTGAAGGCATGGCGAAGTTTGCGCCAAGCGTAGAACACCTGGAGGTCGTGGTCGAGTCCGAGGATGCGGACACCTTTATCGGTGGGAACCTGCTTTTCGTGACGCTTAGATGGAGAGTACTTTGGCATGTAGCGGAAACCGAACCGGCTAACGCCATCAAACTTTTGAAGAGAGCCATGAGTTTTCTCAAACTCGTTCATGTAGCCGGAAGAGTTCACCAGCTCAAGCCCAACCTTGTCTTTGCCACCGAGTAGCTTGCGAACCTCGTCGAAGTCGGCCATGGCCCAGTAGGAGAAAGAGATAGTGCGCACCGACTTGTCGCGCTTCGGGTCGTCGAAGGTGCCGATTTCACGAAGGGGAACCTTCAGATCTAGGCCGATGCGCTCGCGGAGTACGCGCTTGGCTGCGTCGGAGATACTTTCGCTTGGACCCATGAAACCACCGGGAAGCACGCGCTCTGAGGAGCTCTCGGAGCCCATGGTTAGCGCCAAAAGCGAGAGCCCGGCTGGGGCGTCGCGGAATGCTGAGGTAGGGGAAAGTAGAGACTCATCCCAGAGCATGGCTTGTAAATCGGAGTCGCTCGCAACAGTGAATAGAACTACGTCTACGGCTATGCGGGGATAAATGTCAGTGGTCACTTTTATAGTCTTCCTTGTGAAAACAATTTTACGCGGATATTCTTACTCGGGAATAATTTGCTCAGAATTTCAGTTTGAGCATTTGAATTTGTGCATTTACGCAATGACAGGAAGGAGCGAACATGATGAACAATCAAAATGACTGGGCAACAATGCTCAAAGGCAACACCTCGATCCAAGAGGTGATTGCAGCTGCTCACGCCGGAACTGCCAAAACCAAGGCGGCCTCGGCTCTCCTACCTTCGATGCATGTGGGCCGGGGAACCCGCTACGGAAACCTAACCTGGTTCCCAATCTTCACCAACGCCGAAGTTACCACTCGTAACTACGTAACCAACTTCGACGCCAGCCAGGTGAAACTGGCCGAGCTCGATCAGGCCAGCGTTGGAACGGTCAAGATCCAGAACGACACCGCCTGCAAGGTAATCCTCTTTGAAGGAACTCTGCTCGAAGGCGGTTGGCAACACCGCGCTCTCACCCGAACCGTCATGGTAAACGCCAACGGCGTAACCGACCTACCCGTGGTTTGTGTTGAGCAGGGACGTTGGGGTGGAACCCACGTTCAGCGAGTGGGCAACCGCCAGGCTCCGGCCAAGGTTCGTTCGGCAATGCGAGGAATGGCCAAGAATGGCTCGAAGTTTGATCAGGCTTCTCCCGACCAGGGGAAAGTCTGGGCTGAGGTTAGCAACTACGCCGCAGCTCGCGATGCCCAAAACGGCACCCAGAGCTACGTTCAGATGCGCGATCAGCTAGATGCCGAAATGGCGAAGCTTTCGCTGGAGCCGGTAACTCCGATTTACGGTCAGCGCGGCGTCATCGTTGCCATCGACGGCTACCCGGTAGCTCTCGAACTGTTCGATCACCCAGACACTCTGGCCGAACGCCTGCAGGGAATCCTCGACGGATTCCAGGTAGACGCACTGGCCAAGCCGTTCCGTGAGACTCCAGGACAGCGTGCCCGCGACTTCGCCATGCGCATCGAGCAGGTTGGCCTTAGCCAGCGCATCGATGAGCAGCACCTTCGCAACGAACCCGACGAGATCGTGGCTTCGGAAGCTCTAATCGAAGGTGAGCACCTGCTGCACCTCGCAACTTTGAACGCCAAGCACGAGTTGGTGTTGGCCGCATAACGGGTCAGCCGCAAGGCACCTCCAATGCACCACCGGCAACACCGCTCCACCATCACTATCGCTTAGGAGGCCCACCATGATGGAAATCAAGATTGAATACACCTGCCTTGAGGCAGAAGAAAAAAGCGCACTGGGACTAATGCTTGAGGTCACCGCACCTGAAGCCCCAGCCGACGACACCCCAAAGGCTCGCGAGCCCAAAGGCATCGTCTTCGTGATCGACCGCTCCGGTTCCATGGGAAACGGTCGTCTCGAACTGGTCAAACAGACCATCATCGACATGCTCCCTCGTTTGGGCGCCGAAGACTACCTATCGGTAGTTACCTTCGACGACTCCGCACGGGTGGAACTCGAGCTAACTCAGATCAAGGACGCCAAGCTGGCCGACCTTCGCCAGAAGATTGGCGAGATTCAGACCGGCGGCAGCACCAACATCGAGGCGGGCTACCGTTTCGGTTTGGCTGAAGCAGCCAAGGCGCCTGCGGGAGTTGAGTCAACGCTGGTTCTACTCAGCGACGGTGAAGCCAACCGCGGGGTAACCGACCCGGTTGAACTAGGACGTTTGTCGGCAGCAGCCACCGAGCACATGGTCACCACCTCGACCATCGGAATCGGTGAAGGCTACGACGAAACCATCCTCGACGCCATGTCGATCTCCGGAACCGGCAACCACTTCGCGGCCTACCGCCTCGAAGAAGCCGTGGACGGCTTGAGCGATGAGCTAGACGGCCTTCTAAAGAAGACCGTGGCGAATTTAAAGATCGAAATCGAAGCCATCGGCACTTTCAACACCGACGACTTCAAGGTTCGCAAGGTTAACTACCTACGCGAGTTCAAGACCTTCCCTGGAAAGGCCACCGCCAACT
>JBEGUF010000033.1:0-10413 GCA_041179025.1 Actinomycetota bacterium | reverse complement strand
GTCTGATGCGCGTCCACCAGCGTTACGGATAACGTGAGCGTCACCTTCGCTGAGTCCGGCGTACTTGGCCGGGTCGAGGCGAGCATCCATGCAGGTGAGGATGGCAAATCCGCGAGCTGGCGGAAGAGCTAGTTCAGATTTTGCGCCGAAGCTCTCGGCGTAAGCGTTGTTTGCATCAAGTACTTCTTTTAGTACAGACATTTCTCTCCTAGTGGGTATGGCAAGCAGATTTGAGCTTGCTGACACTAATGTAATTCTTTTCCCGAGGGCACACTCGAATGTTTCGCAATGTGACAACGCTAGGCTGGGCAAGTGAGCGAAAAGAGCACTGGCAAAGGTTTAGCCGTCGGCCTTTCCGCCTATCTAATCTGGGGCAGCTTTCCGCTAATCATCACCGGTCTAGCCTTCGCCGGCCCCTGGGAAATCGTGGTGTGGCGAATCGTTTTCGGATTTCTAACCGCGGCCGCTGTGATCTCGTACCGTCGCGATTTCAAAACACTTTGGACCGTGATGAAGAATTGGCAGCAATTCCGCTGGGTGATTGCCTCAACGGTTTTCATCATGATCAACTGGCAGATCTACGTGATCGCCATCGTGGAACATCACGTGATCGAATCGTCGCTGGGCTATTTCATAAATCCGCTGATGACCATCGCGCTCGCGGTGGTGTTCCTAGGGGAACGCCTAAGCAAGATGCAGTGGGCGGCTGTGGCGTCTGGTTTCGTTGCGGTAATCGTGCTCACTTTCGATTACGGCCGACTTCCCTGGTTAGCTCTTTCGCTGGCCGCCTCATTTGCCATCTACGGTTTGGCGAAGAGCAAACTTGGGAACCAGGTGTCTGCGGTCAATAGCTTTGCCCTCGAGTCGGGCCTGCTGATCCCGGTGGCGTTTATTCAACTCTGGTTGGTGTCACTCACCCCCGAGGGCATCCGTTTTATGAGCGAGGGTTTCTGGGGCGCTGCTGGATTGAGTTTCTACGGGGTGATGACCGCGGTTCCGCTAATTTTGTTTGGGTTGGCGGCTCAGCATCTGCCGCTTCGCTACATCGGCTTCATGCAGTACCTAACTCCAACCATCCAGTTCATTCTGGCTCTGACCGTATTCCATGAGCCGATGCCACAGGCCAGATGGCTGGGTTTCGGGCTGGTTTGGTTTGCTTTGGTGCTTCTGAGTGTCGACCTAATCAGCCAAAAACCGCGAAACAAAGAAATTACATTGGCATAACTATTTGGTTACGCTATGTTTCCAGCGCCTACCGAATCAGCTAGGTCCTTTGGTAAAGTTGGAAGTGGACGGAATGGGACTTCCCATTCTGCCTTACTTTATTTAGGAGCTATATTTATGAGCGCTTTTTCAGCTAAGCGTGCTCTAGGCGCAGTTGCAGCAGTAACCGCAACCGCCATTGCACTAGCCGGTTGTGCTGCAGCTGGTCCAACCTACACCCAGGGTGACGGTGAACTGAAGCTTGGTGGAATCCTTCCACTAACCGGTGCACTTGCATTCCTATCCCCACCTGAAATTGCTGGTATCGACCTAGCAATCAAGGACATCAACGACGCAGGCGGTGTACTTGGCAAGCCAGTAACCTTCTCGCTAGAAGACTCGTCAGACGGTGACAGCCCAGCTGTTGCTAAGGACTCAGCAACCAAGCTACTTGGCGCTGGCGTTGACGCAATCATCGGTGCAGCTGCTTCGGGTGTAACCCGTAACATCATCGACCAGATCACCGGTGCAAAGACCGTACAGATCTCGATGTCAAACACTGCTCCAGACCTTTCTGAGTGGGCCGACGGTGGTTACTACTTCCGTACCGCTCCTTCAGACCTACTACAGGGTGGCGTTGTTGGTAACCTGATCGTTTCTGACGGTAACGAAAACGTTGGAATCATCTACCAGCAGACCGCTTACGGTGAGGGCCTAGAAGCTAAGGCAAACGCTGTAATTGCTGAAGCTGGCGCAACTGTTGTTGCTTCGGAAGCATTCCCAGAAGGCGAGTCGAACTTCGACACCATCGTTGACAAGGTTATTGCTGCCGGTGCTGACTCAGTTCTTCTAATCTCGTACGACGAAGTAAAGAAGATCGTTCCTGCTCTACAGAAGAAGGGCTTCGCTGGCGACAAGATTTACCTTGTTGACGGTAACCTAGCTAACTTCTCTGACCAGGCATGGAAAGACTACATCGTAGGTGCACAGGGAACCCTTCCTGGTGGCGAGACTGACGCAGCATTCAAGCAGCGCGCAGCCGACCTATACAAGGCAAACTACGGCAAGGAACTCACCGAGTTCGCTTACCTAGCTGAGTCATACGACGCAGTTATGTTGCTAGCACTTGCTGCTGAGCAGGCTAAGAACGACTCTGGTGAAGCAATTGCTGCCAACATGATCTCGGTTTCAACCGGTGGCGAGAAGGTTTCGACCTTCGCTGACGGTCTAGCCGCAATCAAGGCTGGCAAGGACATCGACTTCGAAGGCTTCTCTGGCCCAATCGAGTTCGACGCCAACGGTGACCCAACCGGTGCTTCAATTGGTATCTGGAAGTACGAGGATGCCTCTGGTGTCAGCGTTCTAAAGGACGTTGTAGCCGGTAACTCGGTCAAGTAATCCAATAACCTTCGGGTTAGACGAAACCCCCCAAGCATTGCTTGGGGGGTTTCGCTTTTCCATAATCAGAGAGAGCGATTACGGAAAACGTTTTAGGACCGACGTCCACGGATTTATAGTTCGGCTAGGTTGCCTAGGTAGAGTTCGACCATCTTCGGGTCGTTTAGTAGCTCGCGGCCGGTGCCGGTGTGAGCATCCTTACCCTGGTCTAGCACGTAGGCACGGTCGCAAATCTGAAGACAGCGACGTGCGTTCTGCTCAACCATGATCACGGTTACGCCGGCTTCGTTTACTTCCTTCACACGAATGAAGGTTTCGTCCTGGCGAACTGGCGACAGACCGGCTGATGGTTCGTCTAGTAGCAGAACCGATGGGTCGATCATCAAAGCGCGACCCATGGCAACCATCTGGCGTTCACCACCGGAGAGGCTACCGGCGCGCTGGTGCCGTCGTTTGCCCAGGTCGGGGAAAATGCCGGTAACGAACTCAAAACGCTCGTTGAAGCGCTTAGGGGTCTGGAATACGCCCATCTGAAGGTTCTCTTCGATGGTCAGGCTCGGGAACACGTTATCGCTCTGTGGAACGAAGGCAACACCCTTGGCCACAAGCTTGTTGGCCTTAAGGTTGGTGATGTTTTCGCCGTTGAGAGTAACCTTGCCGTCGCGCACGTTCACGAGGCCGAAGATGGCCTTTAGCAGCGTGGACTTACCGGCACCGTTAGGGCCGATGATACCGATCAGTTCACCCTGGTTTGCGGTAAGTGAACATTCGTTCAGAATGTTGATACCAGGCAGGTAGCCAGCGGTCACGTTGTCTACGTGAACTACAGGAGTTTCTTTCGCCATGACTACTTACCCTTCTTCATGGTGCCGAGGTCGGTGTCGTGGTGAGCTCCAAGGTAGGCGTCGATAACGGCTTGGTCTTTCATTACTACGCCTGGCTCGCCTTCGGCCACAACTTTGCCTTCGGCCATAACAATGACCCAGTCGGAGATGTGACGAACCATGTGCATGTCGTGCTCAACGAAGAGTACGGTCGTGCCATTTGCCTTTAGACCCTTGATGTGTTCAAGCAGGCTCTGAGTTAGGGCTGGGTTCACGCCAGCCATTGGCTCGTCGAGCATGATTAGCTTCGGTTCACTCATAAGTGCACGAGCCATCTCCAGCAACTTGCGCTGACCACCAGAAAGGCTTCCGGCGTAGTCTTCACGCTTGGCGTCTAGCTTGAAACGGGTGAGCAGGCTGTCGGCGGCCGCGGTGATGCGTGCTTCTTGACCGCGCCACATCTGGATCAGGCCGGCAAAAAGATTTTCACCAGACTGCTTCTGGGCGCCGAGACGCATGTTCTCGATCACGGTCATGGCGTTTAGCGACTTGGTTAGCTGGAAGGTACGAACCATTCCACGACGAGCCACCTTGTAAGAAGGAACGCCGGCCAGGTTCTTGCCCTCAAACTGCCAACTACCGGTATTCGGCTTGTCGAAGCCGGTGAGTAGGTTGAAAAGTGTGGTCTTACCGGCACCGTTTGGGCCGATTAGAGCGGTGATCTTGCCACGAGGAATCTCCAGGTGCGCTACGTCCACAGCGGTGAGACCGCCGAACTGACGAGTAACGTTATCGGCGATTAAGATAGGGTCTACCTTCTTGCATCCCGGTTCGATTTTGCCTACAACAATGTCATTAGCCATTGAAACGCAGCTCCTTCTTGTTGCCGAACATTCCCTGAGGTCTAAAGATAACCAGCAGCATTAGAGCCAAACCGATCAAGATGAAGCGAACCTGACCAACCTGGGCTGGGTCGAGAAACGGTAGCCAGCCAACTGCGGCCATACCCGCCAAGATTTCGTTGACGAAAACCCAGAGGGCGAAGAACACCATGCCGCCGGCGATTGGGCCGAGCATGCTGGCCGCTCCACCGAGGAGTAGCACTGTCCAGACCATGAAGGTGAAGTTAGTTACGAAGGTCTGTGGCTGAACGTTCGACATCGAAAGCACGAACACGATTCCACCCAGACCGGCGAACAGTCCACCGATGATTAGTGACTGAAGCTTGTAGGAGAAAACGTTCTTGCCGAGGCTGCGAACCGCGTCTTCATCTTCGCGAATACCCTTGAGCACACGACCCCAAGGCGATCGCATCATCAGCCAGACCAGCAGAGTAGCTACGCCAACTAGGCCGAATGCGAACACTCGTAGCCAGAACTGATCCGCGGTCCAGTTGAATGGGCCGAAAGCGTACTGACCGTCTGGAATCGGGTTCCAGTCGAAGAAGTCGTAACCGAATTGACTTAGACCGTTGGAACCACCGGTGACGTCCTTGAACGCGCTGGTAGACATCAGGTAGCGGAATACTTCAGAAGCCGCAATGGTCACAATCGCCAGATAGTCGGCTCGAAGACGCAGGGTTGGAATTCCCAGTATCAACGCGAAAACAACCACGCAGAGAAGGGCGAAACCCATTGCGGTAAGAAGCGGCAACTTGAGGGTTAGGTAACCGATTGCCATACCGTAGGCGCCAACAGCGGCAAAGGCTGCCTGCCCGAAGTTCAGTAGACCGGTGAACCCGAAGTGCACCGAAAGACCGATGGCACAGAGGATGTAGGCCGCGGTTAGCGGGTCTAGAATTACGCCGACCGTTAGGTTAAATGTCTGAATCCAGTCCATGGTTTTCTCCTAGCCGATTCTTTGCTTCTTGCCGAGAACACCCTGAGGGCGAACTAGGAGTACCAGAATCAGGATGACGAGAGCGGCTGCATACTTGAGGTCGACCGGCAGAACCAGCGAAGACAGCTCAACTACGAAGCCAATGATTAGTGCACCAACGGTTGCTCCCAGAGCGGTACCGAGACCACCGAGAGTAACAGCCGCGAATAGGAGCAACAGAATCTGCGAACCGGTTTGGAAGGTGGCCTGGAACTGCAGACCGTAGAACAATCCGGCTAGACCGGTTAGCGCTCCGGCTACGATCCAAACGATACGGATGATGCGCTCAACGTCGATACCAGAGGCGGCCGCCAAAGACGAGTTGTCGGAAACCGCACGGGTTGCCTTACCGATTCTGGTGCGAGTTAGGAACAGTGCCACCGCGGCCAGGGTGACCGTTGCCAATAGCATCGACCAGATCGAGGTGATGGTGGTGTTGACCGGGCCAAACGTCACGGCCTCGTATTCACCTGAAAGAACCTTGGTGTCTCCGCCGAAAATCATCAGCAAGACATAGCGAAGCAGAATTGCGAAACCGATTGAAACGATCATCATCTGGTTTAGACCAACGCGACGCTTGCGTAGCGGTTTCCAAACGGCGGCGTCTTGGAAGTAACCAAATGCGGCCGAAGCAATCACGGTGATGATTCCAGCTAGCACCAGCGGCAGGTTGAAGACCACGGCCATCATCCAGCCTGTGAGGGCACCGAAGGTAACCATTTCACCGTGGGCGAAGTTGTTGAGTCCGGTGGTACCGAAAATCAGCGAGATACCGATGGCGGCCACAGCAAGCAGTAGGCCTAGGTTCAAGCCCGCAAACAGGCGAATCATCAGCTGGTCAGAGAAAGACTGAATCACGCGAGTGCTCTTACCTAGTGGGAACAGCACGGCTGCCTTATCGGTAACCGAAACATCGGCGACTCGCACCGTGGTGTCTGGGTCGCGAAGCGTGACGCCCTTTGGTAGCGAAGTTAGATCGATGGCAACTTCGTATTTGGCTTTAGTGGTTACAACTAGCTGCCACTTACCATCGGCATCGGTGGTAACAACTTCGTCTACACCTGGGCCGGTAACGCGAAGTTTGACTCCGGCAACACCCTTGCCGTCGTTTTTCACGGTTCCGATAATCGTTGGCTGGCTAACCGCAGGGTCTTCGGTGTGGATTGCAACTCCGGAATGAAGGCTCTGGGCACTGGCCGGCGCGCTTCCGGCGAAGGCGGTGAGCAACACGATTAGGGATGCAAAAAACAACCCGACTCGTCTCAAACGCAACGTGGCTAACTGACTCAAACTAAACCTCTCGGTTAAAACCGCAACCGATTGCTTCGTTGCGTATCTAAAGTGAAACTTTACTAGATTTACACTCCCCGTTAACCACGTTTTAGCCGATAGAAACATAGTTGTTGTGACGGGTAGAATTAGGGGATGACCCAGAACGACCCCTTTGGTTTTGTCGGATTAACCTACGACGATGTGTTGCTTTTGCCTGGCGAATCCAACATTGTGCCGAGTGGGGTGAACACCAAGACCCGTCTCACCAAGCGCGTGGAGATCAATGTTCCGCTACTTTCGTCGGCGATGGACACCGTAACCGAGGCCAGAATGGCTATCGCAATGGCTCGTCAGGGTGGAATCGGTGTTTTGCACCGCAACCTTTCACTGGAACGCCAAGCTGAGTCGGTTGACATGGTCAAGCGTTCTGAAGCCGGAATGATCACCCACCCGGTAACCACCCACCCACTTGCCACCATCCAAGAAGTAGACGACCTTTGCGGTCGTTTCCGAGTTTCAGGCCTACCGGTCATCGACGAAGACGGCATCCTCCTGGGCATCGTGACCAACCGAGACATGCGTTTCGTGCTCGAGGTTCAGCGTTCAACCACTTTGGTCAAAGACATCATGACTCCGATGCCTCTGGTTACCGCAAAGACCGGCACGAACCCAAACGACGCAATCGCGCTATTTGCACAGCACCGAATCGAAAAGCTACCTCTTATTGACGACAACGGTCGTCTAACCGGTTTGATCACCGTGAAAGATTTCGACAAGAGCGACAAGTACCCGATGGCATCAAAAGACTCCAGCGGCCGTCTACTGGTTGCCGCGGCAGTTGGTGTGGGCAATGACGCGTGGGAACGTGCCATGGCACTAATCGATGCCGGCGTTGACATCCTGGTGGTAGACACTGCCCACGGACACAACCGTGCGGTTCTAGAAATGGTTGCCAAGATTAAGGCTGAACCGTTTGCCAAGAACGTAGACGTAATCGGTGGAAACGTGGCAACCCGCGAGGGCGCTCAGGCGCTGGTTGAAGCCGGCGTGGACGGCGTGAAGGTTGGCGTTGGCCCAGGATCGATTTGCACCACTCGCGTGGTGGCCGGTGTTGGAGTTCCTCAGGTGACGGCCGTTTACGAGGCGTCGTTGGCCTGTAAGCCAGCAGGTGTTCCGGTAATCGCCGATGGCGGTTTGCAGTACTCCGGCGACATCGCCAAGGCCCTGGTCGCTGGCGCAAACGCGGTAATGCTTGGATCGCTTTTGGCGGGAACCGACGAAGCACCTGGCGACATTACCTTCGTTGGCGGCAAGCAGTACAAGACCTACCGCGGCATGGGTTCGCTCGGGGCCATGCAGTCTCGCGGCGAAGCCAAGAGCTACTCGAAAGACCGCTACTTCCAAGACGACGTGCTGCGCGAAGACAAGTTGGTGCCCGAGGGTATCGAAGGTCGTGTTCCTTACCGCGGCACCGTGCACACCGTGGTTCACCAGCTAATCGGTGGGCTACGCGCATCGATGGGTTACGTGGGTTCTGAAACCATCGACGAACTTCAGGCCAAGGGCAAGTTCGTTCGAATCACCGCAGCCGGCCTCAAAGAATCTCACCCGCACGACGTGCAGATGATTGCCGAAGCCCCAAACTACTCGAGCCGTTAGGAATCCACGTTGACCGAAATCGAGATTGGCCGTAACAAGCGCGCTCACCGAAGCTGGGCCTTCGACGACGTGGCGGTTGTTCCGTCGCGCCGCACCCGTGACCCCAAAGATGTTTCTACCACCTGGAACATCGATGCATATTCCTTCGATCTTCCAGTGTTGGCAGCGCCAATGGACTCGGCCGTTTCCCCGGAAACCGCTATTGCCATTGGAAAGCTCGGCGGTTTGGGAGTGCTCGATCTTGAGGGTCTCTGGACTCGCTACGAAGACCCAACTTCGCAACTAAGCGAGATTGCCAAGCTTTCGCCAGAAAGTGCAACAGCTCGCATGCAGCAGCTTTACTCGGAGCCAATCAAAGCCGAACTGATCCGAGACCGCCTGGCTCAGATCCGTAGCGCCGGGGTAACCGTAGCCGGCGCACTATCGCCACAGCGCACCGCCGAATTCCACGAAACCGTGGTGAAGGCCGGAGTAGACCTTTTTGTAATTCGCGGAACCACTGTTTCGGCTGAACACGTCTCCAAAAACCAAGAGTCCCTAAACCTCAAGCAGTTCATCTACGAACTTGACGTTCCGGTAATCGTTGGCGGAGCAGCCACCTACACCGCAGCTCTTCACCTGATGCGTACCGGCGCGGCCGGCGTTCTAGTTGGCTTCGGTGGAGGAGCGGCATCAACCACTCGCAAGGTGCTCGGCATCCACGCACCAATGGCTACCGCGGTAGCCGATGTTGCCGGTGCTCGTCGTGATTACATGGACGAATCTGGCGGCCGCTACGTGCACGTAATTGCCGACGGCGGTCTAGGAACCTCTGGCGATATCGTGAAGGCAATTGCCTGTGGCGCAGACGCGGTTATGCTCGGCTCGGTTTTGGCTAGGGCGTCTGAAGCTCCAGGCCAGGGTTGGCACTGGGGTCAGGAAGCATTCCACCCAGAACTTCCGCGCGGATCTAAAGTACACGTGGGAACCGCGGGAACCCTCGAGCAGATTCTCCTCGGCCCATCATCTTCAGCAGACGGAACCACCAACCTGATCGGAGCACTCAAGCGAGCGATGGCCACCACCGGCTACAGCGACCTAAAAGAGTTCCAGCGGGTTGATGTGGTTGTTGCCCCTTACAACTCCTAAATGAGTAAGCCAACTTTCTTCAGCGTTGCCAGACGCGCGAAGTGGATTGGCGCTCTAGTTTTGGCGCTCGCGGTGGCTGCCGCCTTCGCCGGAATGGCCCAGTGGCAAGCGGATCGCACTTTCCGCTACGTGCCAAAAGCGCCGATCGATAAGCCTATGATTCCGCTCAGCCAGTTGGCTGAATCCTCCAGCCCATTCCTGGCACCTCAAGCTGACCGTTTAGTTTCGGTGGAAGCCACTTCGATGCCAGACCAGTGCTACGTGGTGGCCAATCGCATTCAACTTGATGGCAATGGTGGCTCAAAGCCCGGTTTCTGGCTGGTTAGGCCAGCAATTACCGCCGAGGGCAAAATGGTTACCCTCGCTTTTGGTTGGTTTGCCACCGCAGAGGAAACCAAAAACCTCTGCACTGATATAAAGGAATCACCTCAGCTCACCGTTCTGCAAACGTTCCGAGGTCTCTACGAACCGAGTGAAGAGCCGCAGGCTAGCGAGGGCTCAAAATTTGACAGCCTATCGGTAGAGCAAATCATCAACCAGCCAGGCATTCCTGATCCCGTGGACGCATTCGCGGGATTCGTCATCGTTCAGAAGCCGGAACACTTGGGTGAGCCCATCTTGATTGGCAACAATCCTGGCGAAACGGTCTTCAACTGGCTCACCGCTTTCTATGCCGCCGAGTGGGCGCTGTTTGCCGGTTTCGCAATCTTCCTGTGGGCTCGTCTGGTGAAAGACGAAGTGAATCGAGAAAACCGCGAAGGTAGAATTGACTAATGCCAAACCCAGCCAACCACCGCGAAACCGTTACCCGCGTTCTAAACCAGTACCGAGTTGCTGCGAACGTCACCGGTGTGTTCCTGATTATCATCACGATTCTCTACGTGATTCGTCTCTCTAATTCCACCGACCTATGGCTACTTGGCCCACGGGGTTTTCTCTGGTTCGAAACTTTCACACTAGACGCCGACGATTTTCGGGTTGGGCTACCAGACACCGGCATCAACCTCACTTCGATTGTTCTAATCGTTCACGGCTGGCTCTACGTTGCCTA
>JBEGUF010000032.1:0-14352 GCA_041179025.1 Actinomycetota bacterium | reverse complement strand
TGAGGCGTGTGCGGGTGGAAGATGCGGCCGCTGCCGAGAGAGTATTTGAACTTTTGATGGGTAACGACGTCTCGCCTAGGCGTGATTTCATAATCGATTCGGCTGATAGCTTCGATACCGAAAAGATTGACGCGTAAAGCTAACGCTTTCCTACGCTGGCAATCGCCGCGTCAAGGGTTGTTCCGCTCGCATCGCGCTTGGATAGCTCTATCGACATCAGATCTATTGGCTTGCCATCTGCGCTAGCACCTAGTGGCTCAAGATCTGTGAGCGTAGCGAAGTAAAGGTGATCTTCGTTTCGAATGAACTTGTGAGCTCTAACTCCGCCGGTTGCTCGACCCTTGGCCGGGAACTCACTTATCAAACTGCGCTTTAGGCTACCACCGTCGATGCCAGCGAGGGTGCTCTCAGATTTGGCAGCGGTAATTACCTGAGTTTCATTTGCATCGTTTACCGATCCGAAGGCAATTACGCTGGAACCCTCTGAGAGATTGATTCCCGTGATGCCGGCTGCCTGGCGCCCCGTTGCTCGCACGGTAGCCGCATCAAAGCGTAGGAGTTGTGCATCTGAAGTAATAAGAACGTATTCCTTCGAGGAGGTGGCTACCTCGGCGCCGATGACTCGGTCGCCTTCCTTCAAGGTAATGACTTCGAATTCATCCTTACTTGGCCAATCTGCCGTAACTCGCTTCA
This sequence comes from Actinomycetota bacterium, assembly GCA_041179025.1. Taxonomy (GTDB): domain Bacteria; phylum Actinomycetota; class Actinomycetes; order Actinomycetales; family Microbacteriaceae; genus Rhodoluna. Next base: position 13,659 of record JBEGUF010000032.1, on the reverse strand, counting down.
CAACACCCTGAGCGGTGGCTAGAGCAAGCTCCTCGCCATTTCCCAGGTTGAACACAGTGATGAGCTTCTCGCCAGCAGGTAAGCCGAGGAATTCCGCTGCGGTTACCGCTGCTGTCGCATCGAAGGTGTCGCCGACCGGAGGAATGTCTCCGGCGTGGATTCTGAGTACACGGCCGGTGCTCGTTAGGAAGCCAATGTCGGTTCGAGTGCTGGTTTCGATGTGGGTTGCCACGCCATCGTGCCGTTTACGTTTGGCTCCAGGAGCAGCTGCCACAAAGTTTGGTGTGCGTCCGAGCAAACCACTTGAGGTGAGAAGAATTGAACATTCGGTGTCGGCAAGCTCCGCTCCGCTTGCAACCGCTTTGGCGTTCGATACCGCCTTTACTTCTCCGGCATCGGAAAGGAGTCGAGTTCTGCGATCATCGCCATATTTATCGGCAACGGCTTGGAGTTCTTCTGCTACGAGGGCCTTCAACAGCGACTCATTCGACAACAGCTTCTCCAGAATCGCAATTTCTTCACGAAGTTTTGTCGCCTCAGCGTCGAGCTCGATTTTGCTGAACTTGGTTAGCCTTCTAAGTTTCAATTCCAGAATGTATTCGGCCTGAATTTCAGAGAGTTCGAATCGGTCCATAAGACCAGTTCTGGCTTCATCCACTTCGTCGGAGGTTCTGATGATCTTGATAACCTCATCAATTTCAAGAATTGCTTTCAGAAGTCCTTCAACCAGGTGAAGTCGGGCGTTTTTCTTGCCGAGACGATTATTGCTCCTACGGCGGGTTACGAGAATTCGGTGGGCTAGGAAAACGCCTAGCAGATCTCTGAGTCCTAGGGTCTGAGGTCTTCCGTCTACTAGTGCCACGTTGTTGATACCGAACGAGTCTTCCATCGGGGTGAAACGGTAAAGAAGGTCTAAGACAACTTCCGGGTCGAATCCTGTTTTGAGCTCGATAACAAGTTTCAAGCCATTGCTTCGATCGGTGAGGTCGGTAACGGCGGCGATACCCTGGAGTTTCTTGTTATTGACGCCCTCTTTGATTTTCTCAATTACTTTTTCGGGGCCAACCAGGTAGGGAAGTTCGGTCACTACTAGGCCAAGTTTCCTTGGGCTAACACTTTCAACAGACACCTTGGCTCTGGTCTTGAAGCTGCCTCGTCCGGTTTCATAGGCGTCTCTAACGCCGTCTATACCAACGATGATTCCACCGGTGGGAAGATCCGGGCCTGGCACAAATTTCATTAGCTCGGTGTTGGTTGCATCAACATTGTTTAGTAGATGAATTGCAGCGCCGATTACTTCACGAAGGTTGTGTGGAGCCATGTTCGTGGCCATACCAACTGCGATTCCAGCAGAGCCGTTCACGAGAAGGTTAGGGAAAGCCGCCGGCAACACTTCCGGCTCTGTTAGCTGAGCGTCGTAGTTTGGCTTGAAATCAACAACATCTTCGTCGAGGTCTTCATTCATGAGCATGGCAGCCAGTGATAAACGGGCTTCCGTGTAGCGGGCCGCAGCTGGGCCATCGTCGAGGCTGCCGAAGTTTCCGTGTCCGTCAATCAGCGGCATGCGAAGTGAGAAGTTTTGAGCCATACGAACCATTGCGTCGTAGATGGCGCTATCGCCGTGTGGGTGAAGCTTTCCCATTACTTCGCCGGTGACGCGAGCCGACTTCACATGACCTTTGTCTGGTCGAAGCCCCATCTCACCCATTTGGTAAATGATGCGCCTGTGAACGGGTTTCAGACCGTCTCTAGCATCTGGAAGAGCTCGTGAGTAAATAACCGAGTACGAGTACTCCAAAAAAGACTCTTGCATTTCAAGAGCTAGGTCGATGTCGACAATTTTTTCTGAAGGGCTGATGTTATTCGTCATAGTTTCAATTACTGCTGTGGCAAACTCTAGGGGATGAACCCTTTGATGCTACCGCCAGCCCACAAAGATGTGGGGAGGCTATCCGATGTGTTCGCCAGCGCCCTAGCTTCCTTGATCAGCGGTCAGCCAAATCCATTGCGACTGCCGAAAGTTACTCACGCGGTGGTCATATTGGTTGACGGGCTCGGCTTTGAGAATCTTGCCGAATCGAAGGGGTACGCACGGTTTCTCGGTTCGAAACTAGATGCATCCATTCGCTGTGAGTTCCCAAGTACCACCGCTACTTCGCTAACGGGATTGGCAACTGGGTTGCGGTCGAATGAGCACGGAGTAATTGGCTATTCGGTTTATGACCGAAATTCCGCGATGCCGATGAACCTACTCACCGGTTGGGATAGCCCCGCCGAAGCTTTGGAGTTCAAGAAGACGGAGACGATTTCTGATTCCGCTCAGGGAGTCGCGATCAGAGTTATTGGCCCCGGGGTGTATGAAGGTTCTGGTTTCACAGCCCTCACTATGTCGGGAGCACTGTATCTACCTGCCGAAACGATACAAGACCGCTTTTCCGCATTGGCCAAAATTGGGAGCGGAAAAACTCTCACCTACCTCTACGTTCCCGAACTAGATCAGCTGGCTCATCGATATGGCGCGAATTCGGTTCAGTGGCTTAATGCGCTTGAGGAACTTGATCAGCAGATCGCCAAGTTCGTAAGCAAGGTTCCGCCAAGCATGGGGCTGGTTGTCACGGCAGATCATGGAATCGTCGACGTGCCAGCTGAGAATCATGTTTATCTAGACTCATACGACTGGTATGAACAGTCTGTAGTCCAGACAGCCGGCGACCCTAGGTGCAATTTTGTTTATCTGCTTGAGCACGAAAACGTCGAAAGCATCAAATCGAAGTTGGTTCAAGAGTTTGGAAGCCAGGCATTTGTCTGTGACATTGATGAACTCAGGAACTCTGGTTGGGCCGACTGGTCAGCCACCGAGTTTGCTAGTTACGTGCCGGATCTAATTGTGATTTGGCAGGCTAACGCTGTCGGCTACGACCGCAGGAATGCAAAGCCGCAGCATCTAAAGATGATTGGTCAACATGGCGGAATTTCTGATCGCGAAACCCGACTACCACTCATAAAACTTGGTGCGTTTTAGAAGGCTTCCCCGTCTTCCGACTGAGTGCCGCGAACAATTTGGTCCCAAGATGGCATCGGTGGGCGAGTCCTCTTGGTTTCAACCGGGGCTGGCGCCTGGTGTTCCTCATCAGCTGGCTCGCCTAATTGAGGTTCTTCTCCTAGGTCATCTGGAATTGTTTCGACCAATTCAACTATTTCAACCTGTTCAAGCTCCACAATCGTCTCTTCAACAACCTCTACGATTTCAACCGACTGCGTAACTTCGGCTTGTTCACGCCGCTTGCGGAAAGCCTCCAACTTATCGGCTGTAACAACCGAAGCTTCTTCTATTGGGGCTGTGATTATGGGGGAGGGGGAACGGGTCTGTGAACCAAGTGGGCTATCAAATACTGCACTTGGCGTAGAAAGACTCGCAGCGTTTGGAGTTTCTGGAGTAAGTAAGTAGCGCTTTGGGTCAAAAGTCCAAGTGGCAGCGCCCTCTTCATCTGCTTGCTTGAATGAAACCGAAATCTCCCAGAGGGTGTTCTCGCCACGTCTCGCACTCCATTTAGGTTGCGAGGCTCCGGCTTGGAACAGCTTTTCCTCTACAATTTCGCCGAAGGCCTTCTTCTGAACATCATTGAATCGATCGGCTGGCAACTCAACTCGAACGCTAGTGGCCAACTCAATCATGTGACTAAGCTCTTCCAAAACTGGGTAAGCAAATCGTTCGATAATCTCAAGACTTCCGCCACTCGAGGCTGCGAGGTCGGCAACAGTTGCACCGGCCCGGATGGCGTCCTGGATTTCACGTGGAGATAGTTCGCGCACGTTGGAGTCGGGAACACGGTGTTCTTTGATGGTTCGAAGCAGGGTTTCATCAACCTGCACTCGAAAACGTTCTCCATCGCTGGCTACCAACAACAGGACGTCGTCTTCACGACCAATCGGATTCAAATCACGCATAAATCCCTCCTGCGAAGAGTTTGCCACCTGTTCCCGTCATTAGTTCGCATTGGAGCCTGTGTGGAATAAAGAACTTTTTTTGACGCTTATGGTGTTTTGTGTTTGCGAAATGTCTGAACTTGTTAGACACTAAACGCGCTTAAGCAAAAACCGATTCAAGAAGGATAGGCAAATGGCCACCGATTACGATGCTCCGCGGAAGAACGACGATGACGCTGAGTCTTTGGATGCCCTTAAAGAACGCCTTCCTGAAAAATCCTCAGTTAGCTCCGACCTTGACGAAATTGAGCATGGCGATGAGATCATCGATCCTGACAAGCAAGATGAGCTCACTGAAGTTGTGGTTATCCCACAGCAGAGTGACGAATTTACCTGCATGAGTTGCTTTATCGTGAAGCACCGTTCGCAGATGGCCAAGAAAAAAGGCAAAGACGGAGCCGTCTGCCTTGAGTGTGAAGGCTAGTTTCCTAGTTCTTTAGCTAAGACTTCCGGGTTTCTGGTCGAAATCAGCCAATATGGAGTTGGATCCTGGGGATCAGTAATCTCAACTTTCACCAAACCTTTGACGCTTGACTGAATTGCTAACCAAGCTCTAGCGTCTAGTTTTTGACCTAACTCTTCGAAAACTTCATCTTTCGGAATCACGGTCGCCTTACCTAAGAATTTTCGTTCAATCACGGCGTTCTTTGCGGAGAGAGTGCCGTCCGTGATCACAATCACTGGGGAAGCCGAAAAAATCACGACTACGAATAGCGTGCTGATAATCAGTGCCACAGGGATAGCAAGGTCGGTGCTGATCGGAATCATCACGGTGAGCACACTGAGGAATAGCAGGATTGGTAGAGCCAAATTTGGAGCGCTTGGCAGAACGCGTTCACGGTAGTTGGTCACTAATTTAGACTACGCTCTAACCATGACCGAAACAGTTCCAGTTCTCATTGTTGCCGAATCAGAACTAATGCCTGCGTACGCACAGCCTGGAGATGCCGGTTGCGATTTACGTGCTTCAGAGGCAACTGTGGTGCCTGCGCGTGGGCGAGTTCTCGTAAAAACCGGTGTCTCGATTGCGCTGCCAGAAGGCTACGTTGGCCTTGTTCACCCCCGCTCCGGCTTGGCGGCGAAGCACGGTATCACGGTCCTAAACACTCCCGGAACCGTTGACTCAGGTTACCGAGGGGAGCTTATGGTCACCCTTTACAACAGCACCGATGCAGATTTCCCAGTGGCCCGACTTGACCGCATTGCTCAGCTGGTTATTCAGCAGTTTTCAATGGCTCAGTTTATTAGCGTCGAAAAACTTCCTGATTCTCACCGCGGTGAAACTGGTTTCGGATCGACTGGAGTCAAGTAGTTCATGTCAGAAGTCACAGGCACTGCGCTGTCCGGTCCGCATGACGTTTCGGAAGTTGGCTCAACCCTAGGGTTCATCTCGTTTGGAAGCATTCTGATGCCGACCATTGAGGGAGTTTCGGTTCGCGTTGAAGTTGACGAGAAATCTGGAAACGTTGTAGCGGTAAGTTTTGAACACCAGGGCTCAATTCTTCAAGTTTCTGCCTTTGCGGCGGCCAAGAGCGACGAGCTCTGGGAAGAAATTTACCAACAATTAATTGAAACCGTGACCTCCACCGGGGGAGAGGTTCAGGAGACGGTTGGTGGTTTCGGTAAGCAACTTGAGGCCAAATTGGTTACCCCAACGGAAACTAGGGAACTCCGTTTCATCGGCTATGACGGACCAAGATGGTTCCTGCGCGGGGCCATTACCGGGGTTGCCCTTACCGATGCAGCTGCTGCACTCAACATGGAGCAGATTTTCAGGGCTCTTGTGATTGACCGAGGCAATTCACCCCTGCCGCCGCGTGAACCACTTCCGCTGAAGGTGCCAGATGGCAACTTTGTGCCACCAAAGTCGGGCCTGTAGTTTTCATGTCAAGTCAGAAAGACGTTGCTGCCAAGCGTTTGGGCCTTGAGACCTCAAACGGTGAAACTAGCCAGTCGGGAAAGTCGATTCTCGCAACTCTCGGCGGACCAATCGGAATCTTAGAGTCCCTCATCCCCGGAACTATCTACGTCACCATGTTTAGTATCACTCTGAACGTGCTTTGGTCTGCCGTTTGCGCGGGATCCGTTGCCGTGGTCTTTCTCGTCATCCAGATGATCCGCAAAAGACCGCTAACGCAGGCATTCGCTGGTCTAGTTGGACTGGCAATTTCCATTTATCTTCCTTTGCGCGACGGACTAGACAACACCCATGCTGCCGACTACTTCGTGCCAGGCCTACTCACCAATGCGGCCTATCTTTCGGCGCTGACACTGTCGGTACTATTTCGTTATCCGCTGCTCGGTTTTTTGCTGGCTTTCCTCGGCGGGAGGAGCCAAACTTGGCGCAAAGATAAGACTTTGTTTCGTAGGTACAACTGGATCACGATTATGTGGATTTCGATGTTCGCCCTTCGGTTGGTGGTTCAGCTCCCGCTTTATATATCCGAGCAGGTGGCAGCTCTTGGCATAGCCAAATTAGCTCTGGGAACACCTCTTTACGCACTGACTATTTGGTTCACATGGTTGAGTGCCAAGGACACCCTTCGTTCAAAAAAGTAGTGGTAGTTTTGACTTGCTTTAGTTTGTTTCGTAGGAGATTTGATGTCAAAGGTGAATAGTTTCGATGCCGCAGCGAAGTTGCAGGTTGGCGACAAGGAATACCGGTATTTTCGCCTAGATTCTCTCAACGCTCCGAAGCTGCCTTACAGCCTAAAGATTCTTCTGGAGAACCTGCTTCGAACCGAAGATGGAGCCAACGTAACGGCTGCCCAAATCAAGGCGCTTGCCAGTTGGGACCCATCCGCAGAACCGGACACTGAGATCCAGTTCACGCCAGCTCGTGTAATCATGCAGGACTTCACCGGAGTGCCTTGTATCGTCGACCTAGCCACCATGCGTGAAGCAGTTGCTGCTCTCGGAGGAGATCCGAAGCGCATCAATCCACTTGCACCAGCAGAGATGGTCATTGACCACTCGGTCATCATCGACGTGGCCGGAAGCCCTGAAGCCTTCGAGAGAAACGTTGAACTGGAATACCAGCGAAACGGCGAGCGCTACCAGTTCCTCCGTTGGGGTCAAACCGCCTTCGACAACTTCAAAGTTGTACCTCCAGGCACCGGTATCGTGCACCAGGTGAACATCGAGTACCTTGCTCGCACCGTGATGGCTCGTGAGGTAAACGGAGAACTTCAGGCCTATCCAGACAGCTGTGTGGGCACCGACTCGCACACCACTATGGTCAACGGACTCGGAGTACTTGGCTGGGGTGTTGGTGGCATCGAGGCCGAAGCCGCCATGCTCGGTCAGCCGGTATCAATGCTTATCCCGCGAGTTGTTGGTTTCAAACTAACCGGAGCCATTCCGACCGGTGTTACTGCAACCGACGTGGTTCTAACAATCACCGAGCAACTTCGTAAGCATGGCGTTGTTGGCAAATTTGTAGAGTTCTATGGCGATGGCGTTTCGTCTGTTCCGCTAGCAAACCGCGCCACCATCGGAAACATGAGCCCTGAGTTTGGCTCAACCGTGGCAATTTTCCCAATTGATGAAGTGACCCTCGACTACCTACGCATCACCGGTCGTTCCGATGAAGAAGTCGCGCTAGTTGAGGCCTACACCAAGGCCCAGGGGCTCTGGCACGATCCGAGCATCGAGCCAATCTACAGCGAGTACCTCGAGCTAGACCTAAGCACCGTTAAAACCTCAATCGCCGGGCCAAAGCGTCCGCAGGACCGCATTGAGCTTTCTAAAGCCAAAGCGGCTTTCAACGATGTGCTTCCTTCCTACACAGACCAGGTGTCGAACCCGAGCCTGGTTGAAGGCAAGGACTACACCATCGACAATGGCTATGTCACCATTGCTTCGATTACTTCTTGCACCAACACCTCAAACCCTTCGGTCATGCTGGCAGCCGGCTTAGTAGCTCGCAACGCTGTGGCCAAGGGACTAAAGGCCAAGCCTTGGGTTAAGACCTCGCTTGCTCCGGGCTCTAAGGTTGTCACCGACTACTACGAGAAGGCTGGTCTAAACGACGACCTCGACGCTCTTGGTTTTAACCTCGTCGGCTATGGTTGTGCAACCTGTATCGGTAACTCCGGCCCGCTTGATGAACACATTTCGTCTTCGATTCAGACCAACGACCTAGCTGTAACTGCTGTTCTTTCGGGCAACCGAAACTTCGAAGGTCGCATTAGCCCTGACGTGAAGATGAACTACCTTGCTTCACCGCCACTGGTTATTGCCTACGCCTTGGCCGGAACCATGAACTTCGATTTCGAGTCTGACTCACTTGGTAAAGACAAAGATGGCAACGACGTCTTCCTTGCCGACATCTGGCCTAGCGCTGAAGAAGTTCAGTCGACTATCGACTCATCGATCAACTCAGACATGTTCAAGAAACAGTACGGCAGCGTCTTCGAGGGCGATGCTCGCTGGAAGGGTCTGCCAACGCCGACCGGTGCTACTTTTGCCTGGGATTCCCAGTCGACCTACGTGCAGAAAGCGCCGTACTTCGACGGTATGACCATGACCCCTGATCCAGTCAAGGACATCTCGGGTGCCCGAGTGCTTGCTCTGCTCGGTGACTCGGTAACCACCGACCACATCAGCCCAGCAAGCTCCATCAAGGCTGACTCTCCAGCTGGCAAGTACCTCACCGGTCTAGGCGTTGCTCGTGCCGATTTCAACAGCTATGGATCTCGTCGCGGCAACCATGAGGTAATGATTCGCGGAACATTTGCCAACATTCGCCTCAAGAACCTCCTACTTGATGGTGTTGAGGGTGGTTACACTCGCGACTTTACGCTTGCCGATGCGCCACAGAGCTTTATCTTTGATGCATCTGAGAACTATCGTGCGGAAGGCACTCCTCTAGTGGTGCTTGGTGGCAAGGAATACGGCACGGGTTCATCGCGCGACTGGGCGGCTAAAGGCACCAGTCTTCTTGGTGTGAAGGCCGTAATTGCCGAAAGTTTTGAGAGAATTCACCGAAGCAACCTAATCGGTATGGGCGTGGTTCCACTTCAGTATCCGGCCGGCGAAACCGCAGCGAGCCTAGGTCTCGACGGAACCGAGGTGTACTCAATTGAGGGAATCGTTGCCCTCAATGACGGTATAACACCGAAGACCGTTAAGGTTATCGCCAAGCCTTCCGCGCATTCACCAGCAGGCAAAGCCGATGTAACCTTCGACGCAGTGGTTCGAATTGATACCCCTGGAGAAGCCGACTATTACCGCAACGGTGGTATTTTGCAATACGTTCTTAGATCATTGGTGGCATAAACCCGGGACTTAGGGGGTTTAGATTTTTATGGCGATTCTCGAAAACATCAACGGCCCTAGAGACCTAGATTCGCTGAGCTCTGCCGATCTGATTGAGCTTTGCGGCGAGATTAGAGAACATCTGGTGCAGTCGGTTGCAAAAACTGGAGGGCATCTTGGCCCTAACCTCGGAGTGGTCGAAACCACCGTTGCAATTCACCGTGTCTTCAATTCTCCCCAAGACCCGATCATTTTCGACACCGGGCACCAGTCTTACGTGCACAAACTCTTAACTGGCCGAAGAGACCTAAGTACACTTCGCCGAAAAGGCGGTATTGCCGGTTACCCGCAGCGCTCAGAATCTGAACACGACGTGGTTGAAAGCTCACACGCGTCCAGCTCGCTTTCTTGGGCCGATGGCATCGCTAAAGCCTTCAAACTTTCAGGTCAAGACGATCGTTACGTTATTGCTCTTCTCGGTGACGGTTCCCTCACCGGCGGTATGACCTGGGAAGCGCTCAACAACATAACTCACGAAAACGACCGGAAATTGGTAATTGTTGTCAACGACAATGGCCGTTCTTACGCTCCAACCATCGGTGGCTTGGCGAAGCACCTAAACAACATTCGCACCGACCGCCTCTACAAGCGCATGTACCGTTCCAGCAAGAAGTTCTTCTACGGTTTCGGTGCCTTAGGTCGCCTTGTTTTCAACGCCGCCAGGGGAGCCGGTAAAAGCGTGCTGGAGACCATGGCGCCAGCTACCATGTATCCAAACCTAGACATCAAGTACATCGGCCCAATCGACGGCCATGACCTTGAGGCTCTTGAGCACGCTTTGAAACAGGCTAAGAAGTACAACAGCCCGGTTATCGTGCACGTAATGACCCAAAAGGGTAAGGGTTTCGATCCCGCAATGCTTCACGAGGACGACCAGTTCCACGCGGTTGGCAAGATCGACCCAACCACCGGCGAGTCTCTTGAAGTTTCGGGTGGTGAGTCTTGGACCAACGTTTTCCGCGAAGAAATTGTTGCCATCGCAGACAAGCGTGAAGACATCGTTGGTATCACCGGAGCCATGACGATTCCGGTGGGTTTGGATGCTTTTGCCACCAAGTACCCTGACCGCGTTTTCGATGTCGGTATCGCTGAGCAACACGCCGTGGCGTCGGCCGCTGGCATGGCGTTCGGTGGTTTGCACCCGGTCGTTGCTGTTTATGCGACGTTCATAAACCGCGCCTTCGACCAGGTGCTCATGGACGTGGCGTTACACAATGCCGGGGTGACCTTCGTGCTCGACCGTGCTGGTGTGACCGGTCCTGATGGAGCAAGCCACCATGGCATGTGGGATCTTTCGATCCTTCAGGTTGTCCCCAACATCCAAATAGCTGCTCCACGCGATGCCATGCGCCTTCGCGAAGAATTGCGCGAGGCAGTAGCGGTAGCCGACGCCCCAACCGTGATTCGATTCCCGAAGGGAGTTGCCGAAACTAGCATCGAAGCCATCTCTCGCTCGGAAGATGGCGTTGATTACCTTTACCAATCGCCCGCAAAAGACGTCCTAATCGTGGCAATCGGCTCAATGGCCACCACAGCGTTAGAGACGGCAGAACTACTGAAGTCACAGGGAATTGGCGCTACAGTAATCGATCCTCGCTGGGTAGTGCCAGTGCCAAAGACCGTTCTAGCGGAAGCTGCGAAACACCGCTTGGTAGTAACAATCGAGGACGGCGTAAAGGTTGGCGGCATCGGTACCCGAATTCGCCAGGACATGCGAACCGCTCAAATTGACACAGCTCTTAACGAAATTGGTCTACCCGACGAATTCCTAGAGCACGCATCGAGAGACGAAATTCTCGAGCGAGTGGGTCTGACCGCAAAGCAAATCGCACACGATGTGGTGGCACAGGTTCTCGGTGCCAAAGTTCCGCACGCCAAGAAACTTGACGAGATTACTGATTCAAGGCTTCCAGAGCAGCGCTGATTCTCTCGGCGACTAAATTAATTTGCCAATCTCTGGCTCCCAGTTCTCTTAACTGATTTGCAATGTCGGACTCCGGTTCCCAGGCAACTTGTCTGAGTAGATCTGGTTGCAACAAATTCTCCAAGGGCAATTCGTGCTCAAGTGCAAGATCAGCCATAACCGGCTTTAATGTCTGAAGGCGAGAGTCCGCATGCGGGTAGCGGTTTGGCCAGTTTCGGTGATTCGGAATTCCTGTCTGAGGTAGTTTCAGCGCCGGCAGGTCCTTGGTCGCAAGACCCTTCGAATACGCGTCCCACCATAAATCGAGATAGGTTCGAGCCGCTCTTCCATTAAATGAACTGAGCGAAGCCAACTGAGACCTGCTGGTTACTGTTGATTTAACCAGAGCAACGATAGATGCGTCTGGAACCAATCGCCCACCTGCGGTGTCTTTCTCCCGAGCCAACTGATCTCGCGCCAGCCACATTTCTCGGGCAACCGCAAGACGACGTTCGTCTTTTACCTCGTGTAGACCAGTCATCGATCGCCATCGATCCGGCGCCTGTGGCTTTGGTTTGAAACTTAGTAACGAGTGAAATTCCTGCTTGGCCCAGTCGAGCTTGCCGGCTATCTCCAACTGTTCCATCAAGACCTTAGCCAGATCGGGTAGGACGTCGACATCTAGGGCCGCGTAGTTCAACCAACCTGTAGGCAACGGCCGGATAGACCAATCGGCAGCAGAGTGCTCTTTGGCCAGACGAAAGCCCAGCAGTTGTTCGCACGCGGCTCCAAGGCCCACCCTTGGCAGGTTCAGGATTCTGGATCCAAGTTCAGTGTCAATTATTTCGGGCGGCACTAAGCCTACCTCGGCCAAACATCCGAGATCTTGTGTAGCTGCATGGAGGATCCAAGTGATTGAGTTGCAGAACTCCGCGAAAGATTTCCACGCATCTGAACTGGATATTTCGATGGGATCGATGAGAAATACATCGGATCCAGTTCGGTGCACCTGAATTAGGTAAGCCCTGCTGCTATATCTGAATCCACTGGCGCGCTCGGCGTCGATGGCCAATGGACCATGACCAAGTTTTAGATTTTCAAGTGCTCCAAGTAGTTCGCCATCCGTCTCCACATGGAAGACATCTGCCACCGAGACATTTCTTAAAGGAAGCTCAACCGGTTCTGGCTGCTCAACTTCTTCTGTCAATTTGGCTAACCCCTTCGCCGTGAAGCGAAAGCCCACTCATCATACAAATAAGGTCTACCCATGCTTCGAGGTGCCCGGCAAGGTTGTCGTTGGTGGGGCACCAACTGGCCCGAATTTCTAGTTCTGCGTGGTGAGACTGCGCAGCCAGTGTTCCGTGCCCAACTGAAAGTACTCGGGTAGTGGTTCCGCCGGCAACATCAACGGTTGCTTCGTGCTGCTCAAGCGAAGTCATCAGCCAAGCCCAAGCAATCTCGGCCGAGTCGTCGTCGAAGCCGATATCGGTTTCTAGTGGAGACTTCGCATAAAGAATTACTCGGTAATTATTGGTCCAGGAGTCTTGGGGCACATCATCCCAGAGAAGGATAAAGCGACCGGTGCCACGAAAGATTGATGAATCTTCTTCCTGAGCACGAACATCGCAAGAGAAAGCTATAGCGTGTCTCGAGAGGTTCTTGGGAGCGTCGATTTGATCCACAATAACTTCACTGCGGATGTTCGCGTTGGTTAGTGAGTTGGCGGCTAAGCGAAATTCAGCGTTAGCGCTCTCATCGATTTCAAGCTCAAGCACCTGTCTAGGATATTGGCAAAATGGGCTGTTATTCGTTGCCACGCCGCCACTTCGTGAACAGGGTTCCTGCAATTTCGAAGTGTTCAGCAGGCACAAGTTTCCCACCGAGGTTGCTAACCACTTTTTCGGCGGTGTCAAGGTTTCCATCGGTGATGGTGAGACAAAACTCGTCAACGTAATCTGCCTCTAGGAACTGTCGTGCCAAGGATGGGCCAACCTCGAGAAGAACTCTTGTGTAGCCAAGGCTCTGAAGCTTTGCGATTACCCAGTTGGCTAGATTCTCACTCTCGGGCGGGTTTAGCCAGATCTGATTGGCATCGCCCAAGCTCTTCCTGGAGATTATTGCAAGTTTCCCTTTTGTGGGTGTCTTGTAACGCTCGTTTCGGGCTGTGTTTCCGCCAGTCACATACACATCGGACATGCTTCTCAGATGCACAATCAGTTCGCGGTCGTTGGAATTGCTAATGCTTCTGCTGGAGCCGTCCGAGCCAACAAACTTGCCAGCTCCGTTAGCCACCATGTTTAGCCTGACCCCGGCGATGTCTCGATAAGTGTCTAACCAGCTCATGCCGATTTTTCGCGAACCTGTCGCTTGATTCGGTTTAGCATTCCACGTAGTCCGTTAATCCTCAATAGCGATACCGCTTCCTTGAGATGCAGGCGATCCGGAATGTC
>JBEGUF010000031.1:0-6223 GCA_041179025.1 Actinomycetota bacterium | reverse complement strand
TGGGGGTTGATTCGGTTGCCCATCGAAGCACTTTGGCGCAAGGAGGCCGCACAGTCGCGGTTATGGCCGGCTCGCTCGATAATCTCTACCCTGCTGGAAATTGGGACTTATTTGAACAGATAGGTCACTCAGGCTTACTGCTGAGTGAAATGGCGCCGAATTCAAAGCCAACCAGATGGCGCTTCCTGCAGCGAAACAGAATCATTGCAGCTTTGGGGAGTGCTTTGGTTGTCACCGAGGCGGGCTGGCGTTCGGGATCAATGAATACTGCCACGCACTGTGCCGAACTAGGGCGACGCGTATTTGCAGTCCCCGGGCCTATTACTTCACCAAGCTCGGCCGGATGCAATCGCCTAATTCGAGACAATTTGGCCGAATTGCTTCTTGATCCAGCGGAACTACCAGCGGAACTGGGTTGGAGTGCTCTAAACACTTCTCAAGAAGAGCAATTTGGAGCACTGGAGCTTCGAACCTACGACTTCTTAACCAATCATGAGCAGCCACTCGCTCGCATTTCCGCAGCGGCTGGTCTAACCAGCGCAGAACTAGCAATTGCTCTGGGGTCTTTGCAACTAAGCAATCGAGCGCAGCAGGGCCCGAAAGGTGGCTGGAAACGCACAAAATAGTTGGCCACCTAGATGTTTTACCAATTCGTTACCTAGTAATGACCTTTACCTAAGCATTGGAAGCGCTTTCGGAGTAGATTGGGGGAGTGTTTAGCAAGAAAGCCGAACAGAAGATGTCGGGCCACAGCCCGCGTGAACTGGCATGGCGCAGATTTAAGAGCAACAAGGTAGCCATTCCCTCCCTTGTTGTTGCCGTTCTCGCTATCCTCTCCGTCATTTTGGCGCCGCTTATCTACTCGTTGGCCGGAATCGACCCAAACGCCCGCGACGAAGACGCCCTAGATAGCCGCGGTGAAGTGCCTGGCGACTGGAACGGCATCAGCGAAAAACACCCACTTGGAGTAATTCCGGGTGTTGGTTACGACCTACTGGCTCGAATGCTTTTCGGCGCCCGCGTCTCCTTCCTAATTGCGCTCTCCGCCACACTTTTCACGGTATTACTTGGTTTGTTTATGGGAATCGTGGGCGGTTACTTCCGAGGCCGCATCGATGGCATCATCGGAAGATTCACCGACTTCCTGCTCGCTTTCCCAACTTTCTTCATGATCATTGCTCTGAGCGCTCCAACCATTGAGCGCATGGAGAAATCGGGATTCATTCAGGGTAATGAAGCCAGAATCCTCTACCTCATCATGATTTTCGCAATTTTCGGTTGGCCTTATCTGAGCCGAATCATTCGTTCCCAGGTGATCTCGATTCGTGAGCGTGATTTCGTGCTCTCCGCTAGAGCTCTTGGCGCGTCGAACTTCAGAATCCTAGTCAAAGAGGTGCTTCCAAACGTTTGGACGCCGATTATCATCTACGTTTCATTGGCACTGCCAGGCTACCTAAGCGCCGAAGCAGTGTTCTCTTATCTCGGTATCGGTGTTCAACCACCAATGCCAACCCTCGGAACCATCATCGCGGACTCAACCAAGTACATGATGAACAACTCGGTCTACTTCTTCATTCCAACTTTGGCACTGGTTCTGCTGGTTCTTACATTCAACTTGCTCGGTGATGCATTGAGAGATGCGTTAGATCCAAAGAGTGAGACATAAGACTTACTCCACCCGGAGTAATAAACAAAACATCAACCTAGGAGGGTGAAATGTTGAAAGGCAAGAAAAGCCTAAAGGTAGCGCTAGCTACCGTTACGGCAACGGTACTTGCTGGAGGACTGCTAACTGGCTGTGCTCCTGCGAATGCCGGAGGTACCATCACGTACCTGACAAACGCTGAGTCATGGACCCACGCGGATCCACAGCGTAACTACACCGGCATGCACATCGCATGGTTCGGTTCGTACCTTCAGCGCACGCTGACTGCCTACGACCGTGCCGAAGGTGCTGCTGGTTCGGCCGTTGTTCCCGATCTAGCTACCGACACCGGTCGCTCTTCGAACGGAAACAAGACCTGGGAGTTCACCCTACGCGATGGAGTAACCTTCGAAGACGGTAGCCCAATCACCTGTGAAGACATCAAGTACGGTGTTTCGCGTACCTTCGCGACCGACATCATCACCGATGGTCCAACTTACGCAATTGGAATGCTAGACATCCCAAGCGCTGAAGACGGTTCTTCAACCTACAAGGGCCCTTACTCAACCGACGCAGCAAACGACACTGCATCGTTCGACAAGGCCATCACGTGTTCTGAAGACTCAAAGACCATCACCTTCAACCTGAAGCGTGCTGTTGGTGACTTCAACTACACCGTTACCTACCTATCATTTAGCCCAGTACCAAAGGCTAAGGATGACGGTGACCAGTACGACATGCACCCAGTATCGACCGGTCCATACAAGATCAAGTCATACAAGGTAAACGACTCGATGGTTCTAGTTCGCAACGACAAGTGGAATGGTTCTTCGGACCCACTTCGCGCAAACCGTGCGTTCCCAGACAAGGTTGTAGTTAAGTTTGGTCAGGCAGAAGAAGTTCGCGACCAGATCATCCTTGCTGACAAGGACAAGACTGCTGTCTCTCTAGACGCCATCTTGCCTACCAACCTATCGGCCGTGTTCGACGATGAGGGTAACGTTCTTGAGAAGTACAAGGGACGCGCTCTAAACGTTTACGACCCATACGTTCGTTACGCAGCTGTGAACGTGAAGAAGCTGAACTGTCTTCCTGTTCGTCAGGCCATCTACTACGCAAAGAACTTCGATTCTTTGATCACCCTTGCCGGTGGTCAGGCGTTCAATGGTGATGCAGCCGACGGTGTTATCAAGCCTCTAATGGGTCTTGACTACGCTAAGACCGGTTATGCAACCGACGACAAGGACTGGAAGCCAGAAGGTAACATCGAGAAGGCCAAGGCTCTAATGGAGCAGGCAAAGACCGAATGTCCAGCCCTTTACGCTCGTGCAACCGACCCTAAGCAGGGTATCTTCTATGACATTCCTGACACCGAGACCAACAAGAAGGCTTCTGCCATCTGGATTGAGTCGATGGAGGCCATCGGAGTGACCATGAAGTTCAACTACATCGAGCCAGGCAAGTACTACTCGGTAGTTCTAGACGCAACCAAGCAGGGCGACCTATCGTCCGGTGGTTGGGCTCCAGACTGGGCTAACGCTTCAACCGTTATCCCTGAGTTGTTCACTGCTGAAGGTGGATTCCCAATGTCACAGAACTGGGAAGACCCAGCCTATGCAGAGTTCAAGAAGCGTTCAGACGCTAACTTGACTGAACCTGACCGTAAGAAGCAGGGTGCAGAATGGGCAGCACTAAACAAGTACGCAATGGACCAAATGTGGGTAATTCCTGGTGTCTTCTCGAAGACTCAGGAAATGTGGGGTTCAAAGATCGGTGGAGCTTACTTCTGGGAGCCACAGGGCGCATTGTCGTTCGGTGACCTCAACATCATTAAGTAACACATAGTTGATTTTGCCGTGGTGTTGGGTTTCCCCCAAACACCACGGACCTTCACAAAACATCAAAAACCGCAACCCTGAAAGGAAATGATGAACGGTCTTGTGGCCTACATCTCACGCAGAATCGGCATAACTTTGCTTATCCTGCTTGCGGTTAGTTTTACCGTCTACCTAATTTTTGCTTTACTCCCATACGACCCGGCTTCGCTCACCTGTGGCAAGAACTGTAATGACCCAGGAATCATCGAGGCAAACCGTAAGCGTTTGGGTTATGACAAACCATTTTTCGAGCAGTACTGGGTTTTCCTAGTTGGCCTCTTTGCCGGACGCACCTTCGGTGAGGGTGCCGCTACCATCTACTGTGCTGCTCCTTCGTTCGGTTACTCGTTTCAGCAGCACGCCTGCGTAACCGACCTAATCTTCGACGCAATCCCGGTCACCATCGCACTAGCCGTTGGTTCACTAATTCTGTGGCTCGTGGTTGGTGTGGGTCTGGGAATTATTGCAGCTAAATACAGAGGCAAAATCTGGGACACCTTGTCAACCGCTTTCGTTTTGATCGGTACTTCACTGCCGACGTTCCTTACCGGTTTGATTTTGATTGTGTTCCTAGTAATCAAAGTCGATTGGTCGCCTTTCCCTGCTGGAGGTTACACCGCTCCCGATGAGGACATCGGTGGCTGGTTCCTGAGCATGGTTCTTCCCTGGGTTACCTTGGCATTTGCTTACTCGGCCATCTACACCCGCTTCGTTCGAAGCCAAATCTTAGAGATTTCAACCGAGGATTTCATCCGAACGGCACGAGCAAAAGGCCTCTCAGACGGAGTGATCCTCGGTAAACACACTCTCCGCGCTGCTATGGCGCCGATTGTAACCATGGCCGGGCTCGACTTCGCCGGTTTGCTCGGTGGAGCTATTCTCACCGAGGCGGTTTTCAACCTTCCTGGCATGGGACGCCTTTCGCTCAACGCCGTGGTGGACATCGACCTACCGGTGATTGTTGGAACAACGATTTTGGCCGCGGCAATCGTGGTCATCATGAACATGATTCTCGATATCGTCTACGCCTTCATCGACCCGAGAGTGAGGGTCTAATGTCTCTACTCTCAGTTCGCGACCTTCGCGTTGAGTTCAAGACCCCAGACGGCGTGGTTAAGGCTGTTGCTGGAGTTACGTTCGACCTACAGGCGGGTGAAACTCTAGCAATCGTAGGTGAGTCTGGTTCCGGAAAGTCTGTAACCAACCTGGCCTACATGGGTTTGCTGCCTACTTCTAGAACCACCATCACCGGTTCGGTAATTCTAAAAACCGACCAGGGCGAAGTTGACCTAATCGGCATGTCAAACGACGAATTGCGAAAGATTCGTGGCAAAGATGTGGCGATGATTTTCCAGGACCCGATGTCGGCACTGCACCCTTACTACAGCATTGGCGACCAGTTGATTGAGGCACACCAGGTGCACAACGAAGTCGACAAGAAGGTTAGCCGAGACCGCGCTATTGAGCTACTAACGCTGGTGGGAGTGGCCAACCCCGACGAGCGAATGGCTGCCTACCCACACCAGTTCTCCGGCGGTATGCGTCAACGAGTAATGATCGCAATGGCTCTAATGAACAACCCAAAGGTGCTGATCGCCGATGAGCCAACTACTGCACTTGACGTAACCGTCCAGGCTCAGATTCTGAAGCTGCTTCGGGACATTCAGACGCAGTTTCAAATGGCAGTTATCCTCATTACCCACGATTTGGGTGTTGTTGCCGGAGCAGCCGACCGAGTGAACGTTATGTATGGTGGTCGCCTGGTTGAGAGCGCCACGGTGAACGATCTTTACGAGAACCCGATGATGCCTTACACAGTTGGTCTACTGGATTCGATTCCCCGCATGGACCAGGGTCATGGCAAGCGCCTTCGTGCCATCCCGGGCCAGCCTCCGTCACTGATCAAGCTAGGCGATGGTTGCGCATTTGCAGCCCGATGCTCGAGAAAATCTGAACTACCTAGCGGCACGTGCGATAGCTCACCAGAACTCAAAGCGGTTGCTCCAAACCACTTGGTTCGCTGCCACCTTTACGACAGCAAGGAAAAAGTTAAGTGAATCAGCCGCTTCTAGAAGTCACCGACCTGGCGAAATTCTTCCCAGTTGCCGGTTCCGGAATTTTCTCGCGCGAGCGGGGCACAAACAAGGCTGTAAATGGCATCAGTTTCACGCTGAATGAGGGCGAAACCCTTGGTTTGGTGGGGGAGTCTGGTTGCGGTAAGTCAACTGCCGGCCGCACCATCCTGAAGCTATACGACCCAACCTCTGGTTCTATCAAATTCGAGGGTGAGGAAATCTCCGGCTATTCAAACGCCAAGATGAAGCCGCTTCGCACCAAAATGCAGATGATCTTCCAAGACCCTCAATCTTCGCTGAACCCTCGACAGTCGGTTGGTGCAATCATCGGCGCTTCGTTTGAGGTGCACAACATCAAGCCGCAGGAAGGCGTGAAGCGCGCTGTGCAGGACCTTCTCGAGCGCGTTGGCCTAAACGCAGAGCACTACGACCGCTACCCGCACGAGTTCTCTGGCGGTCAGCGCCAGCGTATCGGTATCGCGCGTGCAATTGCTCTAAAGCCGAAGTTCATCGTCTGTGATGAGCCAGTTTCGGCCCTAGACGTGTCAATTCAGGCCCAGGTGGTAAACCTGCTCACCGACATCCGCGACGATTTCGGTATGTCGTATCTCTTCATCGCACACGAC
>JBEGUF010000030.1:0-3027 GCA_041179025.1 Actinomycetota bacterium | reverse complement strand
CTTAAAGACATTAAGCTTCCAAAGGGCACAGAATTCGTGCTCGACAAATCAGGCAGTGCTCACTACCTCTACCTTCCATCCGAAAGTTTCATGTTGGAACGATGCCTAAACATCAAACCGTTTAGTGAAACCTATTTCCAAATGAAAAATCCTGGCTCCGGATTTGTCGGGCTTTTCATCCTCGATGGTCAACCCAAAACCGATGAGTTTGGCTACCTAGACTCAGCTAAATGCCCTGGCCAGAAGTAATCGGCCACACCCTTGAAATTCTGGGGCTAAAGACTAATGATTAACGCAAGACCGATTGGGGGATCGAGTGCCAGAAGAAAAAGAACCAAAATCTAACAAGGGTGTAATAGTTCTCGCACTGGTTGCCCTACTTTTGCTTGTTGTAGTTTTTGCAATTGGCCCCTCGCTAATTGCGATAACTAACGTAATGGGCGGTCGCACTTCTAATTTCTACACATTTTCTAACTGAGAAGAATTGGGGTTTCAATGACGAACACAGAGATCTACAAAAAACGCATCGCATCACTGATGATCATGAGCCTTTCTCCAATCCTTGCGGTGGCCCCATTTGTAATTGGAATCGTTGGAGCGACCCTAACTCCCGGCTGCAACGGAAGTAACTGCCCTTGGGGTGTGCTCCCTTGGTTCTCATTCCTAACCACCCCGGTCGCATTGGTTTTGTTCATCGTTGCCTTGATCAGATTCTTTATTCTGCTCGGAACCAGGCTTAGCAAATCGAGCGACGCAACGCCTGAGGAACGAAAGCTGAAGAGCTACTACTTCGCATGGATGGCTACAGCAGCAGGGCCCCTGCTTATGGCTCTACTAGTACTAATGACAATTTTTGGCGGGCCGGTTGCCATTTGCGACCAAAACGACGTGTGCACAGAAACTGGGCAAGGTGCGGTTGTCGGAACCTTAAGCGTTGTTGCTCCCGCGCTACTCGTGCCAACCTGGCTGTACCTATTTGTCGTTTGGCTTCGGAATAGGGTGAAGCGCTAGCCAAATTTGGATTCAACCGTTCAGGCTTGCCAGTTACGATTAAGGCATGGGCGTAAGAGTTGAACGAGTAGATCTTTCCGGTATCGGCTTCCGAGACGACATCATCACTGCGGAAGGAGCGCGCCTCGGCGTGCTCACCCACCGCGATGGCAGTCGAGAGGTGGCCATCTATTCAGCTGAAGACCCGGATGCCACAGCCGCTTCGCTAGTCCTGACCGCCGCCGAAGCCAGTGCGCTTGCCGTGCTACTTGGCGAAGCCACCCTGATCGACCAACTGAGCAAAATCAGCGACACCGTGCCAGGCATCTTCACCGAACACCTTTCTCTTCCAGCCGATTCCAAATACATCGACGCCGAACTGGGTGACACTCATGCCCGTTCCAAAACCGGCGTGAGCGTGGTTGCCATCGTTCGGGAACTCACCGTTATTGCCAGCCCGAAACCTAACCAAGACCTAATGTCTGGAGATATTTTGGTGGCGGTTGGAACCCGAGCTGGCCTCGACGAATTCGCCGAAATCCTCTCCAACACCCGCGGCTAATTGCCATGGGTCACGAGTCGGTAATCTTCATCCAGGTAGGTAGTGTGCTACTCGCGCTCAGCCTACTGAGCCGCCTTGCCAAGAGAATCAAACAATCCGCAATCCCGTTCTACATGACCCTAGGTCTACTGCTCGGTGCCGGAAGCTACTTCCCGCTCACCGAGAGCCGTGAGTTTTTAGCCATCGGCTCAGAAATCGGCGTAGTGATTCTGCTTCTCATGCTCGGTCTTGAATACTCCCCCAAAGAGCTCGTTAAGAACCTGAGTAAAAACAAAACCACCGCCCTGCTCGACGCACTGCTCAATGCCACCCCCGGCTTCATCGCAGGTTGGCTCATGGGCTGGGGACCGGTTGGTTCATTCATCCTCGCTGGCGTTACCTGGGTTACCAGTTCCGGTGTTGCCGTAAGGCTTCTAAAAGAGCTCGGGCGCCTCTCGAACCGAGAAACTCCAACCGTCATTTCCGTGCTCGTGCTCGAAGATCTCGCCATGGCCTTCTATCTGCCAGTGCTATCTGCTGTTGCAGTCGGCGCCAGCCTGATGGAGGGGGTGATCTCGGTGAGCGTTGCCATTGGTCTGGTTACCGCGATTATCGCCATCAGCTACTTTTGGGGTAAAACAATCTCGCGCTTCTTCACCACCACCAACATCGAATCGCTAATCATCGGAGTGGCCGGCCTCGCCATTCTGGTGTCCGGCCTCGCCACCGAAGTTAAGGTTTCCAGCGCGGTTGGTGCTTTCCTAGTTGGCATTAGCCTCTCTGGAAAGGTGGCTTCAGAAGCCGCCACCAAAATGCGCCCGCTGCGTGATTTCTTCGGAGCGATCTTCTTCGTCTACTTCGGTATCCAAACCAACCCTGCCGACATCCCTCCAGCACTTCTGCCCGCCGCCGCCCTCGCCGCAGTAACCATGGCCACCAAGTTCCTAACCGGCTACCTTGCCGCCAGAAAGAACCAGATCGGAATCCCCGGACGCTGGCGTGCCGGCCTAGCCCTCACCCCAAGAGGCGAGTTCTCCATCATCATTGCCGGCCTTGCCGTAAGCGCTGGGCTGAACCCAAACATCGTGCCATTCGCCGCCACCTACATGCTCATGACGGTTATCGCCGGCCCACTACTAGCCAGACTTCCCGACCTACCCTGGGTAAAGGAAAAGCTGGGCAAAGCCCAGCTCCGCCTAATCCAGAAAACTATGCAGCAGTAACTTCTTTATTGCGCGCAGTAATCACGAAGTAAACCGCAGCCTCAACCAAAAGCAGAAGCAGAACCGCAGGCAACATCTCGTTGACCCACCACTGTGGCTGAGCCGCAGCAACGGTTGGCTTACAAGCGTCGCCATCAGCACAGTTTGAGAAAATCACTAGTTTGCTCACAGCATCGCCCGCGAACGTGAACGACATAATCGAAACGGTTCCAGCGAAAATCAAAGACAACACATAGTTCAAAGTCACAGCACCCGCAGCCCCGGTAACCCGAG
>JBEGUF010000029.1:0-29257 GCA_041179025.1 Actinomycetota bacterium | reverse complement strand
TCTTTCGTGGCTGCTGGTAAGACTTGTCTTTGTCGCGAACCGAAGCTTGCTCGGTGTAACCAACCTCCGCGTTGATTAGCGCTTCGAGTTCACCTCGGTCTAGGAAGATGCCCTTGCAACTGGTGCACTGGTCAACATTGACTCCGTTTCGCTCATAAGTACGCATGGATTCTTGACATTTAGGACAGGTAAGCATGATGTTCCTTTCGAGTTTTGACGGTAGCAAGTGCTTCGACAATTCAAAGTTATGAACCTGAGAAATCCCTGAGTTGGCAGTGACCTGACGGGGGTAACATTAGGGAATGGAAGATCTAGCGCTAATTGTTTCTCTGATGTTGTTCGTTCCAATTGCCGTTGGAATCCTGGCGATTGTGTTGTCGATTCTTCAGAGGAAGAGACCTAACTTGAGAATGTTGTCCATTCTCGTTACGTCGGTGGTTGGTCTAACCGCAACGCTTGGCTTGATTCAGTACCCTCTTTTGGGAGCAGTGCCCGCGCTAGAGACTCTGATTTCTGTCTTGTTTCTATTTATTCCTAAGCGCCAGGCCGGAAGCCGCCTCGAGGATTAGTAGCGCCGCGAGTCGAACTGTTCGCTGATCTTCACTGTCGATGGTGGCATCAATTTCGGTTATGTCTAGGCTCGTTACCTGATTGGTTTTACCGGCCAATAGTGCGAACTGACGAAGTTCGTCGGCACTGATACCGCCAGGGGCTGCCGCCGGACAGGCTGGAACCACTGAACGATCACAAACATCCACGTCGATGTCTACGTGAATCGAATCAACGACACCCAGAAAGTCGATCGCTTTTTGCCAGGTGACTTCGGGTGATTGAGTTCTAAGTTCGGCTCTGGTGATAACCAGGATTCCCAATTGTTTGGCAACTCTTGCGTATTCGGGGGAGTTTGAAAAGTCGTTGATGCCTATCTGCACAATCTTGTTTCCGCGAAGTCCTGCCTCAACCAGGCGCCTAACCGGTGAGCCGTTGCTGATGCCGTCGCGGAGATCGTGGTGGGCGTCGAAGGTAATTAGCCCGGCATTTGTTAGGTCGTGAGCACCGGCCATGGCTGCGAAAGTAACCGAGTTGTCTCCGCCAAGCGCGATGGCAAGTTGACTTTTTTCCCGAGCTTGCTTGGCTAGGCGCTTGGTGGTTTCTTCACCTTCTGGAGAGTCGGGGTGTTCGGAGTCACCGAAGTCTCTGGCAACCAGTTCTCCAAGGTCGATGTTTTGGCTCCAACTGTAGGTGGAGTAGCGAAGCAGGGCCTGGCGAATGGCGGCAGGAGTTTCGTTAGCTCCGGTTTTGGAGATCGAGGTTTGGCTTGCGCAAACGCCATAGACGGCGAGGTCGATGTTGGCTTCGTTGGCAAACGGCTTTAGCCAGTGAGCGGCTCTAGGCCACTTGTGGTCTTCGGTCACTTGGTTGCTCCCAATCGCTTAGATAGTTCTCGGCTTGCTGAAATTACAAGTTTTGCTAACTTCGCGCTAACTGCTTCGTTGGCGTCTTCTGTTCTAAAGGTTACTGCGAATGCTGCGGTTGGTAGGTTCAGGTGGTTGGTTGCCGCGGCTGCGATGGTGTTTAGGCCTTCCGAGACATGGCCCGACTCAACGCTGAAACCCTGGGCTGATTCCTTGGCGAGGAGTTCTTGAAGCTCTTTCGATGTTTCTGGGCCTTGTTCGGTTCGCCTGGTGATGAGTTTGGTGCTGGGATAAAGCGCCTTGAATTGGATTGTTGGCAGGAGCGCCAGCATGGATCTACCACTGGCGGTTAGGTGCGCTGGAAGCCTAACTCCAACATCGGTAACAACTACCGCTGCTTTTCTCGGGTTCTCCTTGAGGAGGTAAAGAAGCTCGGCCCCATCAAGGATGCCCATTTGAGCGGTGGAGTTCAGATTCAGTTCGTCTAGTTGCACGACGAGTCGCTGAAGGATCGGCCTGGCTAGTCGTTCGAGCGGGTCGTGGCGCAGATACGCGGTTCCAAGCTCGAATGCTGCAACGCCGATGCCCCATCGGGCGGTTTCCGGGTAGTGAATTACAAAACCCTCGGCTTCTAGGATTTGCAGGAGTTGGTAGGTACTGCTTCTCGGGGCATCGATTTGTCTGGCTAGGGAAACGGCCGTAACCGGGGCCGCGGCTTTTGCTAAGTTGCCAAGGATGGCGAGTGTTCGGCTGGCTGCCGGTACTTTAGCGCTCATCGTCGTCCTAGTTGTCTGGTATTTCAGACACTACCAGCAAAAAGCTCTGGTCTAGGCGGTTGGATTAGGAGTTGAATTACAACATGAACGAGAATCCACGCGCCAACCTGCACGCAGCAACCGGATCCACCATGACCGCAAAGGGCTGGGGTCAGGAAGCTGCCATTCGCATGCTTCACAACAACCTCGATCCAGCGGTGGCTGAGCACCCCGAAGAGCTGATCGTTTACGGAGGCAATGGCAAGGCTGCTCGTAACTGGCAGAGCTTCGACGCAATCGTGCGCACGCTCACCGATCTGAAGAACGACGAGACGCTTTTGGTGCAGTCGGGTAAGCCGGTTGGAGTGTTCCAGACTCACGAGTGGGCTCCGCGCGTGCTACTTGCCAACTCGAACCTGGTTGGCGACTGGGCTAACTGGCCAGAATTCCGCCGCTTAGATTCCATGGGTCTAACCATGTATGGGCAGATGACCGCCGGTTCCTGGATTTACATTGGCTCTCAGGGAATCGTTCAGGGAACCTACGAGACATTCGCGGCAATTGCCGACAAGCGTTACGGCGGCACTCTTGCCGGAACACTTACTCTCACCGGTGGTTGCGGTGGAATGGGTGGCGCTCAGCCACTGGCAGTAACAATGAACGAAGGTACTTGCCTAATCGTTGACATCGACGAATCAAGACTTCGTAAGCGCGTGGAAACTCGCTACCTAGACGAGATTGCCGACAATCTAGACGACGCCATCGAGCGCGCGGTTGCTGCCAAGAATGCCAAGAAGGCAATCTCAATCGGTGTGGTTGGAAATGCCGCCGACGTATTCGCGGAAATTCTGAAGCGTGATGTTCCGGTAGACATCGTTACCGACCAGACTTCGGCGCACGACCCGCTCTACTACATCCCTGAAGGTGTAGAAATCGACGACGCCCGCGCCTACGCAATGCTCAATCCAGAAGAGTTCACCCGCAGAGCCGAAGAATCAATGGCTAAGCAGGTGGAGGCGATGGTTGGCTTCATGGCCAAGGGTTGTGAGGTGTTCGACTACGGAAACTCAATCCGCGACGAAGCTCGCAAGGGTGGTTACGCCGACGCCTTCAAATTCCCAGGCTTCGTACCCGCCTACATTCGTCCGCTGTTCTGTGAGGGTAAGGGACCATTCCGTTGGGTTGCTCTCAGCGGCGACAAGAAGGACATCTACCGCACCGACCAGGCAGTGATGGAACTGTTCCCGGATAACGTGCACCTACAGCGCTGGATGAAGATGGCTCAGGAACGTATTGAGTTCCAGGGTCTGCCTGCTCGTATTTGCTGGTTGGGCTATGGAGAACGTGACAAAGCCGGCGCGATGTTCAACGATTTGGTTGCCAGCGGTGAAGTTAGCGCTCCGATTGTTATCGGTCGCGATCACCTCGACTGTGGTTCGGTGGCTTCGCCATACCGCGAAACCGAAGCCATGCTAGATGGCTCAGACGCAATAGCCGACTGGCCGATTCTCAACGCAATGCTCAACGTGGCATCGGGTGCCTCTTGGGTTTCCATGCACCACGGTGGTGGCGTTGGAATGGGTCGCTCGATTCACTCCGGTCAGGTTACTGTTGCCGATGGAACAGCGCTCGCGGGAGAAAAGATTCGTCGCGTTCTCACCAACGACCCTGGTACCGGTGTGATTCGTCACGTTGATGCCGGCTACGACATTGCCAAAAATGTAGCTCGTGAGCGTCACGTTCACGTGCCCATGCTCGACACCGAGTAGGGTCTAAACGTGCGCAGTGTCGCTTTCACCAACATCGGGTCTCTCGTTACTAATGACGAGGGTCTGGATTTGGGTTTGCTCGGCGAACTGCATAACGCCGCAGTGGTGGTTGAAGAAGGTCTCGTTGTCTGGGTTGGTGATGCGGGCTCGACCCCGGAAGCCGATAACCAAATCGATGTTCAAGGTGGCACTCTTCTTCCAGGTTTCGTTGATTCTCACGCGCACCTAATGTTTGCTGGCGACCGCGCTTCTGAATTCTCAGCGCGTATGGCCGGAGAGCCTTACGCGGCTGGCGGCATTCGAACCACGGTATCCGCCACTCGAGCAGCCACCGATGCTGAACTTGAGGCAAACCTTGGGCGCTTGACCGCCGAAATGCGGGCTTCTGGAATTACCACTTTCGAGACCAAGAGCGGTTACGGTCTAACCGTCGAAGACGAAGCGCGGGCTCTTCGAATCGCTTCGAAGCACACCACGGAGACAACTTTTCTTGGCGCACACGTTGTGCCTTCCGAGTTTGAGGGTCGAGCAGACGACTATGTTGCTTTGGTCACCGGCGAGATGCTGAATCGGGTGGCAGGCAGCGCCAAGTGGATCGACGTTTTCTGCGACCGTGGTGCATTCACCGTGGAGCAGGCTCGAGAGATTTTGACGGCTGGAAAAGCCGCCGGACTCCAGCCAAGAATTCATGCCAACCAGTTGCAGCAAGGCGGGGGCATTCAGTTGGCGGTCGAGATGGATTGCGCATCGGCCGATCACTGCACCCACTTCGACCAGCGTGACATCGATGCACTGGCTGGCTCGAACACCGTGGCAACACTTGTACCAGGTGCCGAGTTCTCAACGAGAGCCCAATACCCAGACGCCCGCAAGCTTTGGGATGCCGGAGTAGACGTGGCACTTGCCACCGACTGCAATCCGGGTTCCAGCTACACCACCTCGATGCCGTTCTGTATTGCTGTTGCCGTTCGCGACATGCACTTCACCGTGGAACAAGCTATCTGGTCTGCGACCATGGGCGGTGCCAAAGCACTTCGTCGCAGTGATATCGGTGCAATCAGGGTGGGGATGAACGCAAACTTTGTTCAACTGAACTCTCCGAACGCACTTCACTTGGCCTATCGTCCGGGCGTAAACCTCGTGAATAAGACTTACACTTTAGAAGATTTCAAGTAGAGGAAACCAATGAGCAAAGTAACCATCCACACCTCAGGACTAACCCGTGCCGATTTGGTGAACGTGGCCCGTCACGGGTTCGAGGTTGTAATCGGCGAGGATGCTCTCGAGGCCATGGCCAAGACCCGCGCTCACATTGAGGCGCTCGCTAAAGGGGATACCCCGGTTTATGGAATCTCAACCGGCTTCGGCGCTCTTGCCAATCGTCACATCGCGCAGGAAGACCGTGTTCAACTGCAGAAATCACTGATTCGTTCTCACGCGGCTGGAATGGGACCAGCGGTTGACACCGAAGTGGTTCGTGCTCTCATGCTGAACCGTCTCAAGACTCTTTGCTCCGGTCGCACCGGAGTGCGCCCAGTTGTTGCCGAAACCATGGCTGCTCTTTTGAACGCTGGAATTACCCCGGTGGTTCACGAATACGGTTCACTTGGCTGCTCGGGAGATCTTGCGCCGCTTGCCCACTGCGCACTAGTGCTCATGGGCGAAGGTCGAGCCACCGATGCCAACGGCAACGAGCGCCCAGTTCCAGAACTTCTGGCCGAGGCCGGAATCTCTCCCTTCGAATTACAAGAAAAAGAGGGGCTGGCTCTGATCAATGGCACCGACGGCATGCTCGGTATGTTGGTGCTCGCGATTCACGATCTAGAAAAGCTTTCGAACCACGCCGACGTAATCGCGGCCATGAGTGTTGAAAGCCAAATGGGAACCGACCAGGTTTTCCGCCCCGAATTGCACGAGCCGCTTCGTCCGCACCCTGGCCAGGCCGAGGCTGCGAGAATCATGTTCGCCGCGCTAAAGGGAAGCGAGATCGTGGCGTCGCATCGTCATGGTGATTCCAAGGTTCAAGACGCCTATTCGCTTCGCTGTGCGCCTCAGGTGTCTGGAGGTCTAAGAGATACTGTTACCTACGCAACTTTGGTAGCCGAACGAGAGCTGGCCGCTACCATCGACAACCCGGTGGTTTTGGAAAATGGCGAAGTGACCTCAAACGGGAACTTCCACGGAGCTCCGGTTGCTTACGTGCTCGACTTCCTTGCTATTCCAGCCACCGACCTCGGTTCAATGAGCGAGCGTCGCACCGACCGCGCACTCGATAGGGCTCGCAACTCAGGATTAGAACCGTTCCTAGCCGGAGATGCCGGTGTTGATTCCGGGCTCATGATTGCGCAGTACACCCAGGCCGGATTGGTGAGCGAAAACAAGCGCCTAGCGAATCCCGCCAGCGTAGACAGCATTCCGTCTTCAGCCATGCAGGAAGATCACGTTTCGATGGGGTGGCACGCTGGCATGAAGCTACGCAAGGTTGTCGATAACCTGCGACGAATTCTGGCAATCGAATACATCACGGCAGCCCGTGCCACTGAAATGCGCGTTGGTCTGAAACCAGCGGCAGTTACTGGAGAGTACATTGCCAAGCTTCGCTCCGCCGGAGTTCAGGGTGTTGGACCGGATCGATTCTTGGCACCGGAACTCAGCGCCGCCGAAGAAGTTCTGCGCTAAGTAGACTATTGGGATGCTCGCATTCCTCCCAGGCCTACTAACCGGCCTATCGCTAATCATCGCTATTGGCGCGCAGAATGCGTTCGTAATTCGTCAGGGTCTCACTCGTAAATACGTGTTGATGACCGTGCTGGTCTGCATTGTCTCCGATGTGACTTTGATGGCGGCCGGTGTTGCGGGTCTCGGTGCCATTATTTTGCAACTGGATTGGCTGTTAGAAGTTTTCAGATGGTTTGGTGTTGCGTATCTGTTGTGGTTTGCCTACGGCTCGGTGCGCTCGGCCTTTAAGAACGATTCCCTAAAAACTGGTGAGAGCAAATCGGGAACTCGTAAGCAGGTTCTCGTTGCTGTTCTGTCAATGACTTGGCTAAATCCTCACGTGTACCTCGACACAGTAATCCTGGTTGGAAGTATTGCCAATACCTTCAAAGAGGACGCTTGGTATTTTGGCCTTGGCGCAATGCTCGGAAGCGTTTTATGGTTCTTTTCGATTGGCTACGGGGCAAAAGCGGCGTCTGGTCTGATGTCGAAGCCGTCGTTCTGGAAGATTCTTGATTTGGTTATCGCCGCCGTGATGGTGACTATTGCCGGTTTACTTGCGTTTTATAGATTCAACTGAACCTCGGGCATTGCCGGCGGCACCCGCTACGATTACCGATAGTCCGATGAAGAACAGGATGATCCAGTACATCGAGACCACTGAGCCAATCCCTTGGGCAACCAAACCGAGTAGCGGTGGGCCAACTAGAAAAGACGCATAACCGAAAGTGCTAACCGTGGCCACCTTGCGAGCAGGGTTTGGTTGCTCTCCAGCAGCCGAAAGAAACAGTGGGAACGCCAGAGCTACGCCGACACCCCAGAGTGCCGAACCGAACCAAGCCATTGGAACGCTAATCTTGGCAACCAAGATCAGTAGGCCGATGAGACCGATGATTCCAGTTACGCGAAGAGTCATGGCCTTACCAAAACGGTCAACCAAACCGCCTCCGAAGAAACGCACCACGGTCATGGCTGCAATCAGAATCGCGTAAGCGACTCCGGCAGTGGCGTGGTCTTGCCCATAGTCATCTACCAGGCCGATGGTTAGCCAGTCGTTGGAAGCACCTTCGGCCAAGGTCATTCCGAAGATCCCCAAACCTAGTAGAACCACAACCTTACTGAAGACCGGACCGGCATTCCCGGCCTTCTCTTCTTCGGTGTGAAGCCCGTTATCTTTTGGAAGGTGCTTCAGGCCCAGCATCGGAACTATGTATGCGAGAGCAATCAGTAAGCCGAGTTGAATCACAATGTCGAAATCAACCGCGGCGGCCAGCGTTCCAACGCCGGCTCCGAGGAGCGCACCGATAGAAAAAGCCGCATGCATTTTCGGCAGCGCCGCTCGTCCCAGTTTTTGTTCGATAGCTGAACCGTCGACGTTAATCGAAACATCGGTCACACCAGCCCCAAAGCCGCTAATCAAACCGGCAATCACGAAAAGTAGCGGGCTATGGAAGGTGAGCGAAAGTAGATAGAACGAGGATCCAAAAGCCCACAGGGAGAGACCCACGATGGCGGCGGTTTTAGTGCCGCGCTGAGCGATGAACTTACCAACCAAAAAAAGACCGGTCATGGCTCCAACAGAGCCAGCAACCAGGAGCAGACCTAATTCCCCGACTGTAACGGCAAGGTTTTCTCGAACCAGGGGAAGACGAACCATCATCGAAGATCCAGCGATGCCAATCACCGCGAAGAAAAGCAGGATGGTTCGGTGCCAAGAGCGCAGATTCACGGTGGCTAGTGTCTTCATCCGTTCAGTTTACGCAGGGTAGATTTGCTTTGTGCATAAGGTATCTTCAGGTGAGTTGGTCAAGGTCTTGGCGGCGCTCCCCGCAGGTGTGAGAGTTGTGGCCTCGGGAAATTTTGCCACTCCAAAAACTCTGCTCTCGCTAGCCGATAAACACATTGCCGAATTCCGCCTGTTTATGCTCGGAGCTCAGGCCGGCATTCCCGATCGAGACGGCGTAATTTTCGAGTCTCCGTTTCTAGGTCCAGGAATGCGACGTAACCCAAGGTTGAATTACATTCCCTGCCGGTTATCGCTGGTTCCGGTGCTGCTTCGAACCAATTTCACACCAAACGTGGTGCTGCTTCACACATCCGCCGTTAGGAATGGCAAAGTATCCCTCGGCGTGGAGGTCAACATCCTTCCGGCTGCAATCGAAGCCGCGAAGCGCTCGGGCGGAATTGTTGTAGCTCAATCGAACCCGCAAATGCCTTACACCTTCGGTGATAGCGAGCTATCGGTAGAAGACGTTGACTATCTAATCGAAGTAGACGAGGCACTTACCGAAGCTCCGCACATCGCACTTAGTGATGCCTCCCTTGAGATCGGCTCTCTGATCGCGCACCGGGTCAGCAACGGTTCCACTCTGCAGCTAGGGATCGGGGCTATTCCAAACGCCGTGATTGCGTCGATGCAAAAGCACCGAGACTTGCGAATTTGGAGTGAGATGTTCAGCGACGGAGTGCTCGGGCTAGTTCGCGCGAATGCCGTATCTCCCGATTCAACTTTGACGGCTTCGTTTCTTTTTGGTTCTCGAGAACTCTACGATTGGGTTGATCTCAATCAACGCGTGGTCATGAGACGCACCGAAACCACCAACGATCCAGGTCTGATCTCAGAACAGCGTCAGATGACGAGCGTGAACGCCGCACTTCAGGTGGATTTGTTTGATCAGGCCAACGCTTCATACGTAAACGGTCAGCCGTATTCAGGCTTCGGCGGTTCCACCGATTTCATTGTTGGCGCTTTGCACTCCGAAGGAGGAAACTCCTTTATGGCGCTTCCCTCTTGGCACGGAAAGAGCGGAAACTCGAACATAGTTCCTCGTCTCAGTGAAACGGCCACCAGCTTTCAGCACAGTTTCGTGGTGACCGAACAGGGAGTTGCCGAATGCTTTGGTCGCACGGCGGAAGATCAGGCTAAAAATCTGATTGAGCAGGCATCGCACCCAGACGCCAGAGAGTATCTGCGCGAGACGGCCAGAGCCACGGGACTTATCTACTAGAGCTTCGGGCCCTGCTTGATGGCCTTCTCGTAGAGAGAAATCATCTTGGCGGTTAGCTTGCTTTGCAACACCGACCATTCACCGGTATCTACCGAACGTTTGGCGTTTCCACTTCTAATGTCTTTAGCCGCGCGCGTTAGAGCCCTCGCCATGTCGTCTACGCTCGGTGTCTTCGAAAGCCAAACGTATTCATCAGGTAACTCGGCAGCGATTTTGGGGTCGGCCACAAACACCGGCGTTCCAACCGCAATCGACTCATAGACGGTCATCCCCTGAGTTTCAAAGCCAACCGAACTCTGAGCGACCAAGTCGGCGGAGGCGAAACGGGTAACTAAGTCGCGGTGAGGCAGGCGGCCGTAGAAAGTTGCGATGTTGGAGAGCCCAAGCTGCACCAAAATCAGGCGAACTTTCGCTTCTAACTGACCGGAACCGTAGATGCTCAACTTCACGTTTGGAATGTTCGCGGTTTGGAAGGCGCCTAAGAACTCTGTGATTCGCTTTTCGCTGCTTAGCCTTCCAGCCCAGACGAAATCAAGAGTGCGATCTTGGTCTTCGTGAACCACCGGCTGAATTCCCTCAACCACGTCGTCATCGACCCCGTTTGGAAGAACGATGGCGTTTTGCACAACGTTGTGTTTTTCCAACTCTTTGGCAAAGTGCGAGGAGGGTGAGGTCACGAAATTAGCGTGGCGACTAATCTGCTCTTTGAACTCCCAGATGTCCTTGGAGTTTCGTGGAGCGTCGTGGCCAAGCATCGAAGCGGCCCAAGCATTCATAACCTGTGCCACTCGTTGGGTAAGCGTTTTGCCGAAGGTGTGAGAGATTCCTACCTCTAGGTTGGTGTGAACAGTTTGCACCAGTGGCAGGCCGTGGTCTTTAGCCCAGGCTGCTCCGAGAATGGCACCCCACATGTCGGCTTGAATGTGCACGACGTCTACCGGCAATGCCATCTTGGCCAGCTTCCGTTGCACAGTTCGGTATGCCAGTTTCAGAGAAGGCTCAATTGAGTAGGCGCCGGTTGGCGGAACCGGCAGTGCTGGCACTTCAATCATTCCCTCGGTGCGCCGATTGCGGCGGTAACGGCGACTCACCACCATGGTCACGGTGTGGCCAGCTCGTTCCAAAAACTTCTTCTGAAGCATGAAACTGGTCTGCACACCACCCAGAGAATCGGGGTGATGATCGGCGAAGAAAAGAATATGCATCAGGTCAAATTTACCGCGTTATGCCATAGTGAAGTATGAAGGCTTTCCTAGGGTTTCCCAAGGACCGAGAAGGTGCGTTGCAGCGAACTTTTCGGCATGTTGGCTCCAAACACGCTTGGTCTTGGCAGCTTTTAGTCTTCTTTTTATACGTACTTTCGGTGATTTCATTTTTGACCGATTCCGTGTTGGCACAGAGCTTTGACCCGCGTTGGTTTCTAGTGAATTTCCTGGCCTTTCTGCCGCCGATTTCAATCGCTCTCGCCTACCGATTTCTATTTCTATCCAATCGCCCAGACACCAGCCGCCCGTTTCTGAATCTCACGGTAGCGGCGATTGCTGGCTCTTCGAGAAATGTTTCAGTTGCGGTTTTTGCAAAAGTCTTAGACATCGAAGCTTCGGAACTTTGGCTGTTCCGAATTATTGGTGGAATGGTGGTTGGAATCGCCATTTTCTTGCTGTGGTCGATTGTTCAAGGAACCTCTTCCGACTACAAATCGTCCTTGTTCAGACTCTCTCAAATTCAGAGTGAATTGTCTGAAACGCGAGAGGAAATGCCTGAGTTGTTGCAGGAGGTAAATGAGACCCTGCAGAATCGCACCAGAACCGCTGTGCTGCCTCAGTTGGAAGCAATCAACCGAGCCTTGGGTGAAAGCAGGTCTTCGGAGGTTGCGGTTCACCAGTTGAGGGAAACCCTGGAAAAACAGGTTCGACCCCTCATGGACGAAATTGCACGCACCACTCCTGCCCCTTTTGCCCAGCGCAACATTGAGCAGCTAGTCCGGAGTAGAGCGGAACTACCTTCGCGGTTCAATGTTTATGAGGCTCTACCGATTTTGGGGTCTTCCTTAGCTCAATCAATGGGTTACGGTTTTTGGCTCACGCTTCTTTACTCAGGGCAAGGTGCTATCCAGTCGCTTCAGGCCATAATCATCTACGCGAGCACTTTATTTGTTGCCAGACTTTTCGTGCCACGGGGTCGAGAGTTCACTCGCGCGGCTGGATCTTCTCTAGTGCTCGCAGTCGCCGCTCTAGCTTCCTCGGCAACGGTCATCTATTTGGCAACGCTTTCTCTACCCCTAATCCAATTCGTGGCAATCGCGGGGTTGTCGGTATTCGGTGGAATTCTTTCTCCCATACTTTTAGCCTTGAACGCTGCTAGGCAGAGGCGAAGGTTTGAGATTGAGGAGAAAATATCGATTGATCTATTGGAAATCGCGAAACAGAACTCTTTCTTTGCCCAGCGAGTTTGGGTCTTCAGACGCAGATGGCTACTCGTACTTCACGGCACGGTTCAAAGTGCGCTCACGGCGGCCGTGAACAGGTTGAGCAATGCCAAGGAAGTAGACGAGTTCACGGTTCAAATGGTTAATCAGGATTTGCTACGAGCAACATCGGCAATTGAGACTGATCAATCTACCTCAGTGAATCTAGAGGAGAGTTTTAAGGAGTTGCAGGCTGTTTGGTCTGGTATTTGCAGCGTTGAATTGAAAGTCTCTGAGCGGGCAAAACGTGCCCTCGCTCGAAACTCCGATACGGCTTTTTGCGTGAATGAAATAGCCAAGGAAGCAATCTCAAACGCCGTTCGTCACGGATCTGCCAAATTGGCCGTGATCGAGATCGATCGAATTGACGATGACTTACTGAGGGTGGAAATCACCAACAACGGAATCCCGATTCGAAGCCAGGAGAAGCCGGGAATCGGCTCTGAAATGCTGGACGAGATTTGCTTGAACTGGACCATCGAGAACGTGGGGAAAAAGGTTCAACTGGTGGCAAACCTACCAGTTCGCCCTTAGCGCTCTGTGTACTTGCCGCCTTTGGCGAGTAGCTCCTCGTAAATCGCCACGGCTTTCTTGGTGAGGCTGCTTTGCAGGAGTGCCTCGTTACCAATCAACCTCTCTCCGCGCTTATCTCCGCTGCGTAGTTCCGTCACTGCCGTTTGAAGCGTTTGGGCCAGTTCGTCAACCGATGAATCTCTCACTACCCAGTGGGCGCCAGCCTCAAACTCATCGGCGATGTTTTTGTCGCAAAGAATGCTCGGAGTTCCTACGGCAGCGGCTTCAAACACCGTCATTCCCTGAGTTTCGAATCCAACCGATGTTTGAACTAGTGCATCGGCTTTAGCGAAGTGCGTGAGCATTCTGGCGTGTGCAGCACGACCGTGCAGGATCACCTGATGTTCCAGTTCTTGGTTCTTTATAAGGGAAACAGTCTTGTTCCAAAGCGGCCCACGTCCGTAGATGTCGACGACCACGTTTTCTAGCTTCGCCAACTTGATCGCTTCGATGAACTCAATCAAACGCTTCTCGTGCTGGAATCTGCCGGCCCAAACTAGGTGAATCTTTTGATCACTGTGGGTCGGAGCATCTTTGATACTGGCTAGTGTCGATTCCACTCGCTCGTCGTCGACGCCGTTGTGCATCACACGAAGGTCAGAACTCACTCCGTTGGCTCTCAGGTCCCGGCCAAAGTGTTCTGAAGGAACCAAAACCACGTCGACTTGGTTGGTGATCAGCTGTAGATATCGCCAGGGGTCGGTGGTGGTCTCGCGCAACGGCAGATTTAGATGTTTTAGGAACTCTCGACTGAGGAGCCAAAACAGGAACTTAGACGGGTACTTGCCGATAACTTCCTGCGTTCCGGCAGCCAGGTTGAAGTGGCTGGTCATCACGATTGGCAACTTGTTGCGCTTGGCAAACCCAATGCCGATGATTGCGCTCCACATGTCGGCTTGGATGTGCACCAGATCGAACTTGTCGTGGCGTCGCCGTTGGCTCCGATCTAGGCGCTTTCGGGAACGCCGAGCATTAGCCACAAACGAGAATTCCCAGTTGTAGGTGAGTGGCCATGACGGCAGAGTGAAAAATCCTCGCTCAATAAGTCGTTTTCCAGACGAAGGCGTAACGAAAGTTACTTTGTGACCTAATTTTTCAAGGTACTTTCGCTGCAGCATTGCTGAAGTTTGAATTCCCCCGAGCGACCTTGGATGTTGATCCAAGAACATAGCTATGTGCATCTCACCAGCCTACCGCCGTAACCTAGAGGCTTTCTGCGAGAATAGAAGCATGACTGTTCACACTCACGTAGCGACCCTGCACACCAACCACGGCGCAATCAAAATCAACCTTTTCGGCACCGAAGCTCCAGTAACTGTGGCTAACTTCGTTGACCTAGCCACCGGCACCAAGACCGGTAAGCCTTTCTACAACGGCGTTATTTTCCACCGCATCATCGATGGCTTCATGATTCAGGGTGGCGACCCAACCGGCACCGGACGTGGCGGACCAGGCTACGACTTCAACGACGAGCCTCACGACTCGCTTCACTACGACACCCCCTACAAGCTGGCCATGGCTAACGCTGGTAAGAAATTCGACGGCTCTGGCACCAACGGATCGCAGTTCTTCATCACCGTTGTTCCAACCGAGTTCCTCTGGGGAAAGCACACCATCTTCGGTGAAGTTGCCGACGACGTGAGCAAGAAGGTCGTTGACGCAATCGCACAGGTCGCAACCGACCGCGACGATCGCCCACTAGACGACGTTGAAATCATCTCGGTCGACATCGAAACCGTCTAAGTATCATGAGCCAGTGGGGTAACGCCTTTGCCGGCCGAGGTAAAACCACCAAGATTCTGATCGGCATCAACGCACTCGTTTTCTTGGCGCAGATGGCATCCAACGATGGCGTTACTGCACTATTGGCACTCTCTTCGGAAGCCGTGTTCTTTACCCCTTGGACACTAATTACATCGGGGTTCGCCCACAGCTCCATCTTGCACATCGCGCTAAACATGTATTCGCTCTGGATTTTTGGAGAGGCTCTCGAAGAATATCTTGGAGCGAAGAAATTCCTCTGGATTTACCTGTTGTCGATTCTCGGCGGATCTATCGCCTACCTCTTGTTCTCATCAGGCGGCTGGGTGATTGGTGCATCGGGCGGAGTCTTCGGCCTAATGGGTGCTTACTTTATTGTGATGCGCGCCATGGGCTTCAGATCATCGCAAATGCTGGTGCTAATCGGTTTGAACGTGTTTATCGGGTTCACAAACCCGAGCACGGCAATTTCGGCTCACATCGGTGGTTTGGTAGCGGGTGGCGCTATCGCCTGGTACTACGCAAACGGAAAGCGCTAGTTACTTCCAGCGAGTTGACATGCCGAAGCCAACCATGGCCAGGCCGAACCCGATTAGCAGGTTCCAGTTTCTCAAGTTGAGCTCAGGAAGCACGGTGTCGAACACGCTGCCCAATGGCAGGTATTGGTTCGAGATGTAGAAAGTGAGGATCCAAATTAGGCCGAGAAGCATGAAACCGAACATGACCACCTTGAACCAGGTTGGGTTCGGTAGGTCTTCACGGTTCACTTTGGCTGGCTTAGCAGCGCGAACCTTTTTGGCTTTTACTGGTGCTTCGTTCTTTTCAGACATTCCTCAATTCTATTGGCAGAAGTAGGCTTATTTTCAAATGACAAAAATCTTGGTTTTAGATAACTACGACAGCTTCGTTTACACCTTGAACGGATACCTGCAGCAACTCGGCGCTACCACCGAGGTGCTTCGCAACGACGTGGTTTCTGAAGCCGAACTACCTGAGTTGTTGAAGCGCTTCGACGCGGTGCTACTTTCACCTGGGCCAGGAACCCCGGCCGAGGCGGGGCTATCGATCCCAGTGGTTCGTTACGCCCTAGAGCATGATTTCCCCGTGTTTGGTGTGTGCCTTGGGCACCAGGCGATTGGCGAGGCAATGGGCGCCACAGTTCGCCAGGCAGACGAACTAATGCACGGCAAGACATCTTTGGTGGAGCACGATAATTCACTCGTTTTCGAAGGGTTGAACCACCCGTTCACCGCAACTCGTTATCACTCCCTGGCTATCGTGAGGGAAACTCTGCCGGCCGAGCTTTTGGTTACCGCCGAAACGGTTTTCAGCGACACCAGCGCCGGTGGTGTGATCATGGGCGTGAGGCATGCATCGAAACCCATCTACGGAGTGCAGTTTCACCCTGAGAGCGTGCTTACCGAAGGCGGATACCGGATGCTGGGAAACTGGCTCGAGTCAATAGGGTTAGAAGGAGCGATGAAGCGCTCAGAAGGCCTGAGCCCGCTTATCTCCTAGCCGTTACAGGCAACGAACAGCGTGATTGTTGAACGCTGTTTGGCAGGCCCCGGGGCAATCGACTGGCTGAGCACGGTTTGACCCTGTGGCGGAACGTTCACACAGCCAACCTCGGTGGTGCCAATTTGTACCTTCAGGCCAACTCCGGCACCGGTCAGCTGCGTGGTGGCCTGGTTCACGTTCATGCTGGTCACATCTGGCACTTCAACCTTGCCGTTAGAGATGATCAGATCAACAGTCGATCCGCTTGCGGTGTAAGTTCCAGTTTCGGGGCTGCTCTGTATCACTTTGCCCAGGGCTGCCGTTGGGCTAGTGCTCTGGGTAATCGTGCCGAGCACTAAACCAACCGCGGTAAGGGCGTCTTTTGCCTCTTGCTCGGTTTTACCTAGCAGTGATGGAATCGCCACTTCGGCCGCACCGGTTGAATACGTGACCGTGATTTCGGTTGCCTTAGGAACTGATGCTCCGGCAGGAGGGTCGGTGCTAATAATCGTGTCGGCCGGAACGGTATCGCTTGGAACACCCTTTTCAATAACGCTCAGACCAAGCTCGGTAAGCGCGGCGGCGCCCTCTTCGTAGGTTTGACCGACTACATCGACGACTTTGATGTTTTCGTTGGTTGGAATGTTCACGTTGAATTGCCCAAATGACAAAACGAAAACCACCATACCCACCACGAAAACAATTAGACCGGAGCCAACGCCCCAGGCTAGGCCCGCCATTTTCTTGGCCTTTTCGGTGCGTTGCACCTTTACCGTGGAGTCGACAATCTCAGGTTCGAATTCCACTCCGAGACTGGTGAACGGGTTGGTGGTAGTAGTTACCGGCTTACTTTCCGGTTCAGCGTCAGGCTCTTGAAGCAGGTCGCCGAGTAGCTCATCGAAGGCACTGGTTTCGGTGCTCTCAATCACGGTGGTCTCGGTTTGCAGAGGTAATTCGCTTTCGGGAGCACCTAATAATTCGTCTACGAAAGAAACCGTCTCGGTTTCCTGCGGGGCCAGCGCAGCAGCCAACAGGTGTTCTCTGAACTGTTCGGCACTCTGGTAGCGCTCGTTGCGGTCTTTAGCTAGGGAGTGCATCACAACGTCGTCTAGGGCCGCGGAGATTTCGGGATTGTGAGCGGAAGGTTTGGTAACCGACTCACTCACGTGCTGGTAGGCAACCGAAACCGCGGTTTCACCGACAAACGGCGGTCTTCCGGCCAACATCTCGTAGAGCAAAACTCCGGTTGAGTAGAGGTCGGTGCGAGCATCGACGCTTTCACCGCGAGCTTGTTCTGGAGAGAAATACTGAGCCGTGCCAACGATTCCGGTGGTGTGACTCTGGGTTGCCGATGAGTCACTCATGGCCCTAGCGATACCGAAGTCCATCACCTTAACCACTCCGCCGTCGGTGATCATTACGTTTGCCGACTTGATGTCGCGGTGAATGATGCCGGCACGGTGAGAGAACTCGAGTGCTGTGAGGATTCCCTCGGCGAAGCCAATCGACTCGGCGATACTGAGTTTTCTGGCGTGCATCAGGTCTCGAAGCACGGTTCCGTGAACAAATTCCATAACGATGTATGGAGTGCGACGCTCGTTGCCGTTGGCGTCTACGCTCTGCTCTTCTCCGGTGTCGTAAACGCGAACGATAGTTGGGTGCGTCATACGCGCAGAGTTTTGCGCTTCCTGACGAAACTTAACCTCAAAGGATGGGTCGGCCACCAGTTCAGCTTTTAGGATCTTGATGGCAATCTTGCGCCCCAGACGAGTGTCGATTCCCTCGTAGACGTCTGCCATACCCCCACGGCCAATTAGCGCTCCAACCTCATATCGGTCGGCGATCATTCGCTTTTCTTCAGACAAGCTATTTCTCCATTTGTTCTACTAGTTCAAGTCTAGTTTTGGTTCAGTTGGTCGGTGCGGTTTGCGTTGTGTCTTCTATGTAATAGGTAACTTTCACCGTTGTATCCACCGGCAGGGATCCGAGCGGGGTGGCTTCGTAAACGGTGTTGATTCTGGGGTCTCCGGTTGGTAGCGCCGTGCCCTCGACTCGGTTCACCTTGAGCCCTTTGCCTAGAAGCAGGGCTTCCACCACATCCACGTTCTGTTCGATGACGTCTGACGCAAAAACGGTGGTGCTGGAAGGCGTTGTTGGGGTTTCGGTAGGTGTTGGTGTGGGCGTGGGAGTTGGGGTTTCGGTAGGTGTTGGTGTGGGCGTAGGGGTTGGTGCCGGCTGCGAAACCACGGCAAAGATGACCCCGACTGTGGTGAGCACAACAACGGTGATCGCTGAAATCCAAGGCCAAATGGCGGCTGGCTTCTCCACCTTTGTTTCCACCGTCTGAATAACCGTGGTGGTTTGAGGCAGAGGCTTCAAGGTGTCGATGATTCGGGTGTTGAATTGACCAACCGGAGTTTTACCACCGAGTTTCTCGGCGCGTTGAGCCAACTCGAGTGCCGTTGCTGGGCGCATCGACGCTTTCTTGGCGAGACAATCCATAACCAGTTCAATGACTGCGGGGTCGATGTCATCTGGCAACGGAGGCGGAACATCGCGAATCTGCGACATCGCAATCATCATCTGGTTGTCGCCGGTAAATGGACGCTTTCCGGCCAGTGCTTCGTAGGCCACAATTCCCAGAGAGTAGATGTCTGTCGAGGCAGTGGCAGCCTTTCCCGTTGCTTGTTCTGGAGCGAGATACTGAACCGTTCCCATCACCTGACCGGTTGCGGTGAGCGAAACCTGATCGGCAACTCTGGCAATACCAAAATCGGTGATTTTCACATGACCGTCTGGGGTAATCAAAAGATTTCCCGGCTTCACGTCGCGGTGAACTAGGCCCTCTTGGTGAGCCGCGTAGAGAGCACGGGCAGTTTGCGAAACTATGTCTAGAACCTCATTGGCAGGCAAAGATTTTCGGGCTTCCAGAATCGTGGCCAGAGATTCCCCCGGCACCAACTCCATGACCAAGAAAGCACTCCCAGAATCTTCGCCATAGTCGTAGACGTTGGCAATACCTTCGTGATTCACTCGGGCGGCGTGCTTGGCTTCGGTGCGGAAACGCTCAAGGAAGCCGGGGTCTCCCATGTATTCGGGTTTCAAAATCTTGATGGCCACATCGCGCAATATGATTGGATCGTGAGCCTTCCAAACTTCACCCATGCCGCCGATAGCGATGCGGCTGATTAGCTGGTAGCGCTCGCCGTAGAGCTGTCCTTCTTCTGGATTCATCGGTTAAGCACCGCCTTGATTACCTTCCGAGCAATCGGAGCGGCCAGAATGTTTCCGCTGCCGTTCTGACCCATGCCGCCGCCGTCGGCAACCATCACCACAACGGCAACCTGCGGGTTTTCGGCCGGAGCGAAACCTGCAAACCAGAGAGTGTAGGGAGCCTTAGTACCGTTTTGCGCGGTACCGGTTTTACCGGCCACGACGGTTCCCGGCACGGCACCATTGGTACTTACGCCGCTGGCCACAGCCGCGATCATCATCTGCTTCAGACCGTCGGCGGTTGCCTTACTGATTGGTGTGCCAAATTGACTCGGAACCGTTTGGCTGAGCAGAGCAAGGTTCGACGATTGAACGTTCTCGATCAGGTTCGGGTTCATCTGCTTACCGCCGTTGGCGATGGCGGCCGTGATCATCGCCATCTGCAGCGGAGTTACGCGCACATCAAACTGGCCAAACGCGGAAAGGGCAGTCTGGGCTTCGTCCATGTTTTCCGGGTAGGTACTGGCTGTGGCCACGGTTGGGATTCGAACCGACTGGCCGAAACCGAAGGCCTTAGCCATGTTGCGTATCTTCTCTTGCCCGAGTGCAACACCCAGTTCAGCGAATGGAATATTGCAAGACAAGCGCATGGCATTGAGCAGCGTCACGGTCTTGGTTCCTCCGCAGTTAGAGTTACCGGCGTTGTAAATCTTGGTGGTGGTTCCAGGCAGGGTGTAACTCTTCGGGTTCGGTAGCTCGGAATCAACCGTGTACTCGCCGCTTTGCAGTGCGGCCGCCGCAACCACGATTTTGAAAACGGAACCGGGGGTGTAGAGAGAACCACCGATGGCCTTGTTGATCAGCGGATCTCCGGCGGCCTGGAGTAACTGGTTGTAGTTGTTCTGAGCTTTAGTGCCACTGTGCACGCTAAGCCGATTGGCGCTGAAACCTGGCGTTGAAACCATGGCCAGGATGTTTCCGGTGCTTGGTTCAATCGCCACAACCGCGCCGGTTTTGTTTCCCAACGCATCGTAAGCTGCCTGCTGCACCTTCGGGTCGAGCGTGAGCTCGATTGAGGCGCCGCTCAGTGGGTTTCCCGAGAAGAGCGAGTTCAATCGTTCAAAGAACTGCGCGCTGTTTTTACCGCTGAGGTAATCGTTTGCCGAAGACTCCAAGCCTGTGGCACCTTGGAAGTAACTGTAGAAACCGGTGACCGAAGAATAGATCTCGCTTGCGTATTTACGGTTGAAAAAGAACGCGTCGGCGGCCGGGGTTGAATCCACGATTGGTTGGGCGTCGACCAAGA
Organism: Actinomycetota bacterium; assembly: GCA_041179025.1. GTDB lineage: Bacteria > Actinomycetota > Actinomycetes > Actinomycetales > Microbacteriaceae > Rhodoluna. The sequence goes on along the minus strand of JBEGUF010000029.1, from coordinate 8,772 downwards.
TAGCGCCACGTTTCGTCTGATAGCCGTCGTAGATTGCTCGCACGTTTCGGGGATCTGCTGAAAGCGAGTCGGCCGACAAAACCTGCAGGTTTGTTGAAGCCACAAAGAGGCTAAGGAACATGGCACCAACCACGAGGCTGATGCGTCTCAGTTCGCGATTCACAGAGCATCCCTCCGAACGGTGTCTGAAATGCGAAGCAGCAGACCCAGGATTATCCAGTTAGCTACCAACGACGAACCTCCGGCAGCCAGGAACGGAGTGGTTAGACCGGTTAGCGGAACAATGCGCGTAACGCCGCCGATTACGATGAAGCACTGCAGGGCAAACACAAAAGACAGCCCAGACGCCAGCAACTTACTGAATTCGTCTTTGTGATTGAAGCCAATTCTCAGGCCTCTTGAAACGAGCAAAATGTAGAGCGTGAAAACTGCGAAGATTCCAACTAAGCCAAGCTCTTCACCAAGGGATGCGATGATGAAATCGCTCTCGGCCAAAGGAACTAGCTGTGGAACGCCGCCGCCAAGACCGGTGCCAAGTAGGCCTCCATGGGCAAATCCGAACAACCCCTGCACCAACTGGTAACTACCGCCAATGGCTTCGTAGTTAGCCTGGTCGAACGGGTTGAGCCAGGCATCAAATCGCTTGATCACGTAGTCGATGGTTCGAGAAGCCACGAGCGCTCCGGTGATGAACATTCCCAATCCAACCACGGTGTAGATGGCGCGGCCGGTTGCGGTGTAAATCATCACCAGGAACAAACCGAAGAACAAAAGTGAGGTTCCCAAATCGCGCTGAACCACCAAAACGAGGATGCTGATCAGCCAGAGTGCCAGAATCGGACCCAATTCACGTGCCTTGGGAATCTGAATTCCGAGAACCGTTCGGCCGGTCATGGCCAACGAATCTTTTCTCTGCACCAGATAGCCGGCAAAGAAAATAGACAGCGCTATTTTTGCGAGCTCTCCCGGCTGGAAGGTAAGCCCGGCAACCGACAGCCACAAACTCGCTCCGTTGATGGTCTTACCGATGAACGGCAGCATTGGTGCCAGAAGAAGACCAAGACCAACGACACCACTGATAAATACGTATCGACGAAGCACCAGATGGTTCGGAACGTAGAGAATCACCGCAGCAGCTAGTGCCATCGCTACCAGCGACCAAATAACCTGCTTCTCGCCAAAGATTTCGGTTTGCTGGTTCGCCAGCGCCGCGATATCTAGTCGGTAAATCTCAGCAATGCCCAAGCCGTTAAGGGCAATGGCGATTGGAAGAATCAGCGGGTCGGCGTTGCTGGCTCTAAGGCGCAATAGTGCGTGAATAACCAAACCGCCCACGGCAAGCGGAGCCCAGTAGTACCAGAATGCGTCGGTGGTCTTTTGCATGGTGCTCAGCTGCACCTGAACCAGTTCGAAGGCGTTTAGGCCGATGGCAAAAAGCAGCAGGAAAAGCTCGGCGTTGCGATTTCTTGGAACCACCCGCACGATTTTTGAGATTCGCTCGGTTACTAAATTACTCAACCGTCACCGACGCTTTCAGGCGATCGACGATTCGGTAGGCGTCTTCCAGGTCTGTGGCGTAGATGGTCTTAGCCACCAACTGCTGTTGATAAGCAGGCAGGTCGGTTACGCTCAGAGCTGTTTTTTGCTCGAGATTCGAGAACTTGAATCCGAGTAGTTCTTCGCGGATTCCCTTGTAGATGGAAACCTGCCCATCGGCTGCGCCAACGTAGTACTTGGTCTGCGTATAGCTATAACCAAACCAGGCGGTTAGAACCACCAGTGAGGTGATCAGCACAATCATGCCGATTTGACGAAGCTTCCGGAACTGAACCTTGCGCTGGGTCTCGTTGATGATTCGATTGAAGTCTTCTCCAGTTTCCGAGATGAATTGTCGGTCCTGGTTGTCTTTGCCTTTGCCCTTGGCTTTAGCCTCATGAATAACCACGTCGCTGGTGGCCGAGCCAACAAACTTAGCTTCCCGCTCGATCACACTGCCGAGTTCAGCCGGCACGGTGTCGACTACAACCACGGTGACGTTGTCGGGTGCTCCCGCTTCGAGAGCCTCACCGATTAGAAGATCCACGACTTCTTCGGCCGACTGCTCGCTGGATAGGTTCATGTGGATGAGGGCATCCGAAACGTAACCGTTCAGTCCGTCTGAACACATCATCCAGCGGTCACCAGGCTTGGCCACCAAGACCTGGAAATCGAGCTGCGGGGGTTCGTTGGTGTCACCGATTACTCGAAGCAAGACATTTCGACGCGGGTGAACCAGGGCTTCTTCTTCGGTGATTCGACCCATCTCAACCAGGCGCTGCACAAACGTGTGGTCAGTTGTGATTTGGCTGGTCTTGCCGTCTCGGCAGAGATAAACACGTGAGTCGCCGATGTGGGCAACCACGGCTTTGTCTTGAACGAAAACCAGCCCCGAAAAGGTGGTTCCCATTCCGGCAAGCTCGCCGTGCGCGGAAACCGTCTCGGTTAGCAGCTGATTGGTTTCCAGCATTCTGGCCAGAACCGAAGCGCCGGCGTCGTCTGCGGTCGCGTATTCGGCATCCATTTGGGCCATGCGCTGCGCGGTAATTGCCGAAGCGATGTCGCCACCGGCGTGACCACCCATGCCGTCGGCAACGAAGAACATTCGGTAACCGGCGTAACCCGAGTCTTGGTTTGACGAACGAACCCTGCCGATGTTCGAATCGGCAGCACTGATCAGTGCGATGCTCATTAAGCCCTCAACTCGAAGACTGTTTTACCAACCTTCACCGGAGTATTTAGTTTCACCACTGCCGGTATTCCAACTCTGGTTCCAGCCAGGAAAGTCCCGTTAGTTGAGTTCAAATCTTGAACCAGCCACTCGTCATTGATGAGGACCAACTTGGCGTGCTGGGTTGATGCGTATTCGTCGGTGATGATCAAATCGCTACTTATTGCGCGCCCAATGTGAAGCTCACGTCCGTTTAGTGCGATTGCTTTACCCATGTTTTCACCCTCGGTGACCACAAGCTTGGTGGCTGTCTTACTGCTCGGTTCATCGGATTCCTGCAAAACGCGAACCGGCCCGGTTGGAGGGTTAGGAATCTGAGCTTGAGAGACCACCTGCGGCGCGGAACCAGCCGCTGCCTTCGATGCCACTCGCTGGCCGAACAGATCGCTTCGAATAACCGAGACGATACTAAAGACGAAAATCCAGAGCACGGCCACGAGGCCGATGCGAAGGAGAAATAGAGCTAATTCACTCAATTGGCTACCGCCTTGGCTACTAGCTTGAACACGAAGGTTTTGTTTCCCGCTTTGATAAGCGAGTCAACGGCCAAAGCCTGTTCCGAGATTTTCACGCCGCCAACGAAGGTGCCGTTGGTTGACCCGAGATCACGGATTCCCGCCTTCTTGCCGTCCCACACAATTTCAAAGTGCTTGCGGCTCAAACCGGTGTCGTGAATCTGCACGTCGGCGCTGGAGTCTCGCCCCACCGAGGTGCGGGATTTTTGTATTTCGAAAACCAGACCGTCGGTGATCACTTCTAGCCTTGGCGACCACTCCACATCGGTAGCCGCAACATTAGGGCTGGATGCGGTTACGTAAACCTGACCGATGCCTAGGTTCGACGACTCGGAAAGCGAAATCATCAGCGGCCCGGCGAACTGATAACCCTGTTTTGTGGCATGGGTCTGTGCCTGATTCAAAAGCTCTAGGTTCAAACGATCGGCGATTAGCTTAAAGCGCCCGTAGTCGGATGCCGATAGCGTTACTTCGAATTTGTTGGGAACCAGGATGCGATCACGACTCACCACGGACGCGTTAGCATCCATCTGAGATTTTATTGCCGAAGCGATTTCGATGGGCTGAAGCTCAGACTTGAAGGTTTTGCTGAACGCGCCAGTTACAACTCGCTCAATGCCCTTCTCAAGTTTGTCTAGAAAGCCCAAGTGCAGAACCAATCTTTGTCGTGAGTCAAGTTTAACCGCCACACCTCGCGTAATCGGCTTTCTGTGAGTTATCTGTGTGGAGTCTAGGAGCAACCTGAGTTTCGTTTCTTTTCCAAATCTGGTTTTCTAGGGTTGTTCTTGTCACCAACGAAAGGGAATGACATGGACAAGAAGAGATTTACAAAAACATCGCTAATCGCAGTTTCAGCTGTGGCACTAACCGGGCTGGCATTCGCTACCCCATCGGTTGCAGCACCTCACAAGGCCGGCTCAGTGGCTTCGATCCAGGCTAAGGGTCACGGTCACAACCATGGCATGGAGTCTGGCAAAAAGAAGGGCGCCAAGGTTGCCCCAATTAGCCAGAACATCACCGTTACCGTTCCAGACGACGGTGGAACCTACAAGCTCGTTGTCACCACAGTGGCACCAACTACCGCAGCAGGTAAGTCTCCTCATGAGCACACCCGCGTGGTTGCTGTAACCGGAACCGGAAGCGTTACCGTTACCGTCCCAGGACTTCACCCGGGTAATTACACCGCAGATCTAGTAAAGGTTTCTTCTAGCCAAGAACTAACCGTTGCTGCGCCTGCGGCAGCCACCGCAAAAGTAACGAAGTAACAAAGACATCACCTCCTAAGTCATAGATGGCAAAACGCCTCCCCGATTATTCGGGGAGGCGTTTTGTTTGGTCTCTAGTCTTTAGCCAACCTGCGGGATTGCTTTTCCTCGGGTGTGGGTAGGTTGGCATGCGAGGCTTTCTGGCTTTTCTTCACAGTCGGAGCACAGGAGAACTAAGTTCTTGCAGGAAGGGCTTGAACAGTCTCTGAACTGGGATGTGGCTCCACCGCAGATGTCGCATTCGCCAATGGTTTTGGCTTGGTCGGTGAAGTTGATGTTCATGCGCTCGTCGAAAACGTAGAGTGATCCTTCCCAGAGGCTCTTGTCTCCTTGAGATTCTCCATAGCGCACAATTCCGCCGTCGATCTGGTAGACCTCCTTGAAGCCGCGCTTGATCATGATGGCCGAGAGCACTTCACAGCGAATTCCCCCGGTGCAGTAGGTAACAATCGGCTTGTCCTTCAGCAGATCGTATTTTCCACTCTCGAGCTCCCTCACAAAATCATGTGTGGTCTCGACATCTGGAACTATGGCGTTCTTGAATTTACCGATTCTGGCTTCCCAGGCGTTGCGCCCGTCGAAGAAGACAACGTCGTCGCCGCGTTCGGCTACCAGTTGGTCGACCTCTCGGGGCTTGAGGTGCTTGCCCCCACCAACCACACCATTGGTATCAACCACCAGTTCGTCGGGTACACCAAAAGCCACTAGTTCGTCGCGTACCTTAACTTGTAGCCGAGGAAACTCTGTGCCCTTGGCGTCGGACCACTTGAAGTCAATTTTTCGGAAACCTTTATAAGCCTTGGTCAGATGAGCATATCTGCGCAGCGCCGACATGTCGCCACCCAGTGTTCCGTTGATTCCATGTTTTGAGATAAGGATTCGACCCTTAAGCCCGAGTGACTCACATAGAGTTTGCTGCCAAAGTTTAACGGCCTCTGGATCGCTGATTGGAGCGAAGCCGTAGTAGAGGATAATCTTCTGTAGTTCCACGATAAGAATTGTAGTCTTCAAGAATGAGTATCAAACCTGGCCTAGACCTTGCGAACTTCGATAAGAACGTAAAACCACAGGACGACCTGTATTTACACACCAATGGAAAGTGGATTCGGGAGACCGAGATTCCTGCCGACCAAGCCATTCACGGCTCGTTCCATGAACTCCGTGACGCGGCGGAAGAAGCTGTTCGAGACATCCTGCTCGAAGCTTCGGCTAACCCGCAGCCCGGTGTAAGCCAACAGATCGGCGATCTCTACAACTCGTTTCTAGACGAAGCCCTTGCCGATGAACTAGGTGCCGCGCCAATCGCCGGCGATCTGCAGCGCATTCGAGACGCTAAGCACATCGAGGAGCTAATTCGTTTGATGGGCGAGTTCGCTCGCCAAGGAATCAGCGGCTTCTTTGGCCTTTACATCGACAACGACCCGGGCAACCCGGAACGCTATCTGCCGCACCTTGCGCAAGGTGGTTTGGGTCTTCCAGACGAGGCTTACTACCGCGAGGAAAAGCATCGGGAAATTCGGGACGCCTACGCGCCTTACATTGCCCAGATGTTTGAGCACGCCGGATTCGACTCGTCTGCAGCCCACACTAACGCTGTGAAAATCATCGAGTTTGAAACCGCATTGGCCGCGACTCACTGGAACGTTGTTGACTCCCGAGATGCCGAGAAGACCTACAACCTTTATTCACTTCAGGCACTTCAGGACCTAACCCCTGGCATCGACTGGAACCAGTGGACCTACGGTCTCGACATCAAGGCTGAGGCTTTGAACGAGGTTGTACTGATGATGCCGAGTTTCTTCGAGGCACTGCCAGCGTTGTTCAACAACGAAAACCTGGAAACCGTCAAACTTTGGTTGCAGTGGGAAATCATCAACTCGATGGCTCCTTACCTGTCACACAATTTTGTAAATACCCGATTCGAGTTTTACGGCCGCAAGCTAACCGGCCAGCCTGAGATGCGAGCCCGCTGGAAGCGTGCGGTCGGTCTGGTTGAAGGTTCACTCGGCGAAGCAGTTGGAGAAATCTACGTGGCCAAGCACTTCCCGCCAGCTGCGAAAGAGCAGATGGACGAGTTGGTTTCGTGGTTGGTCGAGGCCTACCGCGCGAGCATCAAAGAACTCAGCTGGATGACCGACGCCACCAAGCAGAAGGCTTTGGTGAAGCTCGACAAGTTCACCCCAAAGATCGGGTACCCGAGCAAGTGGAAAGACTATTCCTCGCTGGTGATCCGCAAGGACGACCTCGTTGGAAACGTTCGCCGCGCTTCGAGTTGGGAGACCAACAAGGAAATTGCCAAGATCGGCTCGAAGATTGATCGTGAAGAGTGGTTCATGACCCCTCAGACCGTGAATGCTTATTACAACCCTGGCTTCAACGAAATTGTGTTCCCGGCCGCTATTTTGCAGCCGCCGTTCTTCTCGGCCGAGTCTGATGCTGCGGTGAACTTCGGAGCTATCGGTGCTGTTATTGGTCACGAGATTGGTCACGGCTTCGACGACCAGGGTTCGAAATACGACGGCGACGGCGCACTTTCGTCGTGGTGGACAGACGAAGACCGAGAGGCTTTCGAAAAGCTAACCAAGGAATTGATTTTCCAGTACGACCAACTTTCCCCAGCCCAGCTATCCGACGAGCACCGAGTAAACGGCGCTTTCACTATCGGTGAAAACATCGGCGACCTCGGCGGTCTTGCAATTGCCTACAAGGCTTACTTCATGTCTTTGGGTGGCGCTGAGGCGCCGGTCATCGACGGCCTAACCGGAGCACAGCGTCTATTCCTTTCCTGGGGTCAGGCTTGGCGAACCAAGGGTCGCGACGAAATCATGATTCAGCGTTTGGCCACCGACCCGCACTCGCCAGCCGAGTTCCGCTGCAACCAGATTGTTCGAAACATCGACGCCTTCTATGAGGCTTTTGACGTAACCGAAAACGACCAAGCCTGGTTAGCTCCAGAGTCGCGAGTGAGTATCTGGTGAAGCTCTGGCTTCGAATGATTTGGGCCTTTACCGGCTGGCGCTTCAAATCGAAACTTACCTATGCCGAGGTTGGCAAAAGAAATTTCCGCGTTTGGCCAACCGACCTCGACGCCTTCATGCACATGAACAATGGCGTTTATCTCTCGATCATGGATCTCGGGCGCTTCGACCACCTACTTAGAACCGGTCACTGGCCGCAATTTAAGAAACGTCGCTGGTATCCGGTGGTCGTGGCTGTGAGCATCACCTACCGCAAGTCGTTGGAACTTTGGAAGACCTTTACCGTGGAGTCGAAGCTGATTGGCTGGGACGACCAGGCGGTTTTCGTAGAGCAGCGCTTCGTTCGAAACGGCGAGGTTTACACCAAGGCGATTGTGAAATTGCGCTGGTTGAAAAACCCTAGAGGCATCGTAACCCCGCAAGAGGTAATCGACGCTGGCGGTGGCTGGCCGGGCAAGGTTCCGGTTCTGCCTGATTGGGTGGTTCAGTGGAACGCTGATAGCGCTCTGCCAAAAGGTAAAGAACCAGCACCCAGCACCTGGGACTAGACCGAGCCTCGTAGCACTTCGGCAAAACCTTCGGTGCCGTCTACTCGACCATCGTCTAATACAAATAGTGCTTCCACGCCGTCGACTTTGGAGATTCGGTTAAGCGAGGCAGGCCCTTCGGCAAACGCCGCAGTAGCCCAAACATCTGCGGCAACCAGGTCTTTAGCCAATACCGTAACCTGCACTACTTCGCTTTTTGCCATCGACGAGGCTTGCGGATTCCAGATGTGTTCGCCGCGTTCGGCAGTGCCACTGGTGGCAACCGCACGAAACTCGGTTTCTTTCAGATTTACTACAGTGAGAACACCAGCTTCAGGTGAGGCAATCGTTACCGGCAGAGAAATACCAACTAGCCAGTCTTCGGCTTCGGTGAGTTCATCGCTGAGCCAAATGTCGCCTCCGCTGTTGAGGCTGAAGTCGGTCACGCCGGCTTGAAGCATCACGTCGATGGCCTGCTTGGCAGCCCAGGTTTTCACCAGGCCGGATGGGTCAAAGGTGCGGTTGAGCGCGAAGGCGCTGAAGTAGCCACCCGTTTGTTTCTCCCACAGCTCACAGAGTTCCCATACGGTTTCAACGGCCGGCGGGCAATTGGCAACCGAGGTTTCTCCTCTGGCTAATTGACTGAGTGGGGATTCGGGTTTGTAGAGCGAAAAGATTTGGTCGGCTTCGTGAAGCTTGGCGCAGGCCGATTGGAGAATG
>JBEGUF010000028.1:0-6148 GCA_041179025.1 Actinomycetota bacterium | reverse complement strand
CATCCATCTCCCCCAGACCCTTATAGCGCTGGATTGGCTCTTGGTAGCGTTTGCCCTGTGCGGCGAGTTTCGACAAGACCGCCTCAAGTTCTGCCTGTGAATAGGTGTAAAGCGTTTCATTGGCCTTCGTGCCGGCGTTGATGACAACAACTCGGTGTAGAGGAGGAACTGCTGCAAATACCCTGCCTGCCTCAACCAGAGGTCTCATGTAGCGGAAGAACAGGGTAAGTAACAATGTTCTGATGTGCGCTCCGTCAACATCAGCATCGCTCATTAGAATAACTTTTCCGTATCTGGCTAGCTCTAGCTCGAAACTTCTTCCTGAGCCGGCGCCAATTACCTGAAGGATCGACGCGCATTCGGTATTCGAAAGCATGTCAGCCACAGATGCCTTCTGCACATTGAGAATTTTTCCTCGAATCGGCAGAAGCGCCTGGTACTCGCTATTTCTTGCTAACTTCGCCGTGCCAAGAGCCGAATCACCCTCAACGATGAACAACTCAGATACATCGGTCTCCTGCGTTCTACAGTCAACTAGCTTCGTGGGAAGCGATGAGGATTCGAGTGCGTTCTTGCGTCTCTGAGTTTCTTTATGTGTTCTCGCCGAAATGCGAGATTTCATCTCTGCGACGATTTTCTCTAGCAATAGAGCTGAATGCGCTTTATCGTCTCGCTTGGTACTTGTGAGACGCTCGGTAAGCGCTTTAGCAACTACGTTGGTGACGATGTTTCGAACGGCTGGAGTACCCAAAATTTCTTTAGTTTGACCCTCAAACTGCGGCTCTGCGATTCTTACCGAGACCACAGCAGTCATTCCCGCAAGGATGTCTTCTTTTTCTACCTTGTCGTTGCCGAGCTTCAGCTTTCTAGCGTTGGCATCGATCTGAGCCCTGATTGCTTTCATCAAACCAGCTTCAAAGCCAGCAACATGGGTGCCGCCCTTAGGCGTGGCAATGATGTTCACAAAAGATTTGAGCTCCGAGTCGTAGCCGGTTCCCCAACGAATGGCAACTTCAACCGCACAGCTTCGTTCGACCTCTCGAGAAACCATGTTTCCCGACTCATCTAGGACGGGGATTGTCTCGCTATAGGCGCCGTCTCCAACAATGCGCCAAGTGTTGGTGAGAGCTGTGTCTTTTGCCAGGAACTCCGCAAACTCGGTTAGCCCGCCGTCAAACTTGAAGTTATGCTCCTGTGGCTCGGCCCCGCGTTCGTCTCTAACCGAGAGCGAGAGCCCGCTTACGAGAAAAGCAGTCTGTCTGGCGCGACCAATCAGGTCTTCTAATTCGAAACGGGCATCCTTGATGAAAATCTGAGGATCGGTCCAGTAACGAACCCGAGTACCGGAGACGCCTTTGGCCACTTTGCCGATCTCGCGGAGAATACTTTCGTTCTCAAACGGAGTAAACGGGCTTTCGGCTCCAATTCCTTTGGAATCGTCGAAAATGCCAGGTTCACCTCGACGGAATGACATCGCGTAGGTCTTGCCTCCACGGTCTACCTCAACATCCAATCTGGCGGAGAGAGCGTTGACCACTGATGCTCCAACACCGTGCAAGCCACCGGACGCCGCGTATGAACCCGAACCGAATTTTCCACCCGCGTGAAGCTTTGTGAAAACTACTTCAACTCCGGTTAGGCCGGTTTTTGGTTCGATGTCCACGGGGATTCCTCTAGCCCGGTCACGTACCTCGACCGAATTATCCGAGTGCAAAATGACGTCGATTGTGTTACCGAATCCGGCGAGAGTTTCGTCGACGGAGTTATCGATAATCTCCCATAGACAGTGCATCAAACCGCGAGAGTCGGTTGAACCGATGTACATGCCAGGACGCTTGCGCACGGCCTCCAATCCCTCTAGAACAGAAAGGTGGCGGGCTGAATAATCGTTGGTGGGCACTAGAAGATGCTAACTGAGAGGCGCTGGTTCGAGGCTGACTGACACACTGCTGTTTAGACTTGAACAACTATGTCAGCGAGAGAAGTTCCTGGAGCGCTAAGGCGAGAGTTGCGGTATTCAAAAACTGCTATCGAAGCCAACCTAAACACGCTTGGTCTTTCTATGACCGAAGTGAAACCGCTAACCGAGTCTCTGTTCGATGAAAAAGGTTTACTAGGGCTCTACGGCTCCGAACTTCTTTTACTCGAGCGCTTACTCGGCATCGGCTCGGGATCTCCTGCGGTGAAGCTCGTTGGTGAGTTGATTTCAGTGAAGCGCGCACCGGCTGGAACCGGTGTTTCCTACGGCTATCTCACAAGGCTCTCCTCCGACACCAATCTCGGGCTGGTTGCCCTTGGTTTCTCCGACGGGCTCCCGCGAGCTGCCACGAACCAGTTCTCCATTTCCATAAATGGAGTCAGTTACAAAGGTGTTGGCCGTATTGCCATGGACCAGTGCGTAATCGACCTTGGTAGTGCCACTCCCGAAGTGGGTTCAGAAGTATCGTTTTTTACTGACGATTTCACGCTGAACGATTTCTCAAAGGCGAGTGGCTTCGGCGAACTGGAGATTCTAGGGCGAATGCACTCTCGGGTGGTAAGGGTGTGGGCAGAGTGACCGTAACCAAACACGTGAATCTAGATACGTATCGAGAGAATCTCAAGGTGATTTGCGAATCGGTAGCACCTGCCGAAGTAATGGCCGTGGTGAAAGCCGACGGATACGGGCACGGTCTCATCGAAACCGCAAAAGCAGCGGAAAGCAGCGGAATAAGGATTCTCGGTGTGCTCGACATCGAATCCGGATTGAAAATTCGCAGGGCTGGCGTGAAATCCTCTCTATTTGCATGGCTTCATTCACCCCAAAGCAACTTCGAGGTAGCGGTGAAAGCGGGAATAGAACTAAGCGTTAGCTCAATCCAAGAACTCACCTCGATTGCCAGCGCTTCGGGAGTAGCCAAAGTTCATCTGAAACTTGATACCGGTCTCAGCCGAAACGGTTGCAGAATTGAGAATTGGGAAGAATTGGTTTCCGAAGCAATGAAGTTTCAGAAACAAGGCGCCGTCTCAGTGGAGGCTATTTGGAGTCACCTTTCGGGCGCGTCGAACCAGGACGATCGTTCGGCGCTGGAATTGTTTGATTTGGGAACCGACCAGGCTCGCGCTCTTGGGTTCTCGGGCTATCGGCACATCGCCTCGAGCCCGGCCGCCTTCGCTCTTCCAGAAGCCAGACTTGATTTGGTTCGGATTGGGGTCTCGGCCTTTGGAACCTCGCCGATGACTGGAATTAGTTCTACGGAACTTGGTCTTAGCAACCCACTCCGTCTGGTTACCGAGGTTCACTCCCCAGGCGTAATTTCCATTGGGTACTTACACGGTTATTTCAGCATTTTGAGCGGCAAAAGCAAAGTTGCCATTGCTGGCTCCCTCTACCGCGTGTTGCAGGTTGGTCCGTTGGCTAGCACTATCGAACCGGGACCCTACGAATCAGGCGCTGAGGTGCTAGTAATCGACGACGAGGCTGGTAGCGAGCTCTCGGCAGAGGCGCTTTGCGAACTGGCCAATACAGTAACCGATGAACTTTTCACCGGAATAAAGGCGAACCTAACGACCTACTCGGGCTGAGATTGCCTTTCGAGCCTTTGCCGAAAGTACGTCAAGAGACTTCAATTCAGATCCGAACACGAGCTTCGGGAAAACCGACAGAAGAATCGCGTCGGCGAGGTGTGGATTCATAGGCAGCAGTGGGCCTTGAACGTTGCTCCCCCATACTTTGCCGTCGGTATAGCCGTCGACATAGCCAACGAGTCTTGGTTCATCTGAGGATTGAACGATTCCAAGCTCAAAACCATCATCACCGCGGGAAATTTCACGATCGCTATTGATGAATCCAGCAAACTTGGCACCAAGGACAACCTCACCCACAAGGTGTTTGCCGGTTACTCGATGCGATGTATTGGTTAGCGCCAAACCGGGAAGGCGCCTGCCGTCTTCCAAAACCAATTCCTTGGAAATGAGGTCGAATCCAGTTCCCACGGCCAGCACTTTTGTTCCTTCGGTAACCCAGCGATGAATCTGGGCATCCTTCGTGAGGAGATCTTTACCCGCAACCATGGTGGCACTGAGAGTTCCGGAACCGATAAAAATCAGGTCGGGGCGCTTTGTAGGCAACGGTTCCTCAATGTCGGCAGAGACCACCGAGGGGCTGATACCTAGGCTCTCAGATCGCTTCGTTAGCGCCAAGACATTTCCGGACTCCCCATTGAGTCTCAATGTCTCGGGGTAAAGGTGGAGGATAACGAATTTAGCCACGACCGCCCTCGAGATCCATAAATCCGAGATGCTTGCGCAACCACATCATCTGCTCGTAGTTCACAATCGCAGTCTTTGTTTTACCTGGCAGAGATAAAAAGTATTCCAGCGCCTCTTCCTCGTTCTCGATTAGCTTTCCGTAAGATTTTCCCTCGTATGCCAACCGGGTAGCCCACTGATAGGTCTTCGTTCCAGAAATCACGTTGGCGTGTGAAATTTTTGAAAGGTCGATGTCGTAAATCCACGATGGATCCGGCGTGCCCTCGTCAACCGAAATCCAAACCTTCGACGGAGTAACCTCGAGCGCATCAAGATTCACCTGCAGGCTAGGCAGATTCTTCATCATGATGATTTGAATCTTCTGCCCGAGGTACTCAATTACCTCACCCCTCCCATAAACCGGCTGCAAATCGGCCATTGCGGAGACTGCGGCCTGGGGCTTGAAATCAATACCGAGCACCTGCTTTGCCATACCGAAGGCCAGCGCTGCGTCTACTGCGTAATGCAGCCCCGGGGCGGGAAGTGCGGTCTGAACTGAGTCTCCGTCGATGGAAATCTTGGCGCTTGTACCGCTCGTCGACAACAGCGTCGCCGCCTTGGGAAGCTCGTGATTCTCATTCTCAAAATTCGGGGCCGACACTAGCCCGTTAGCGGCTCTTCCAACGGCAGCTTTATTCACATAGACACCGGCGGCGCGCAATCGATTACTTTGCCCGTGCGCCAGCCGTTCGGTATTAGCATCAGAGCCATTAACAACAATTAGGTCCTTAGTGAGATCTGCCAGTTCGTTTAGATGTTCATAGACGTCCTCCGGCGAGTGAAATCGGTTTAACTGATCGAATTGCAGATTAGTAAGAAGAAGTCCGTTGGGTGCAACCTTCTTCGCGATTAGTTTGCCAAATGCCTCGTCAACCTCAAGCACAGCCAAATCGTGATTGAGTTTGCCAAGCAGGTTCACATCGGCCAACAGGGCAGATGCCAATCCCTGAGGCAGATTACCGCCGGCAGGATTGGTGAGAACTTTCAACCCGTGAGCCCTCAACACAGCAACCAACATCGCAGTTGTGGTGGATTTTCCATTGGATCCACTAACAAAATAGATTCCTTTGGCCATGCGTCCAAGAGTCTTCTGTAAAAACCTTGGTTCGATTAGCAGTGCGATCCGCCCAGGTACTGCAGAACCACCACCGCGCAGTCTGAGGACAAAGCGTAGAGCCTTGCCCACCAACACCGCCAGTGGAGTCATGCTAGTTGCCGCGGAACTCGCTCAAACGCTGAGCTCGAGTTGGGTGCTTCAACTTAGAGATTGCCTTGTTTTCGATTTGGCGAATTCGTTCTCGGGTAACACCAATTTCTTCACCAATCTGGTCGAGAGTCTTAGGGATTCCGTCAATTAGACCGTAACGATGACGAAGAATCAGCGCTTCTCGTTCGCTCATCGTGGAAAGGATTCTTTCCAACTCGCGCTTACGAGCAGCGGCGGTTACCGCTTCGAGTGGGCTGACAGCTTCGGTATCTTCAATCAGATCGCCGAACTCGCTGTCGCCGTCTTCACCAAGCGGAGTGCTGAGTGAAATTGGTTCGCGACCATACTTCTGAACCTCGACTACCTTTTCCGGCGTCATGTCTAGTTCGCGAGCCAGCTCTTCTGGGGTCGGTTCGCGGCCCAAGTCTTGGAGGAGCTGTCGTTGAACACGAGCGAGCTTGTTGATAACCTCAACCATGTGAACCGGGATACGGATGGTTCTGGCCTGGTCTGCCATGGCACGAGTGATTGCCTGGCGAATCCACCAGGTGGCGTAGGTAGAGAACTTATAGCCCTTGGTGTAGTCGAACTTCTCAACCGCACGGATAAGACCTAGGTTTCCTTCTTGAATCAAATCTAGGAACTGCATTC
>JBEGUF010000027.1:0-14838 GCA_041179025.1 Actinomycetota bacterium | reverse complement strand
GAACGGCATCCCTTGGAAGACCGGCCTGTTCGAGGGCGTCTTGAAGAAGTTTTACTAGAACGCGGTTGGTGTTCTCGGCAGCGGTTCCACCACGCAGAACGATTGCGTTGCCGGTCTTAATTGCTAAGGCGGTTAGGTCGACGGTTACGTTTGGTCGGGCCTCGTAGATTGCCCCAATCACACCGAATGGAACTCTCACTTCCGAGAGGTCAAGGCCGTTTTCCAACTTTGAACTTCGCACGATTTCGCCAACTGGGTCGTGAAGTGAAACTATCTGAGTAATGGCGTTGGCGAGCGAAGTGATTCGCTCCTGGTTCAGCATTAGACGATCGATCAAGCCGTCGCCGATTTCATTGGCAATTCCACGTTCAACATCCAAGCGGTTAGCGGTGATGATTTCGTCGGCGCGAATCGGCAGCAGGTGAGCAATCGCCTCGAGAGCCTTATTCTTCCGAGCGGTAGAAGCAACGCCCATGGCCGTGTAAGAGGCTTTCGCTAGGCGGATGTTATCGAGCGCAGACATGTTCTAAGCCTAAACTTCCTGCTGCTCAAACCAGGTGCCAACTCGGCCGCCGGCAAGGGCTTCGGAAACCTTGTGGGTGTCGGTTAGTAGCACAGGGATGCCAAAGCTGTTTGCCAACTTGGCAGCGGAAACTTTGGTGCGCGCTCCCCCGGTGCCAAAACCGGTTGAGGTGTCGCCGATCTCAATGCCTTCGAGGTCGTCTTCATAGGTAACCCACTCGATGCGCTGAGCACCTTCAAGTTTTGGAGGTCGGTCGTATAGCGCGTCGATGTCGCTCAGAAGAATCAGCACGTCGGCCTCAAGCAGAATTGCCACCTGGGAAGCAAGGTTGTCGTTGTCGCCGAAGCGAATTTCTTGAGTGGCAACGGTGTCGTTTTCGTTCACGATTGGTAGAACGCGAAGCTCCAACAAACGCTCCATGGCACGCTTGGCGTTGGCTTTAGTTTCAGCCTGCTCAAGATCTGCAGTTGTAAACAAAACCTGCCCTGCCACGATGTTGAATTTCTCAAGTTCAATCTGGTAGCGGGCGATTAGTCGGCTTTGACCAACTGACGCAAGAGCTTGGCTGGTGGCTAGATCGTCTGGCTTGGTTTCGAGGTTCAAAAGAGGCATTCCGGTTGCAATTGCGCCAGAGGAAACCAGCACCACCTCGCAGCCACGTGCATGGGCTTCGGCCAGACCTGCAACCAGAACATCTAATTGCTTTACGTTCTCGCCACTAATCGACGATGAGCCAACTTTGACCACGATTCGTTTGGCGGTTGGAATGTGACGTGCTTCGCTGATTGCCATTAGTCGTCCTTCGAGATTTCTCGGTCAACACTCCACTTGCCGGCCTTGCGCTCTTTTTCAAATTCATCGCGCAGTGCAGCTCGTTGGTCCATCATGTCTTCATACTGCTCACGACGTTCCTTGGTGGTGCGTCGTTCGCGCTGATCGATGCGGGCGTCGGTTCCACGTGGGCCGGAAATAAGTTCTGCGGCCGCGTTGATGGTTGGCTCCCAGTCGAAGATTACTCCGCGACCTGGGCCAATCACGATGGTGTCGCCGGCAATGGCTCCAGCTCGGAATAACTCATCCTCTAGTCCGATTTTCGCTAGGCGGTCACCAAGGTAACCAACTGCTTCTTCGTTGCCAAACATGGTTTGAGCCACCCAACGCTCGGGTTTAGAACCCAGAACGCGGTACACGATTTCGTTGCCCCAAACTTCTTGGGTAACGGTGAAGTCTTTTTCGTCACGCTTTTTAGCGTGCATGAGCTGAACCTTTTGACGCACTGGAACGGTGGCCGCGATTTCTTTGCGGTGATCCTCAACCAATTGCGCCAAGGCGTAGTTAAGTTCCTTCAGGCCCTCACGGCTGGCTGCAGATACCTCAAACACCTTGTAGCCGCGCGCTTCCAAATCCGCTTTGACGAAGTCGGCAAGTTCCCGGCCGTCTGGCACGTCAATTTTGTTTAGTGCAATTAGCTGTGGGCGCTGAGTGAGCGGCACCTGACCCTCAGGAACTTCGTATTCGTTGAGTTCGTGCAGAATCTTATCGAGGTCGGTGATTGGGTCACGGTTTGGTTCTAGTGTCGCACAGTCGAGCACGTGAAGTAACGCCGCGCAACGCTCAACATGGCGAAGGAATTCGAGGCCTAGACCCTTGCCCTTGCTGGCACCTTCGATAAGACCGGGGACATCGGCAATCACGTAACGGGTGTCGCCACCCTGAACTACCCCGAGGTTCGGGTGCAAAGTGGTGAATGGGTAATCGGCGATCTTCGGGCGAGCAGCCGACATGGCGGCAATCAGGCTCGACTTACCGGCACTTGGGTAACCAACCAGAGCAACATCGGCTACCGTCTTCAGTTCGAGAATGACCTCGCCGGTCCAGCCAGGAACACCGAGTAGAGCGAAGCCAGGAGCCTTGCGCTTTAGGCTCGAGATTGCCGCATTACCAAGTCCGCCTTGGCCACCTTCGGCAACCAAAAGAGTCATGCCGTCTTCGTCTAGGTCGGCAATTAACTTGCCTTTGGCGTCTTTCACAACGGTTCCAACCGGCACTGGCAGAATTACATCTTTGCCGTGAGCTCCATTGCGGAAATCTCCGGCACCATCGGCGCCATCGCCACCCTGCTGGTGAGGGCGAAAGTGGTATTCGAGCAATGTGGTAACCGAAGAGTCGGCGACAAGCGAGATTGAGCCTCCGTTGCCACCGTCGGCGCCATCTGGGCCGGCTAGAGGTTTGAATTTCTCGCGCTTGATGGAAACGCAACCGTCTCCGCCGTTTCCGGCGCGCAACTGGAGAGTCACCTGATCAACGAACTGAATCATGATCCCTTACCTCTCTAAAAAGATAAGAAGGCGAGCCTATTGGCTCGCCTTCCAAAGTTTTGTCTGTGAACTAAGCCGCAACGATGTTTACGACTCGACGTCCGCCTTTGGTGCCGAACTCAACAGCGCCTGCCGAAAGAGCAAACAGAGTATCGTCCTTGCCGCGACCAACGTTAACACCCGGGTGGAAGTGAGTTCCACGCTGACGAACGATGATTTCACCGGCGTTTACAACCTGGCCTGCGTAACGCTTGACGCCTAGACGCTGTGCGTTTGAGTCGCGGCCGTTACGGGTAGAGCTAACACCTTTTTTGGAAGCCATTTTTGCTCAGTCCTTACTTAATCTCGGTGACCTGGACGCGAGTTAGGTCCTGGCGGTGACCCTGGCGGGTCTTGTAGCCGGTCTTGTTCTTGTACTTCTGGATAATGATCTTTGGGCCACGTAGGTCGCCGAGGACCTTTGCGGAAACCTTTACCTTGGCTAGAGCCGCAGCATCGGTGGTTACCTTCTCGCCATCTACTAGAAGTAGAACTGGAAGGGTGATGGTCTCGCCCTCTTCCGACTTCAGACGGTCAAGGGTCACGATGGTGCCAACCGACACCTTCTCCTGGCGAGCGCCAGAGCGAACAACTGCGTAAACCACGGTTTTACCTTTTTCTAAAAGATTTGAGTCTGCCTCGCGAAAACTCAGCGAGTAACTTCTCAACTTTACAGCCTAAATGGCTACATAGTCAAACAGCTTTACTCGCTTTTTTCGCCAGACGTATCAGATTGAGGGGTAACGATGCCACCGGAGGTGACTCGCTTCGACTTTCGTCTGCTTGCATTCGGTGCTGTTGGCTCCGGAAGTGCGTCCATTACCTCGTCGAGTGACTTGTCTTCCATCGAACCAGCCACATCGCGATCACCTAGAGTGCTGGCTGCAATCTGAGCCACAAGGCTGTTGATTTGAACGGCGCTTTCCGCGGTAACAACCTTGGCAACTTCTTGCTTTGGAGGCTGGTTGCGGTTTTTCTTGCCACGACCGCCGCCGCTGTTTCCACCGGATTGCTCTTTCGGGCTCTGTTCGCTGGAACGGTTACCGGCACGCATGTGCGGTTCGTGGTGCACGATTACGCCTCGGCCGGCACACATGTCGCACGCCTCGCTGAAGGTTTCTAGAAGCCCGATTCCGAGTTTCTTGCGGGTCATCTGAACCAAACCGAGTGACGTTACTTCAGCCACCTGGTGCTTGGTTCGGTCACGGCTCAGGCATTCCATCAATCGTCGCTGAACCAAATCGCGGTTGTTCTCGAGAACCATGTCGATGAAGTCGATGACGATGATGCCACCGATGTCGCGAAGACGCAGCTGACGAACTACTTCTTCGGCAGCTTCCAGGTTGTTCTTGGTAACGGTTTCTTCAAGGTTTCCGCCGGAACCAACAAACTTCCCAGTGTTCACGTCAACCACAGTCATGGCTTCGGTTCGGTCGATTACCAGGGAACCACCGGAAGGTAGGTAAACCTTGCGCTCTAGGGCCTTGTAGATCTGCTCACCGATTCGGTATTCGTCGAAAATATCGTTCTTGCCGGTGTAGTTTTCAACGCGCTCTTGAAGATCTGGCGCAACAGCCGCTAGGTAACCTTCGATTGCCTCGCGAGCGTCGTCGCCGGAGATAACCAGTTTTTGGAAATCTTCGTTGAATACGTCGCGGATGATTTTGATAAGCAGGTCTGGCTCGCTGTGAAGCAATAGCGGAGCCTGGGATTTGGCAACCTTCTTCTGGATCTCTTCCCACTGTTTCTGAAGTCTCTGAACATCGAGAGTTAGCTGCTCTTCGGTTGCGCCTTCGGCTGCAGTGCGCACGATAACGCCAGCATCTTCAGGTAGCACCTCTTTGAGGATTCGCTTCAAACGGGTGCGCTCGGTCTCCGGTAACTTGCGTGAAATTCCGTTCATGCTGCCATTTGGCACGTAAACCAAGTAGCGACCAGGAAGCGAGACCGCAGAAGTTAGACGGGCACCTTTTTGACCCACTGGGTCTTTGGTGACCTGTACCAGTACGGTGTCGCCAGATTTAAGTGCTAGCTCAATGCGTCGCTGCTGATTTCCGGTTTCGGCTAGTTCCCAGTCGACTTCACCTGAGTAAAGAACTGCGTTGCGACCGCGTCCGATGTCTACGAAGGCGGCTTCCATGCTTGGCAACACGTTCTGAACTTTTCCAAGATAGACGTTGCCGATTAGCGAAGCTTCAGACGATTTCGCAACATAGTGCTCGACCAGAATTTTGTCTTCGAGAACACCAATTTGAATCTTGCCGTCTTTCGAGCGAACCACCATGGTGCGATCGACTGCCTCGCGACGAGCCAAGAACTCGCTCTCAGTAATGGTGTTGCGGCGGCGACCAGCGTCGCGTCCGTCACGGCGACGCTGCTTTTTCGCTTCAAGGCGAGTTGATCCGCGAACCTTCTGCGGCTCGTTGCTCGGCTCTTTCGGCTCGCGAGGGGTGCGAACCTTAACCACAGCGTTTGGCGCTACTTCGCCAGGTACATCTTCACCGGAACGGCGACGAGTGCGGCGACGAAGGTGGCTGTCATCGCCTGGCTTGTCTTCAACCGGCTTGTTGCGCTTAGGGTCGATCACGATTGTTGGCAAATCTGGTGCCATGAACAGTAGTGACGTTGCTGGCGCTGGGGCCTTGGCTGCGGCTGCCTTAGACGGCTTTGCCGCACGTGTCGGCTTTTCAGCTGTCGGTTCAACCTTTGGTTTGCGTGAACGAGTAGGTTTCTTTACTTCCGCGCTTGTTTCAACAACTGCTGGGGTTTCGTTTGAATCAGCCTTTTTTCTAGGCATCTGTTTCTCCGTGCCGTTTTGACTTGGGCCACACTCACCAAAAGCCAAAACTAAAATCTTTACGATTAACCGTTTTGGTTAACCAAACTTCACTACTCGGATTCTTCCTCGGTTGCCTACGTGGGTCTTACACTGTCATCGGTTTGTCCGAAAATCTTTAGTCAATCGCGTGTGGGCGATTTATCGACTCCTTCAAGTATCGCACAGTGTCATAATTATTGAGTGAGCAACATTAAAACCACCGACGGCGCCATCGAGAGTCCGTCAAAGCAGTTTGCATTCGCCAGCATCATCTTCGGTTTTCTCGGGCTGATTGCGGCGTTCAGCCTGTCGGTTGAAAAGATTCACCTGCTCATCAATAAAGAGGCAACTCTTTCCTGTGACATCAACCCGTTCATTTCCTGCGGCACTGTCATGAAAACCGAGCAGGCCAGCCTTTTCGGATTCCCAAACTCGTTCATCGGGCTAATGGCATTTACCGCACCGGTGTTCATTGGATTCGCCATTCTTGCGGGCGCTCGCTTCAAGATGTGGTTTTGGCGTCTATACCTAGTTGGACTAAGCATGGGTCTGGTCTTTGTGGTGTGGCTCTTCACCCAGAGCACCTTCGTGATCCACGTTCTTTGCCCTTATTGCATGCTGGCCTGGATTGCCCTGATCCCGCTCTTTTGGAGAACGTTCATTTGGGCGGCAGCCGAAGGCGTGATTGATGTGCCGATTCGATCCGTTGGATTCTTTGTGAAAGCACAAGACAACGTCTGGGCTTTTACACTCGGAACCGAATTTTTAGCCGTTTTGGTAATTGTCCTGGCCTTCTGGGACAAATGGTTTCTACTGTTTCGTTAGAACCAGAGAGCTAGTTCTCTAGCAGCCGACTCTTCTGAATCGCTACCGTGCACCAAATTCTGCTGAACTTTCAGACCCCAGTCGCGTCCTAGATCTCCACGAATGGTTCCAGGGGCCGCGGTAGTTGGATCAGTTGCCCCAGCCAGCGAGCGGAAACCTTCAATCACGCGGTTACCCTCAAGGCGGATGGCCACAACCGGACCGGAAAGCATGAATTCAACTAACGGCTCATAGAAGGGCTTACCCTCGTGCTCAGCGTAGTGCTGGGCCAACAATTCGCGAGTAGCTCGCACCATTCTCAGGTCGGCCACAACGTAACCCTTGTCTTCGAGGCGAGAAATAATCTCTCCAACCAAATTACGCTTTACTCCATCTGGCTTGATTAGAACTAGTGTTGCCTGGCTCATGGGAGCTCCTCGTTTTCATTCTGGTAGTTACTCTGTGCCGCTAATACTCGGTTGGCCGCGTCGGTGGTTTTACCAACCAACATCGCCCAACCCCATATTCCAATAAAGATGATGCTAAAAACTAGATAGCCGTAACCGAGTGGGCTGTAGAAGATTGTGAAAATCGAGATGCCGAGAAGCACGGCCTGCAGAATCCAGCCGGTTACATAACCACCGGGACGACCGAGCACGCCAGGTAGTGCGATGGTGACGATGGAAAGCGATAGCCCGATAACCCAAACAGTGGGCCCGTCGGCCAGCTTGAGACCAAAGGCCGCCAGCATGGCAAAAAAGATGATGAATGATTCAAACGCCAGGGCTATTGAACCCAAGCTTCGCTGAAGCGATCTAGTCTTCATTGTTTTCCTCCTGAATTGTTTTGAGTGCTTCGCCAACCACACTTAGTGAACCGGTGATTACTATCGCTTCAAAATCGCGTTCAGTGGCGATCTCTCTGGCAACCTGCATTGCCAGCGCAACTCCACCTGAAACAGTGACTTCACCCGGCCAAACCTTTTCGGCAATTACCGCAAGGTTATCTTGCTCGATTGAGCGCTCGGAGCGGGAGGCGGTAACTACAACGTGCTGGAAACTGTCGGCCAAGCTTCCCAACATGTCCTCGGCATTTTTGTCGGCCAATACTCCGATAACGCCAACAGCGTTAGGTGCGCCGAAGTTGTTTTCGAGAGCAGAAACTAGTGAGCGAACTCCATGGGGGTTGTGAGCGCCGTCCACGATGGTCAACGGCTCTCGGCTCACCACCTGCAATCGCCCTGGTGAAGAGGCGTCGGCAAATGCCACTCGAACGATGTCGTCGAGAATTCGACGCTCGCCATTTCCAAGGAAGGCTTCCACAGCCGCAATAGCTAGAGCGGCGTTCTGCGCCTGGTGCTCTCCGTAAAGCGGCATAAACAAATCGGTGTACTCACCTGCCAGCGAGCGAACGCTGAAACGCTGGCCTTTGCCATCCGGAACCACGTTGAAAGCCTCGAAACCTGGTCCGTAAGAAACAATTCGGTCGGCAAGAGCATTGGTCTTGGCCTCGAGTTCCTTCATCGCACTCGGCTGTTGCGAGGCGGAAACCACTACGGCGTCGGCCTTGATAATGCCAGCCTTGGTTTTGGCAATTTCGGCGATGGTGTTTCCAAGTCGGTCGGCGTGGTCTAGATCGATTGGGGTGAAAACCGACACGTCGCCATCGGCAACGTTAGTGGAATCCCACTCCCCTCCCATACCAACTTCCAAAACCAAGACATCAACAGGAGCGTCGGCGAAGATCGCGAATGCCAAAAGCGTGAGTGCTTCGAAATATGTGAGTGGAAGTTCACCCTCGGCATCTAACTCGGCATCAACCAGACCAAGAATCGGCTCGATGTCGTTCCAGATCTCAACCAGGATTTCGTCGCTCACTGATTCTCCGTCGATGGCAATTCGCTCGTTCAACTTGGTGAGGTGAGGGCTGGTAAAACGGCCGGTGCGAAGCGAGTGCTCGCGAAGCAAACGCTCAATCATGCGAGTGGTGGAGGTTTTACCGTTGGTTCCGGTTACGTGAATGATTCGGTAGAGCTTCTGCGGATCGCCAAGCAGTGCAGCCGCACGCGCAGTTGGTTCTAAACGCGGACGAAGCTGGTGCTCAGGAATTCGCAACTGAAGCGCCTTTTCAACGTCCTTCACGGTTTTGATCAAAGTTTTGCCACCGAAATCTGTGGTTCTCCGCTTGCACTAGACGTTACGAGTTCAAGAGTCAGAGTTTCTGACTTGATCAATTCCTCGTGAGCAGCGATTGCAGCCAAGGTTGCGTCGTCGCCGGAGATGGTCAGTCTGATTCGGTCTGACACGTCAAGACCTGAATCTTTGCGAGTCTGTTGAATCGCGCGAATTAGGTCTCTAGCGGCTCCTTCAACTTCAAGCTCAGGAGTTACGTCTCCATCGAGAATCACGAAACCGCCGGAAGGCAGGATACCGATTAGGTTCTTGGTATCTCCAGCAGACAGATCGGCCACCAGAGTCAACTCGTACTCTTCTTCAAGTAGCTCAACGCCGTCGACGACTACCTGGCCATCAACCAAAGACCAGGCGCCCGACTTGGCTCCGCGAATCACGTGCTGAACGTTCGCTCCCAAACGGGGGCCAGCCACGCGAGAGTTGACGGTTAGCTGCTTGACCACACCGAAGCGCTCCCCCGAAGTTTCATCGAGTTCAACCAGTTCGACTGCCTTCACGTTTAGCTCTTCTGCCAGTAGCGAGGTGAATTGCTCCAGGTCGGCCGAATCGTTGGTTACCACGGTTAGTTTCGCCAGTGGCAAGCGGTTACGCAGTGAGGCAGCCTTGCGAAGTGCGTTTGAAACCGATGACGCGGAACGAATCTGATCCATGGCCGAAACGAGTTTGTCGTCGGCCGGGAAGTTTTTGGCGTTTGGCCAATCGGTTAGGTGAACCGAACGACCATTGGTTAGGCCTTTCCAAACTTCCTCGGTAACCATCGGAAGTAGCGGAGCGGCAACCCGGCACAGGGTTTCGAGCACGGTGTAGAGAGTGTCGAAACCTTCCGGTGAACCCTCCCAGAATCGGTCGCGCGAGCGGCGAACGTACCAGTTGGTTAGAACATCGGCGAAGTCGCGGAGCAGGTTGGTGGCAACATACGAGTCGTATCTATCCATCGCCTTTTCAACGTTCACGATTAGGTCGTGCGTCTTGGCCAATAGGTAGCGGTCTAGAACGTCGGTGGAATCGGTGGAGAACTTAGCTTCGTAGCCGGCAGCGTTGGCGTAAAGGCTGAAGAAGTAATACGAGTTCCAAAGCGGAAGTAGGAGCTGTCGAACGCCCTCGCGAATACCCTGTTCGGTCACAATTAGGTTTCCGCCACGAAGAATCGGGCTTGAAAGTAGGAACCAGCGCATGGCGTCGGCGCCGTCGCGGTCGAACACCTCGTTTACGTCTGGGTAGTTTCGAAGCGACTTCGACATCTTCTGGCCGTCGTTGCCGAGGATGATTCCGTGGCTGATCGCGGTCTTGAACGCCGGGCGGTCAAACAGTGCGGTTGCCAAAACGTGAAGGGTGTAGAACCAGCCACGAGTTTGACCAACATACTCAACGATGTAGTCGCCAGGGTTGTGCGTTTCGAACCACTCACGGTTTTCAAACGGGTAGTGAACCTGAGCAAACGGCATCGAACCAGATTCAAACCAGCAGTCGAGAACCTCAGGCACTCGGCGCATGGTTGATTTGCCGGTTGGGTCATCCGGGTTAGGGCGGGTTAGGTCGTCGATCACCGGACGGTGGAAATCACTCGGACGAACGCCGAAATCGGCTTCGATTGCATCAAGCGAACCGTAAACGTCAACGCGCGGGTAGGCAGGGTCATCCGATTTCCAAACCGGAATCGGTGCTCCCCAGAAACGGTTTCGGCTAATCGCCCAGTCGCGAACGTTTTCGAGCCACTTACCGAACGAGCCGTCCTTGGTGTGATCAGGAGTCCAGTCGATTTCCTGGTTCAGTTCCAACATGCGATCGCGAACCTTGGTGGTTTCAACGAACCACGACGAAACCGCCTTGTAGATCAGCGGGTTCTTGCAGCGGTAGCAGTGAGGGTACGGGTGGTCGTAAGAAGCTTGCTTGAACAGACGTCCGTTTTCTTTGAGCCATACGATGATGTCTTTGTTGGCGTCGAACGCGTGCTTACCTGCGAAATCGGAAACAACCGAGACGAATTCACCGCGCTCGTTCACTGAGATGAGCACCGGGATTCCAGCTGCTTCACAAACTCGCTGGTCGTCTTCACCATAGGCAGGGGCCTGGTGAACGATACCGGTTCCATCTCCGTCGCCAACGTAGTCGTCGACGAGAATCTGCCAGGCGTTTTCCGTGCCGAACTTTTCGTTGTCTGAGTAGTAATCGAAGAGGCGCTGGTAGCGAATGCCCCCGAGTTCAGAACCCATGACGGTCTCGGTCACGGCTGCCAGTGCATCTTCGGCCGATTCAAAACCGAGTTCCTTGTAGTGAGCGCCGATCAGACTCTTCGAAAGAAGGTAGCCGTTGACGATCGCGTATTCGATGTTCGGGCCAACTGCAAGAGCGAAGTTGGTTGGCAGTGTCCACGGCGTGGTGGTCCAGGCGAGAAGCTTCACTCCGGCAAAGCGCTCCCCCTCGAGAATTGGGAAAGTAACCGTGACGGTCTGGTCCTGACGGTTGCGGTAAACCTCGTCGTCCATGCGAAGTTCGTGGTTAGAAAGCGGTGTTTCACAACGCCAGCAGTAGGCCAGAACTTTGAAACCCTCGTAGATGAGACCCTTGTTGTGCAGTTCCTTGAATGCCCACAGAACGCTCTCGGTGTAGTCCTTGTCGAGAGTCTTGTAATCGTTGTCGAAGTCGACCCAGCGAGCCTGACGAGTGATGTAGGTGCGCCAGTCTTCGGTGTACTTCAGAACCGAAGTTTTGCATGTGTCGTTGAACTTCTGAATGCCGAACTTCTCGATTTCGAGACGTCCGGATATGCCTAGCTGACGCTCGGCTTCCACCTCAGCCGGAAGACCGTGCGTGTCCCAACCGAAACGGCGTTCAACGCGGTAACCCTGCATGGTTTTGTAACGAGGAACCATGTCTTTGGCATAGCCGGTAAGGAGGTGGCCGTAGTGCGGAAGACCGTTAGCAAACGGAGGGCCGTCGTAGAAAACAAACTCGTTATCCGCGGAGCGCTGGTCGATTGAGGCTTGAAAAGTGTCGTCACCCTTCCAAAAAGCCAGTATTCCCTGCTCAACCTCTGGGAAACTCGGAGAAGGATTAACACCGGGCGTGGCAGAGTTTTGGCTCTTTGGATACATTTGAGGCTTTCTGGCTTACAAAAGGTTTTCTAAGTCAATGTTAACCTTATTAGAACGCTAGTTTTGGAGACTCCCACGTGACTGAACATTCTGCTTCTTCTTTCCTCATGCCTGCCACCGCGCCCGAAAAGGTTAGCGTGGAGGGTCTTGAGACCAAGTGGGCTGAAAAGTGGGACGCAGACTGTGTGTACTCGTTCGATCGAACCGCTGATCGCGCCAACATCTACTCGATTGACACCCCACCGCCAACCGTTTCCGGCTCGCTTCACGTTGGTCACGTGTTCAGCTACACCCACACCGACGTAGTCGCCCGCTTCCAGCGCATGCTAGGCAAAGAGGTTTACTACCCAATGGGCTGGGACGACAACGGCCTACCGACTGAGCGACGAGTTCAGAACTTCTTCGGTGTTCGTTGCGACCCGAGCCTTCCCTACGACGCAAACTTCACGCCACCGTTTGAGGGCGGCGACAACAAGTCTTCGAAGGCTGCCGACCAGATTCCAATCAGCCGCCGTAACTTCATCGAACTTTGCGAGAAGCTAACTACCGAAGACGAGAAGCAGTTCGAGGCCCTTTGGCGTCGTCTTGGTCTTTCGGTCGACTGGTCGCAGACCTACCAGACCATCTCCCCCGATGCTCAGGCGGTTAGCCAGAAGGCTTTCTTGAATAACCTTGAGCGCGGCGAGGCCTACCAATCGATGGCTCCAACTCTCTGGGACGTAACTTTCCGAACCGCAGTTGCTCAGGCCGAACTGGAAGACCGAGAACAGCCTGGCGCCTACCACCGCATCGGTTTCGACGGCCCAGACGGCAAGATTTTCATCGAGACCACCCGCCCAGAGCTACTTCCAGCCTGCGTTGCACTAGTCGCCCACCCAGACGACGAGCGTTACCAACCACTATTTGGCAAGACCGTTACTACCCCGCTATTCGGCGTTGAGGTGCCTGTTGTGGCTCACCGCCTAGCCAGCCAGGAAAAGGGTTCTGGAATCGCAATGATCTGCACCTTCGGAGACGTCACCGACGTTATCTGGTGGCGCGAACTAGACCTTCCAAACCGTGCCATCCTCGGCTGGGACGGCCGAATCATCTCCGAAGCCCCTGAAGCCATCGAGAGCGAAAAGGGTAAGGAAATCTTTGCCGAGCTAGCCGGCAAGACCACTTTCTCCGCCAAACAGCGAATCGTTGAACTCTTGCAAGAGTCTGGCGACATGGTTGGCGAAGCCAAGCCGATTACCCACCCGGTGAAGTTCTTCGAAAAAGGCGACAAGCCGCTAGAAATCGTTTCGACCCGTCAGTGGTACATCCGCAACGGTGGCCGCGACGAAGATCTACGAAACGAACTAATTGCCAAGGGCAAAGACCTAGCGTTCCACCCAGACTTCATGCGGGTTCGCTACGAAAACTGGGTAAACGGCCTTACCGGCGACTGGCTGATTTCACGTCAGCGCTTCTTCGGGGTTCCAATCCCGGTTTGGTATTCCCTAGACGCCGATGGCAACCCTGATTTCGACCGTGTGCTTACTCCGAGCCACGAACTACTTCCGGTTGACCCATCAACCGATGTTCCTGCTGGTTACCACGAATCACAGCGCAACCAGCCAAACGGATTCGTAGGCGAAGTAGACATCATGGACACCTGGGCGACTAGCTCGCTTACCCCGCAACTTGCCGGTGGTTGGATTTCTGACCCCGAGAAATACGCCAAGGTTTTCCCATTCGACCTTCGACCTCAGGGTCAAGACATCATTCGCACCTGGCTCTTCTCAACCTTGCTTCGAAGCGAACAGGAAAGCGGGCAACTTCCTTGGTCTAACGCAGCAATCTCAGGTTGGATTCTCGACCCAGATCGCAAAAAGATGTCGAAATCCAAGGGCAACGTAGTTGTTCCGGAAGAGCCGATCGACAACCACGGCGCCGACGCGGTTCGCTACTGGGCTTCATCAGCCCGACTTGGCACCGACGCAGCCTTCGACGAAGGTCAGATGAAGATCGGTCGCCGCCTAGCAATCAAGCTTCTAAACGCCAGCAAGTTCGTTCTCTCATTCGAACCGGCCGAAGGCATCCAAGAAGTAACCGAAGCGGTAGACCAGTCGTTGCTTCTGAATCTTGCCGAAGTTGTGAAGGAAGCCACCAAAGCCTTCGAAAACTACGACCACACCAAGGCACTTGAAGTTGCTGAGCAGTTCTTCTGGAACTTCACCGACAACTATCTAGAGCTCGTGAAAGAGCGCGCCTACGGCCAAGGCGATTACAGCCCTGCTGAGCAAGCGAGCGCAGCCGTTGCCCTTCGCAAGGCGCTTCACACTCTGCTTAGGCTATTTGCGCCATTCCTTCCATTCGCAACCGACGAGGTTTGGAGCTGGTGGCAGACCGATGCCGGTTCGATTCACCGCGCAACTTGGCCAAAGCCTGAAGAACTCACCAACGGCCTAGACGCTAGCCATCTACCAATTCTTGAACTCGCAAAAGAGGCGCTCTTCGGCCTACGCAAGGCCAAGTCGGATGAAAAGGTTTCGATGAAGGCAGCCGTTGAAACAGCGACCCTGGTAGCCCCTGCAACCGTACTGACTACCTTGCGACTACTTGAAGCCGACTTCAAAGCGGTTGGCAAGATTGCCGACTTGGCGTTTGAAGAAGGCGAAGAATTCGCAGTTAAAAACGTGGTGCTGTCGGAAGTTGAAGAAGAAGCCTAAGAACGCTTCTTCAAAACCTGCCAAACCAGAACACCGGAAGCCAGAGCCCAGAACGCCGCTCCAATTCCCCACACGGCAAAACCAGAGGCACCAACGAGGAACGTAATTACGGCCGGCAGACGCAATTCGGCGTCTTCGGTAGACGAAGTTACGGCAGAAGTAAGCGTGGCAAACAGAGCAACCCCGGCCATGGCGAGAATCAGTTCGTGCGGAACGTTCAGCACCACGGCAACGAATGGCACGGCCAAAATCGCCAGCACTAGGTAAATCACTCCCCCGTAAACCGAAGCCAGGTAACGCTTTTTGTGATCGGGATGAGCATGCTCATTTGCATTGATTGCAGCGGTTATAGC
>JBEGUF010000026.1:0-6432 GCA_041179025.1 Actinomycetota bacterium | reverse complement strand
GCTTGTCTTCAAGCTTGGCTACCTTGATTCCGATACCGCCTCGGTTTTGCGGGCGGTACTGATCAACCGAGGTGCGCTTAGCAAAACCACCTTCGGTAACCACGAAGACGAAACCGCCGTCGACGTCGTTGATAACAGAGGCTGAAAGCAAGTTGTCGTCGCCGCGGAAGTGCATACCGATGTTTCCGGAGGTGTCTCGACCCATTGGGCGAAGGCTTTCATCGCTGGCTGAGAAACGAATCGACATACCCTTGCGTGAAACCAAGATGAGGTCGTCCTCTTCGGAAACCAGGATTGCTGAAACCAGTTCGTCGTCTTCGCGAAGCTTGATCGCTATGATACCGCCGCTTGAGGTGCGGGCGGTGTCGTAGGCGGTTAGCTCGGTCTTCTTAACCAGACCCGACTTGGTTGCTAGAACCAGGTAAGGGGCTACGGTGTAATCTTTCAGGTCAAGAACCTGAGTGACCTTTTCATCCGGCTGCAGAGCGAGAAGGTTGGCAACGTGCTGACCCTTGGTGTCGCGGCCTGCTTCCAATACCTCGTAGGCCTTGGTGCGATAGATGCGGCCTTTGTTGGTGAAGAACAAGAGCCAGTGATGAGTGGTAGTTACGAAGAACTGCTCCACAACGTCGTCGGCTCGAAGGTTCGCTCCCTTGACGCCCTTGCCACCGCGGTGCTGCTGGCGGTAGTTATCGCTCTTGGTGCGTTTGATGTAACCACCGCGGGTTAGCGAGATGACCATTTCCTCTTCAGGGATTAGGTCTTCGGCGCTAACGTCGCCGTCTAGGCCGGCAACAATCTGGCTACGACGGTCGTCGCCGTGACGGGCCACGATTTCGTCCAGTTCGTCCTTGATGATGGTCTTCTGGCGAACCGGGTCGGCGATGATTGCCTTGAAATCTACGATTTGAGCTTCAAGTTCGGCCGCTTCGTCGATAATCTTCTGACGCTCTAGAGCGGCTAGCTGGCGAAGCTGCATGTTTAGGATTGCGCGAGCCTGAAGTTCGTCGATCTTTAGCAGATCGATTAGGCCATCGCGGGCATCTTCCACCGACTGGCTCTTGCGAATCAGCGCAATAACAGCGTCTAGAGCGTCGAGGGCCTTTAGGTAGCCACGGAGAATGTGCGCACGTTCTTCTGCCTTGCGCAAACGGAACTGGGTGCGGCGAACGATTACTTCAACCTGGTGGTTGATCCAGTAGGTGATGAATCCGTCGATGCTCAGGGTGCGAGGAACACCATCAACCAGTGCCAACATGTTGGCGCTGAAGTTTTCCTGAAGTGGAGTTAGGCGGTAGAGGTTGTTTAGAACAACGCGAGCTACGGCATCCTTCTTCAAAACAATGACGAGACGCTGGCCGGTGCGACCAGAAGTTTCGTCGCGGATGTCGGCGACTCCCTGAAGGCGGCCTTCGCGAACTAGGTCGGCAATCTTGAGGGCAAGGTTGTCGGGGTTCACCTGGTAAGGCAATTCGGTAACCACTAGGCAGGTGCGGTTGTGAAGTTCTTCAACGTTCACGATTGCTCGCTGGGTGATCGAACCGCGACCGGTGCGATAAGCCTCTTCGATTCCCTTGCGGCCGAGAATGGTTGCTCCGGTAGGGAAATCAGGGCCCTTAATGATTCCAAGGAGAGCTTCAATAAGCTCTTCCTGTGTGGCGTTCGGGTTTTCCAAAGCCCACTTTGCACCCGACGCAACTTCGCGCAGGTTGTGAGGAGGAATGTTGGTGGCCATACCAACGGCAATACCGATCGAACCGTTAACTAGGAGGTTCGGGAAGCGGCTTGGAAGAACGGTTGGTTCCTGGGTGCGGCCATCGTAGTTGTCTTGGAAATCAACGGTCTCTTCATCGATGTCGCGAACCATTTCCATGGCCAGAGGCGCCATGCGGCACTCGGTGTAACGAGGGGCAGCGGCTGGGTCGTTACCTGGTGAACCGAAGTTACCCTGGCCTGAAACCAGTGGGTAGCGAAGGTTCCAATCTTGAACCAAACGAACCAAGGTGTCGTAGATCGCGGTGTCGCCGTGTGGGTGGTACTGACCCATAACGTCGCCGACAACACGAGAACACTTGCTGAACTGCTTGTCTGGGCGGTAGCCACCGTCGAACATTGCGTAAACAACGCGACGGTGCACCGGCTTCATGCCGTCTCGAACGTCTGGAAGTGCGCGACCAACGATAACGCTCATCGCGTAGTCGAGGTAACTTCGCTGCATCTCAACCTGAAGGTCGACCTGCTCAACGTGGTCGTGGCCCTGCGGGGTGGTAGTTTCGTCTGCCATGTTTTATCTCTTCTCTTCGCTCGTGCCTAGATGTCTAGGAAGCGAACATCCTTGGCGTTGCGCTGGATAAAGTTTCGGCGGCCTTCAACGTCTTCACCCATGAGGGTCGAGAAGACTTCATCGGCCATTGCTGCGTCGTCGAGGGTTACCTGCAGCAGAGTGCGGCGAGCTGGGTCCATGGTGGTTGACCAAAGTTCGTCGTAGTCCATCTCTCCAAGACCCTTGTAGCGCTGGATCGAGTTCTCTTTCGGGATACGCTTGCCGGCAGCCTGGCCAGCTGCCAATTGTTCGTCGCGTTCTTCGTCTGAGTAAACATACTGGTGCTCGGAATTGCTCCACTTGATTCGATAAAGCGGTGGCTGCGCTAGGTAAACGTATCCGTGCTCAATTAGCGGACGCATGAAACGGAACAGCAGGGTGAGAATTAGGGTACGAATGTGCTGACCATCAACATCGGCGTCGGCCATGAGAACACACTTGTGATAGCGAATCTTTGAGATGTCGAACTCTTCACCGATTCCGGTTCCGAACGCCGTGATTAGAGACTGAACTTCGGTGTTGCCGAGGGCGCGGTCTAGGCGAGCGCGCTCAACGTTCAGGATCTTTCCTCGCAGTGGCAAAATTGCCTGAGTTTCTGGGTTACGGCCACGAACAGCAGAACCGCCGGCCGAGTCACCCTCAACAATGTAGATCTCTGAGAGCTCTGGGTCGCGGCTGGAGCAGTCTCTGAGCTTTCCCGGCATACCGCTGGTCTCAAGGATTCCCTTGCGGCGGGTTGCTTCGCGGGCTTTTCTAGCAGCCTGGCGAGCGGTTGCTGCCTGAATCGCCTTGCGAATGATGTCTTTAGCCTCGGTTGGGTGTGCTTCCAGCCAGTCGCCTAGGTGCTCATTCACCATCTTCTGAACAAAAGCCTTGGCTTCGGTGTTACCGAGCTTGGTTTTGGTCTGCCCTTCGAACTGAGGCTCAGATAGCTTCACCGAAATAACTGCCGTTAGGCCCTCGCGGCAGTCGTCTCCGGAAAGGTTCTCGTCTTTTTCCTTCAGAAGATTTGAGTTACGAGCGTATTTGTTTAGGAGCGAGGTAAGGGCTGCGCGGAAACCCTCTTCGTGTGTACCACCCTCATGGGTGTTGATGGTGTTGGCGTAGGTGTGAACGCTTTCGTTGTAAGCGTTGGTCCACTGCATGGCCACTTCCGCTGAAAGGTTCTTCTCCGGGGTCTCTGCCTCGAACGAAATTATTTCCTGGTGAACCAGTTCACCCTTCTTAGACGCATTCAGGTAGTCCACGTAGTCCATTAGACCGCGCTCGTAAAAGTAGGTGTCGGTGCGGTCAGTGCGCTCATCTAGAAGTGAAATCTTCAGACCCTTGTTTAGGAAGCACATTTGCTGGAAACGAGCGCGAAGGGTTTCGTAATCGTATTCCACGGTTTCGAAGATTTCGGGGCTGGCCAGGAACTCAATCTGGGTTCCGGTGTAGTCGGCCTTTTCGCCCTTGGCAAGCGGGGCGTCTGGAACACCAATTTTGTACGACTGGTTCCACAGGAAACCTTCGCGGGCGACCTGAACCTTGAGGTGCGAGGAAAGAGCGTTTACAACCGAAGCACCAACACCGTGAAGACCACCGGAAACGGCATAACCTCCACCGCCAAACTTTCCACCGGCGTGCAAGATAGTGAGAACAACCTGAACGGTTGAGATTTTTTCGGTTGGGTGCTCAGAAACAGGAATTCCGCGACCGTTGTCTTTTACGCGAATCCAACCGTCTTTGGTAATGGTTACCGAGATGGTATCGCAGTATCCGGCCAGAGCTTCATCAACAGAGTTGTCAACGATTTCGTACACAAGGTGGTGTAGACCTCTCGGACCGGTTGATCCGATGTACATTCCGGGACGTTTACGAACTGCTTCTAGGCCTTCGAGGACCTGAATATTTCCAGCTTCGTAGTTACTTTCAGCGGGTGTTGACATGCTCTTTAATGCTCCTTAGACCGAAGTTAGGCCTTCACGACAGCGACCGAATTGGCCGGCTTAAATCCGAGGTTGCTAACCGTCTAATTTTACGTCTTAAACGAGACTTTTTCGGGGATGCTAACAACTCATTTTCATCAGTAAATTAGCGGAATTTCGGCTATCCGTAGGTGTCTCGAGGACCTCGTCCGGGAACTGATCTCGGGCCTCTCTTAAAGCTTGGTCCTGCTGGTCCCAAAAGCTTCAATTCGGCCACGTCAATGTTGGGAAAATCGGAGCGGATTTTGTCGAGAATTGTCTGTTGCATGAGTCTTAGTTGAGTGGCCCACGCGGTGGAACTGCAACGAACCGTAAGTACACCCTGAACCAGGGTCTCGGGAATAGCCTTGGCGGCTGTGTCTTCACCAACGATTGCTGCCCAGTTGTTGAAAAGTTCGGCTTCGCCGAGTTCGGCCGCCCATTTAAAGTCTTTGATTAGAGCATCAAGGGTGGAACCGGCAGAAACTGGGTCTCGACCCTTCTCGAAAGGCCTCGATCCGCCCTTTTTCTTCTTCTCGATGATGCGTTTGGCGTCTCGGCTAAGACGACCGGTGATTGCCTCTCGCATCCGCCAGTAAAACTCTTGGGCGAAGCCATCGTTCTCAGACACGAGTGACCACTCCCTTCGAAACCTCAAAAACAGCGGCCTTTAGGCTCTGGGGAACATCGTCTCGAACGGCCGCGGTGATAATTACCTGTTCATTATCGGCCACCAGGCTGGCAAGGCGGTCACGTCTTCCAGCATCTAGCTCGGCAAAAACGTCGTCGAGTATCACTATTGGATCTCCGGTTCGACTTTCGTCACGGAGCAACCTGGCGGAGGCAAGGCGAAGTGCCAGTGCATAAGACCACGATTCGCCGTGGCTGGCATAACCTTTGGCAGGAAGGTCTCCCAAAAGCAGAACCAAATCGTCTCGGTGAGGGCCAATCAGCGTGATTCCTCGCTCCAATTCCTTGGTGCGCACGCTGGCCAGCTTGTTTCGGAAAAGCTCCGGAACCGTGTCTAGATCCGATAGTTCTAGATATTCGAGTTCTGCCTCTTCGTAATCGTCCACAACGGCTGCACCTAGAAGAGAACTCTTCATGAGGATGTTTGGCTCGTTATTGGTCACGGCAATCGCCTGATAGGCGTCGGTCAGATAGGGTTTCAGGCGATTTAGTAGCACCAAACGCTCGGCAACGATCTCACTGCCAAACTTCATCA
Source organism: Actinomycetota bacterium (assembly GCA_041179025.1). Classification (GTDB taxonomy): domain Bacteria; phylum Actinomycetota; class Actinomycetes; order Actinomycetales; family Microbacteriaceae; genus Rhodoluna. The sequence goes on along the minus strand of JBEGUF010000026.1, from coordinate 938 downwards.
GGCTTTCGTCCCAGGCATCTAGGGTGCTGAGTGAATTTCCTTTGGCCCCGGTGGCCCTGGCTGTTTTTAGTAGAGTGTTCCGCTGTTTTAGTACCCGCTCATAATCGCTCATTACCCCGGCTAAACGAGGTGAAAACTGAACTAGGAGCTGATCTATGAAACTACGACGATTATTGGGATCTCGTTTCACGATATCTATGTCTTCGGGGGCAAAAACCACCGAATTGACGGTGCCTAGAACGTCTCTGATTCTTGGTATTGGTGATTGATTGATTCGGAGGGCGTTCGGGTTATCACGGTTAAGCTCGAGATCTACCAAAACATCGCGATTGGCGTGTGAAACCTTGAGGCGAACAACCGCACTCAATGAATCCTTGTGAATTAGGGGCTGATAACCGGCAACTCGGTGCGAGGTAAGAGTGCTCAGATACTCGATTGCCTCTACCACGTTGGTTTTACCGTGGCCATTCGGGCCAACCAAAAGATTCACGCCAGGTTCTAGAGCGATTTCGGTTGAAATGTGGTTTCGAAAGTGCGAAAGAGTGAGGTGTTTTACAAACATCCCTCACCCCTCGCTAACGATTTGTTGTTATTCGGCCTTTTTTACGGCGTGACCGCCGAACTGGTTACGAAGTGCTGATACAGCCTTCATCGCAGGTGAGTCATCCTGGCGGCTTGCGAAACGTGAATACAACGCAGCTGTGATAACCGGCATTGGCACAGAGTTGGCGATCGCTTCCTCAACAGTCCAACGGCCTTCGCCTGAATCTTCAACATAGCCGCGGATTTTCGCTAGGTGTGGGTCTTCTTCCAGTGCGATGACCAGTAGATCTAGTAGCCAGGAGCGAACCACGGTTCCGCGCTGCCAGGCGGCAAAGGTTCCGTGAACATCCTTGATGATGTCTTTCTTCTCCAAGAGCTCGTAACCTTCGGCGAAC
>JBEGUF010000025.1:0-6581 GCA_041179025.1 Actinomycetota bacterium | reverse complement strand
TTGCATTCGCCATTTTTGCTCGATCAGATAGCGCAAATCGCAGGTACATCGGATCAGGAACTAAGACCGCAATCGACGATGTGGTGGAGAAGCTCTACCTCTGCGGTTCTACGCTTTAGTTTTTCGTTCGCCTTTTTCGCACGAGCCACATAATCGCTAGCGAGGCTCCAATCGCAAATGCCCCTAGGGCAAGAGGCATAGAGAATCCGTTTTCTGTCTGTACAACTGTCTTTGCCGGAGGCGCAGCAATTACCTTTGGAGTTGGTTCTGAGGAGTCGGTGGCGCAGGCTGGTTTCGAGTACCCGGTAGCTGCGTCTTCTGAAACTTGAAAACTGAACTTTCCAGAAATTGGGTGGCCGTCTTCGGCAACTGTGCGCCAGGTAACCTGATATTCGCCCTTTGAGGCTAGGAAGGCGTTGGTGTAAATCATTTTGTTCTCAATGCCGGAACAGTCGGTTGGAGCAAAGTTGCCATCGGGGTCCACCACGACAATCTCAGACGAATCTGCCAATTCCACGATGTTGTCGGCGAAGGTGATACTGATTAGCTGTTCGCCAGCGGCAACGGTTTCTCCGCTAGACGGCGACGTGGTGTTGGATTCGGTGTGAGCTGAAGCCGGCTGGGTGGCGGTGACCAAAAAGAAGATTAGCGTCAGGCTGGTTAGAACCTTTTTTACAGCACTCATGTTTCAAGTCTAGGCTTGTCGGCTGGCTTGGTTAGAATTGGGGGAGTCCTCGGTATTGGAGAAATTTTGAGCAGCGAAAAGCCTAAGTTTGAGTTCCTAAAGCAAACGATTATCGGTGCCACCAGCGGTGCATTAGTTTTGGCGCTAACCATTTGGGGAGTCAACGCATCTGGCAACCCTTCGGGCACTCCAACGATGCAGCCAACTAACACCGCCACCGAGACCCCAACCACCGAGCCAGTTGCCACTTGCTCGATCAAAGACCAGACAACCGACCCGCGTTTGGGAACCTTCACCGGCCAGGTTATCGACCTTGCTAGCGGCCAAGTACTTTACGACAATGGTGGCAGCACTCCATCAGTCACTGCATCCGCAATCAAAGTCGTTACGGCTGCCGCTGCCATGCAGGCGCTAGGGCCAAACTTTCGGATCAGCACCAAAGTTGTTTACTCACCCGCTAAACCAGACACCGTGGTTTTGGTTGGCGGAGGAGACCCAACGCTTTCTCGTTTAGCAACCGGTAGTTCTGTTTATTCGGGTGCACCGAGGCTCAGCGATCTTGCCCAGCAGGTTAGAGACTGGGCTCTTGCAGCAGGCGTCACCGAAATTAAGCACCTAGTGCTAGACGCCACTTTGATCACCGGTTCAACCTGGCATTCCAGCTGGCCAACCTACGAGCGCACCGCTGGCTATCAGCCACTCATCACCTCGCTTATGGTCGATGGCGATCGAGCTAACCCGAAGGCCGCTAAGTCTGCAAGAAGTACCGACCCAGTTGGTCGTGCCGGGCGAGAGTTCAAGAAAGCACTTGGGGATTTGGCTGTTAATGCAGACATTGCAACCGGGATTGCAGCCAGCGGCGCTAGCAAAATTGCCGAAGTGAAATCTGCTAAGTTACCAACTCTCATCAACTACATGATCTCGGCGAGCGATAACACGATCGCCGAGTATCTCGCTCGCCACGTAGCCATTTCCCAAGGGTTGCCGTCTAATCTCGAATCGATTCAGTCCGGCTACGAGAAGGCTCTAGCAACTATGGGTCTCGACTGGAGTGGCGTATCAATCATCGACGGTTCGGGCGAATCGAAATTCGACAAAATCTCGCCCGCATTTTTCAACGATCTGATGGCCAAGATCCTCGGTGGCGATTCGAACCTGCAGAGCGTTGTGAAGGGCTTCCCGATTTCGGGTAAGTCAGGCACCCTGCTAGGCCGTTTCACCGGCGACAACGCCGTTGCTCGTGGACGGGTATTTGCAAAAACTGGAAGCATTTTCCACGCATACGCACTTGTTGGTTACCTAAACGCAAAGGACGACTCGAAGCTTGGTTTCGCGATCTTTGGTGCGGGACCAACCACCAGCGACAACACTCGCGCTGCACTGGACACAGTGGCCACCGCAATCTATAACTGCGGTCTCGAACTTTCCAATGACTAACGCTCTTCTGATCATCGATGTGCAAAACGACTTCTGCGAAGGCGGCTCGCTAGCCGTTGATGGCGGGTCGGCAGTGGCCGAGGGAATTACCAACTACCTAGATGAATCACAAGCGAACTACGACTACGTGATTGCCTCGCGGGATTGGCACTCCGAGGTTGGCAGTAACGGCGGGCACTTTGCGCTCGCCGGCGAGACCCCTGATTTCGTGACTACCTGGCCGATTCACTGCGTGGCCAACACGTTTGGTTCGGAATATCACTCGGCACTGAATCTAAGCCAGATCGACTTACACATTCAAAAAGGTCAAGGCAAACCTGCTTACTCAATTTTTGAAGGAATAACTTCAGAAGGGGAAGAGTTTGGCACCCTGCTCTCACGTCTGGGAATCACCAGCGTGGATGTGGTTGGGTTGGCTACCGACTACTGTGTATTAGCCTCAGCCCTTGACTCTAGAACCCACGGTCTAAATGTGCGAGTCTTGAGAAAGTTAGTTGCCGGAGTAAACGGCGACACTAGCAAAGATGCCCTAACCAAACTAGCTGCCGCTGGTTGCGACATTGTTTAGAAAGAGAACATGACACACGACCTAGCCCCAAGCTCCGGAGTACGTTACTGGATTCGCCTCTTCGTGCCGTTTGTGATTGCTTTCGCACTCACGATTCCAGGTCTTTACCTCGAGTTGAACCACGTGGCGATCAGCCCGGTTATCGGCATGTTCGCATTCGGTGGAGCGGTTGTTGCCGGTGCTTTCGTGCTGGGCTGGATCAGCGAGGCTGCCGAACTAGATCTTCGCGGAGGGCTTTCCATCGCTCTACTCGCGGTCATCGCCATCCTGCCTGAGTATGTGGTCGACTTCTACTTTGCCTACGCCGCTGGCTCAGACCCGTCAATGGCCGCGTACGCATCGGCCAACCTAACCGGGGCAAACCGACTACTGCTCGGTCTCGGCTGGCCGGCCATGGCGTTCTTTGGCTACATCGCACTTCGCAAGATTCGCGATGAGAAAACTGGGCTAAATCACAAGTTTGGAGTAACTCTAGAAAAAGACGCCAGAGTTGATTTGGCTTTCTTGATTGTTGCGTCGATGATCGCGATCATCGTGCCGCTAACCCGTCAGTTCGACATCTACACCGGACTCACCCTGATCACCCTGTTCGTGCTGTATCTGGTGCGTGTATCCAGGCAGGATAAAGAAGAGCCGGAGCTCGAAGGAATCCCAGCTCTAGTAGGCGCGCTTCCAAAGTGGCCGCGCAGAGCCTTCCTGTTCGTTGCAGCAGCCTTCGCAGCGTTCGTCATCATCGTTGTGGCCGAACCGTTCGCCCACTCTCTAATTGAGGCCGGTAAAGAACTGCAAATCGATGAGTTCATCCTCGTCCAATGGTTTGCTCCTCTCGCTTCGGAAGCGCCTGAGTTCATCGTTGCAATCATGTTTGCCTTGCGAGGAAAGCCCGGCATCGGTTTGGCCATCCTGGTTTCCAGCAAGGTCAACCAGTGGACGGCGCTGGCCGGATCTCTGCCAATTGGTTACGCGCTCGGCGGAGGCCAGGGCGGTCTTCCAATGGACGCCGTGCAGGTCGAGGAGTTCACACTCACCATCGCGCAGACGATTTTCGGTGTGGCCATCCTGATGAGCCTCAGACTTGGAAAGCTAGACGCTATAGCGCTAATCGGTTTGTTCTCAATAACTCTGGTGTTCCCAAACCCAGACATCCGTATTTGGGTGGCCTACCTCTACATCGCGATTGCCATTCCGCTGTTGGTCTATCGTTACCGGGAGTTGGGTCAAACCCTCAAGGCCCCATTCGTTTCCGACAAGTCTTAGGTTTTCTAAACCATGGGGAATGGTGGCAAAAGAGGGCTTAAGTCGCTTGGGATTCTGGGCATCGCCCTAACAATCTCGCTGGGTTTGTCCGGACCCTCGGTTCACGCGGATAGTAACCTGACGAACCTGGTGAGTTCCTACCTGAGTTCGCAACCTGGACGCTACTCCGTTACCGCGATTGAACTCGGTGGTCAGCAACGTGAGGTTCACATTCGCGACTCCACCCAGGTTGATCCAGCTTCCATCTTCAAGCTCTACTACGCCGCCCTTGCCTTCGAGAAAATCCAGCAGGGCAAGTGGACTTTCCGCACCAAGTTGCCCTCAAACTATTCCGTACAAACCTGTTTGCGGCTCATGATTTCTTACTCCGATAACTACTGTGCAACAGACTTTCGAGGCAAACTAGGTATTTCGCACATCAACAGCCGAATCAATCAGTGGGGGCTTTTGAGTAGCCACATCGTGGCCACTTCAAGAGGCGAATACATAACCAAACACACCACCACCGCCGACGTCGCGCGATTTTTGAAACAGCTTCACTTGGGAAACCTACTCAATGCCGGAAACACGGCGAACTTTATAACCTTACTGAAGGGTCAGGTTTGGCGTGGAAGAGCCAGTTCCGGCATTCAATCTGGTGTTCCTGTGGCGTCAAAGTCAGGGCAGCTTCTGGTGAACAACGGAATGATTGAAGCCGACAGCGCAATTATTTTTGGCCCTGGTAGCACTTACATTTTTGTGGTTATCGGTTCCGGAGGAGCAACGGGTCTGGCAGTTCGCGGGGCGAGCAAACTCGTTTACGAAAATTGGCAAGCACCGATTTCAAACCGAGCCACTTATGGCAGATCGCAGTTGGTGGTGAGTGCGAAGACTTATCTTAGAACCCGTCCTGGCGGACCGGTAATCAAAACCCTGCCAATAGGATCGGCCATTGAACTTGAATGGTCTCAACGTGGCTGGCTGTATGTTCAGAGCGGAACGCGCAAAGGTTTTATTTACGAGAACACAGTTCGGCTCTCGAATGGTTATCTTCGTTGGGGAGGGCTTTAAACTAGAAGCATGAAACCCTTACGTGTTGCGATTTTTGGCGCCGGTCCCGCTGGCATCTACGCCGGAAACATCCTCTCTGGCTCCTACGAAAACGTAACCATCGATCTCTTCGATTCACTACCCGTTCCCTACGGACTCATCCGTTACGGGGTCGCCCCAGATCACCCGCGAATCAAGGGAATCGTAAACTCGCTTCACGAAATGCTCGACTCGGGCAAAATCAGATTCTTTGGAAACGTCGAGTTCGGTCGAGACCTCACTCTAGAAGACATCCGCCGCCACTACCATGCGGTGATCTTTGCAACCGGCGCCATCAAAGATGCGAAGCTCAACATTCCAGGCGTCGACCTCGAAGGCTCATTCGGTGCCGCTGATTTTGTTTCTTGGTACGACGGACACCCGGATGTAGCGCGAACTTGGCCACTCACAGCTGAGCAGGTGGCAGTTCTCGGTAACGGGAACGTGGCACTAGACGTTGCACGAGTGCTAGCCAAGCAGCCTAATGACATGCTCACCACCGACATTCCCGAAAACGTTTACGAAGGGTTGAAAGCTTCGCCAGTCACCGATGTTCACGTCTTTGGTCGTCGAGGTCCTTCCGACATTAAGTTCACCCCAATTGAGCTTCGCGAGCTCGGCGAGGTCGATGACGTTGAGATTGTTCTTTACCCTGAAGATTTCCCAGAGGGCTGGTTCAATGAGGACGCCGAGGGCGTTACCAATCAACACCGCGTAATGGCTAGGGTGCTACAGAGCTGGCTCGAGCGAGATTCAGAACCGGCCAAACGCCGCCTTCACCTTCACTTTTGGCACCAGCCTAAGGAAATTGTTGGGGAAAACGGTCACGTCACTGGAATGCGCTTTGACCGCAAGGGCGAGGTGCGTGAATTCTCGCTTCAGGCCGTATACCGAGCAATCGGTTACCGAGGCAGCGAACTTCCGCAGATTCCCTACGACGAAACCAAGGGAGTCATTCGCAACCTCGGTGGTCGTGTGGTTGATGACCGCGAAAATCAAATCTCAGGTCTCTATGCCACTGGTTGGATCAAGCGTGGGCCAGTGGGTCTGATTGGTCACACCAAGAGTGATGCCATGGAAACCATTGAAAACTTGGTTGCCGATGTAGAGACGCTCAATGACCCGAGTGAGCCAAACCTCAGCCAGGTGCTAGATCTTCTCAAGGCCCGTGGCGTTTCCTACACCGATTGGGCTGGTTGGTTGAAACTAAACGACCACGAACTTGCCCTTGGCGCTGCCTTTACCGGCCCGGTTTCGAGAGAACGAGTAAAGGTAGTCGACCGACAAGAACAGGTTGAAATTGCCCATGCGGAGAATCTCTAAATCCTCCATTTTGCTTCTGGCTGGCACCAGCCTGTCGCTAGTTGCGGGGCTCATCACCGATAGCGTTTTCGCGTACGGATTCGGCGCATCAATCGGCCTAGCGCTTTCGATTCGCCTGGTTTGGGTTTCAATCCGCGAAGGTGAAATTGGTTCAGATATCTTGGCCCTAATCGCCATTCTGGCGACTTCCGCAACCGGCGAATGGCTTGCCGCCAGCATCATCGCTCTCATGTTGGCCACCGG
>JBEGUF010000024.1:0-19847 GCA_041179025.1 Actinomycetota bacterium | reverse complement strand
AATTGGTTGATGACCAGGCTGAGCAGTTGATGACGTTGCGCGGATTGTTCACTCTGCGTAATGGTGTTCGCGAACCAATTTCAATCGACGAGGTAGAGCCCATTTCGGAGATTGTTAAGCGCTTTTCAACAGGCGCCATGAGCTACGGCTCAATTTCGCCCGAAGCACATGAAACCTTGGCTATTGCGATGAACCAGCTCGGCGCTAAGTCAAACACTGGTGAGGGTGGCGAGGATGTGGAGCGCCTGCTTGATCCAAAGCGGAGAAGTGCGATCAAGCAGGTTGCATCGGGGCGTTTCGGAGTCACCTCAATGTATCTCACACATGCCGATGACATTCAGATCAAAATGGCACAGGGAGCCAAGCCTGGTGAAGGCGGTCAACTACCGCCGAACAAGGTATACCCCTGGATTGCTCGAACCCGCCATGCCACCGCAGGTGTGGGGCTTATTTCCCCGCCTCCGCACCATGACATTTACTCGATTGAGGATCTCAAGCAGCTAATTTTCGACCTGAAGCGAGCCAACCGTAAGGCTCGAGTGCACGTCAAGTTGGTTAGCCAAGTTGGCATCGGTACCGTAGCTGCGGGAGTTGCAAAGGCTAAGGCCGATGTGATTCTGGTTTCTGGCCACGATGGTGGAACTGGTGCTTCGCCACTCAACTCTCTAAAACACGCCGGAACGCCTTGGGAGCTGGGACTAGCCGAAGCACAGCAGACCCTGATTGCAAACAACTTGCGCGGACGAGTCTCGGTTCAAGTGGATGGCCAGATGAAGACCGGGCGCGATGTGGTTATCGCGGCTCTTTTGGGAGCCGAAGAATTCGGATTCGCAACGGCACCACTCGTAGTTGAGGGTTGTGTTCTAATGCGTGTTTGCCACCTTGACACTTGTCCGGTTGGAGTTGCAACACAGAACCCAGTACTGAGAGCTCGCTTTACTGGAAAGCCTGAGTTCGTGGTCAACTTCTTTGAATTCTTAGCAGAAGAAGTTCGCGAGTACCTCGCGTCACTGGGTTTCCGAAGCTTGGCTGAAGCCATCGGTCACAACGAGCTTCTCGACATGAACCGAGCAATTTCCCACTGGAAGGCTGATGGCTTAGACCTGAGTCCCATCCTGGCCGCCCCTTCGAACATTTCTGGTGTTCCGGTTCGAAACGTAACAACACAAGACCATGAGCTCGAGAATCACTTTGACCACAAACTCATCATGTCCGCCGCCAAGACACTGGAAGACGGTTCACCCGTTGAGATTGAGTTGGACATTACCAATGTCGATCAGGCGGTTGGAACGATGTTCGGTAATGAACTAACCAAGCGTTTCGGGGCAGCTGGTCTTCCAGACGCCACGGTTGACGTGACTCTCTCAGGTTCAGCAGGTCAGTCATTCGGCGCGTTTATCCCTAACGGTCTCCGCCTGAATCTTTTCGGAGACGCCAACGACTACGTTGGTAAGGGTCTGTCCGGAGGCATCATCTGCGTTCGCCCGCCTGAGTCGGCTATTTTCCAAGCGGAGCACAACATCATTGCTGGGAACGTAATCGGCTATGGTGCGACTGGCGGAAGGCTGTACCTTCGCGGAATAGTCGGGGAGCGGTTCTTGGTTCGAAATTCAGGTGTAACCGCGGTTGTTGAGGGTGTTGGGGACCACGCTCTGGAGTACATGACCGGTGGAACCGCAGTAATTCTTGGAAAGACGGGTCGAAATTTCGGTGCTGGTATGTCTGGAGGTCGAGCGTTTGTTTACAAACTGCGTCACGACCGAATCAACCACGAAGCATTAGTGGAGGGGGAGTTGAATTTAGAAAAGCCCTCGGAATCGATTCGTGAAGAGATCCGACTTTTGATTTCCGAGCATCAACTCAACACTGGGTCAATACTCGCTGCCGAAATGCTGGCAAACTTCGATTCAGTGATTGATGATTTCACAGTTGTGACACCACGCGACTATGCAAATGTTCTTGAAGTCAGATCGGTTGCGGTGTCGCAGGGACTAGACCCAGACTCACCGGAAGTTTGGGAGCGGATACTGGAGGTTACCAATGGCTGATCCAAAGGGTTTTCTAAAGATTACCGAGCGCCAGACTGCAAAGCGTCGCCCGGTTGACCTGAGAATTCGAGACTGGAAAGAAGTCTACGAACCTCGTGACAATGCGGTTGTGGCAAACCAGGCCTCCAGATGCATGGATTGCGGCGTGCCGTTCTGCCACCAGGGTTGCCCACTTGGCAATCTGATTCCTGAGTGGAATGATCTGGTTTGGCGAGAAGACTTTGCCGGAGCGATTGAGCGGTTACACAAAACCAACAACTTTCCTGAGTTCACTGGACGTCTATGTCCTGCTCCATGTGAAAGCTCGTGTGTTTTGGCCATCAATCAGCCGGCGGTAACAATCAAGGAAATTGAAGTCTCTATCGTCGAGAACGCGTTCGAACTAGGGTTAGTGAAGCCCCACGCCCCAGAACGCCTCACCGGTAAAACCGTTGCCGTGATCGGATCAGGCCCCGCTGGCCTGGCAGCAGCTCAGCAGCTCACTAGGGCCGGTCACACCGTGGCCGTTTTTGAACGTGATCATAAGATTGGCGGCTTGCTCCGTTACGGGATCCCTGATTTCAAGATGGAAAAGAGATTCATCGACCGTCGCGTCGAACAGATGGAAGCCGAGGGAACCCGCTTTCGCACAGGTCAAAACATTGGGGTGGACATCACCTGGGAAGAAATTCGCGCACGCTACGATGCAGTTCTCATTGCCACCGGAGCGGCTGTTCCACGCGACATTGAACTACCGGGACGCGAGCTAGAGGGTATTCATTTCGCGATGCCATATCTAACTCAGGGCAATCTTGTGGTTGAAGGCGCCGACCTCTCAAACCAGATTTCAGCTGAAGGAAAGCACGTAGTGATTCTCGGCGGTGGAGACACAGGCGCAGACTGCCTAGGTACTGCAACCCGACAGGGAGCACTTTCGGTTACCACTCTGGCAATTGGCAAACAACCTGCTAGCGAACGTTCCCCAGGCCAGCCTTGGCCGACGTTCCCAAATCTCTTCGAGGTCGCAAGTGCACACGAAGAGTTCGGAGAGCGAACCTACCTTGCATCAACGGTGGCTTTTGAAGGTCAAGACGGCAGAGTTTCCGGCGTTCGGGTAGCTGAAACCGAGTTCGTAGACGGCAAGCGAGTACCAAAGCCAGGGACCGAAAAGGTTATTCCAGCCGACCTAGTACTTCTGGCGCTTGGTTTCACCGGCCCAGAGGAATCTGGCCTCAACGACCAGTCAAAGATCGACTTCGATTCAAAGGGCAACGTCGCCAGAAATTCTCGTTGGGCTACTAACCTAGAGGATGTGTTTGTTGCGGGTGACGCAGGTAGAGGCCAAAGTCTGATTGTCTGGGCCATCGCTGAGGGCAGAGCCGCGGCCGCCGCTATCGACGAATGGCTAACCGGCACCACAGTTCTGCCTAGTCCGGTTAAACCAACCGACCGACCGATTTCAATCTAAGAAAATACAAGTAAAGAGGAATAAATGAGACGCGCAAAGATCGTCGCAACGCTAGGTCCGGCAACATCTAATTACGAACAGATTAGAGGGATTGTTGAAGCTGGGGTCAACGTTGCCCGCATGAACTTGAGTCACGGCTCATACGATGTCCACGAGGGTATTTACAAGATAGTTCGTCAGGTCGCAGCAGACACTGGCAAGGCCATCGCGGTGCTGGTTGACCTCCAAGGACCAAAGATTCGTTTGGCTCGCTTCAAGGATGGCCCGGTCATGCTTGAGAAGGGCGCCACCTTCAAAATCACCATCGATGAGGTTGACGGAGATGTAAACATTTGCGGCACCACCTTCAAGGGTCTTCCTGGCGATGTGAACGTTGGCGATGCCTTGCTTATCGATGATGGAAAGGTTGGTCTTCGAGCCACACACGTCGATGAACGAACTGTTACCACTGTTGTTGAGGTGGCCGGCATGGTCTCAAATAACAAGGGAATTAATTTACCCGGTGTTGCGGTAAACGTACCAGCGCTCTCCGAAAAAGATGAGGCCGACCTGCGTTGGGCGCTAAAACTTGGCGCCGACATGATCGCCCTGTCATTCGTGCGAAACGCCGATGACATCGTTCGCGTTCACGAAATTATGCGTGAAGAGGGAATCCACATCCCAACTATTGCCAAAGTTGAAAAGCCGCAGGCAGTTGAGGCACTAGAGGAAATCATCGACGCGTTCGACGGCGTCATGGTGGCCCGTGGTGATCTAGGTGTCGAACTTCCACTGGAGCAGGTTCCGTTGGTGCAAAAGCGAGCTGTTGAGTTATGCCGCCGCTGGGCAAAGCCGGTTATCGTAGCCACCCAGATGTTGGAATCGATGATCACCGCTTCACGCCCAACCCGCGCCGAGGCAAGCGACGTGGCAAACGCCGTACTCGATGGAGCCGACGCACTTATGCTTTCTGGTGAAACCAGTGTCGGCGAATTCCCAGTTGAAACCGTTGCAACCATGGCTAAAATCATCGAAGCGACAGAAGAAAACGCGCTTGACCGAATCGCTCCACTCGGAACGCGCCCACACACCCACTCTGGCGCAGTGTCCTTGGCCGCCGTAGAAATCGCTGAACTATTAGCCCTAAAGTTTGTCTGCGTGTTCACAGAATCTGGTGATTCGGTGCGCCGAGTTTCTCGTCTGCGTTCGAGTATCCCAATTCTCGCGTTCACTCCAAACGAGAAGATCAGAAACCGCCTTGCCTTGGTGTGGGGGGCTGAGACTTATCTAGTGGAGCCGGTGAAGCACACCGACCAGATGATTCAACAGGTTGAGCAGGTAATCGTAGGTTCCGGCAAGGGCAAAGATGGCGATGAGCTTGTGGTTGTGGCTGGTACACCTCCGGGAGTTGCGGGTTCGACTAACTCGCTTCGAGTGCATCGAATCGGTGACCCAACTCACAACTAAGTGAAAAAGGACGGACCTGAGGGTCCGTCCTTTTTATTTGTGCCGAGAGTGGGACTTGAACCCACACGTCTTTCGACAAAGCATTTTGAGTGCTCCGCGTCTGCCATTTCGCCATCCCGGCCAACACAACGTCTCAATGATACAACACAGCCAAGTCGACTAATCTTGACCCATGACAGAAACCAACGTTCGCCGCGTAGTAGTTGCAGAAGACGAGTCATTGATTCGCATGGACATAGTGGAGACTCTGCGCGAGCACGGTTTCGATGTTGTTGGCGAAGCTAGCGATGGGGAAGTGGCAATTACTCTCGCGACAGATTTGAAACCTGACCTGGTGGTTATGGATATCAAGATGCCTAACCTCGATGGCATTAGCGCTGCAAAGGCGATAACTGCTCTTAAGATTCCTGTTGTTCTGCTAACAGCGTTTGCCCAGCGTGAGCTTTTTGAGCAGGCGGCTGAAGCCGGGGCGATGGCCTACGTACTAAAGCCATTCAATCCGAATGATTTACTACCCGCAGTCGAGATAGCTCTGCACCGCCATTCGGAACTAAAGGCACTTGAATCTGAAGTCACAGATCTGAATGACCGACTCGAAACTCGAAAATTGATAGAACGCGCAAAAGGCCTATTGCTCGCGAAGAAACTGGTACCTGACGAGCCTGAGGCTTTTCGGTGGATTCAGAAGGCGTCCATGGATCGCAGGTTAACCATGAAAGACGTTGCCAAGACCATAATCGAGCAACTGGGCGTCTAAGACTTTCTCTCTCGAATTAGGTTGGTGATTCGAACCGTACTGAGTCGTTCACCGGCGTCATCGCGACAGACGATTTCGTGTACAGTCAAAGTCTTTCCAAGAGAAATCGCACGACATTCAGCCGTGACGATTCCCTCTTTGCAAGAACGTGTGTGAGACGCACTAATCTCAATGCCAACTGCAAATCGATCCATACCGTGAGCCCACACGTTCGCGGAAATACTGCCCAGAGTCTCGCCTAGAACCAGGTAAGCCCCTCCATTCACTAGACCAAGAGGTTGCCGATTGCCCATTGCAGGCATAGTTGCCTTCGAATATTCAGCGCCTAGTTCCAGCAGTTGGATGCCCATCTTCTCGGCCAGTTCGCCCAGCCCACGGGTTTGCATAAGCTGGCTAGCAGCTTCGGATAGTTTGATGTCCGTCAACGTCGATGACCTTTCAGTGCTTACAAGTAGGCTAGTTTCATGACCGATAGTCCAAAGCCTACCTTGCTCCTCATTGATGGTCATTCTTTGGCTTTCCGCGCCTTCTACGCTCTTAGCCCCGATAACTTCCGAGCGCCGTCAGGTCAGCACACAAACGCTGTGCATGGTTTTATCTCGATGCTTCTAAACATCTTGAACGCAGAGAAGCCCACTCACATAGCCGTTGCCTTCGACCTTTCTAGAGAGTCGTTCAGAACAGTTGAGTATCCGGCCTACAAGGGCACCAGAGGCGAGACTCCGCCTGAGTTCAATGGTCAGACGGAACTTCTCTACGAAACCCTCGCTGCCATGAACATAAGAACTTTTACTAGAGAGAACTATGAGGCGGATGACGTTCTTGCCTCATTCGCCGATCAGGGCGCGGATGCAGGCTTCAAGGTACTTCTAGTGTCCGGCGACCGCGACACTTTTCAACTCATTCGAGACGACACAACGATCCTCTATCCGGTAAAGGGCGTGCTAAACCTCGCCAGAATGGACGACGCTGCAGTATTTGCCAAGTATGGTGTTCACGCCAGGCAATACCCTGACATGGCGGCGTTAGTTGGCGAATCGAGCGATAACTTAATTGGAGTTCCTTCCGTAGGCCCGAAGACAGCCGCCAAATGGATCACCGAGTACGGCAGCCTAGACGGAATCCTGGCGAATGCCGAACTCATCGGAGGCAAGGTAGGTGAACAGCTTCGGGAGTTCAAAGGCAACGCAATCTTGAATCGTCGACTTAACCACCTAGTCAGAGACCTCGACCTAGGGGTTGATTTTGAGGAGTTACGTCTGGTTGGAGTCGACGAATCGAAAGTTAAAGACGTCTTCACGAGACTTGGGTTCAAGACACTCACCGAACGCGTTCTCAAGTTACGCGGTGCGTATCAAGTTGGAGACGCGTCTGGCGAACAGGCTGAAGAAGCCTCAGTTTTTGACGAGGTCTTGATACCTGAGGTTTTGCAGCTTTCATCCGAGGAATTGGAGTCTTGGTTATCAAAAAATAAATCAAGAACCTGGTGCTTGGTTGACGACCAAGGATTCGCGGTGACCGATGGGCAAGATTTGATCTATTCCAAGTCAATACCGCTTTCTTGGTTGGCCGGTGAATCGTCCAAAAGTATTTTTGATGTCAAAAACTTCGACCGCTTGACACTTCGATCTGGAGTGCAGGCAACGGCCGTTTTTAGCGACCCTATGTTGAGTGCCTATTTACTAGACCCACTTCGTCGTTCCTACGACGTGGTTGACATCGCTGCCGACGTGCTCGGTTACAAAGCTCCCGAAGGTGTTGAAACCTCCCTCGCTACCAAAACTTGGCTTTCCCATTTATTAGATCTCGCTCTAACGCCACGCGTAGTAGCCACCGAGCAGCAGAGGGTGATGATGGACATAGAACTTCCTTCATCGGCAGTTCTCGCGCGAATGGAGCATCGAGGCATTCTCGTCGATAAAAATCGATTGGTCGCGTTGGCTAACGAACTAGCGGGCAAAGTTGAAGCTGTGCAGAAGTCTGCTTTCGAGATTATCGGCAAGGAAATCAACCTCAATTCGCCTAAACAACTCCAGACCGTCCTATTCGAAGACCTTGGTATGACAGGAACTAAGTCGGTTAAGACCGGCTTCTCTACTAATGCGGAGGCACTAACCACACTTTTCGAGCAGACCTCACACCCTTTCCTTGAGAAACTCCTGGAACACCGTGAGTACACCAAGATGAAGCAGATGGTGGAAATCATCATCGGCGGGATTGGTGAAGATGGTCGAGTACACACCAGTTATGTTCAAACAGGGACCTCAACAGGGCGGCTTTCGTCTGAAAAACCAAACTTGCAGAACATCCCGATTAAGAGTGACGTTGGAAAGACTATCCGCGATTGCTTCATCGTCTCTGACGAAAGCGAAACTATGTTGACCGCAGACTATTCCCAGATTGAAATGCGAATCATGGCTCACCTATCTGGAGATGCAGGGCTCATAGACGCCTTCAACAAGGGCGAAGATCTTCACCGTTATGTTGGTGCACGCGTTTTCGGTGTTCAGCCGGACGAGGTGACCCCTAGCATGCGCTCGAAGGTAAAAGCGATGAGCTATGGATTGGTTTACGGACTTAGCGAGTACGGTCTGGCAAAACAACTGAAAATGTCCAATAGTGAAGCCAAGCAGTTGATGAGCGACTACTTCGACAGGTTCGGCGGAGTGCGCACCTATCTTGCCTCCGTGGTCGATGGTGCCAAGCTCAACGGCTACACAGTCACCACGTTTGGTCGCCGCAGGCCGTTCGACGATTTGAAGTCTCCGATCTTCCAGATTCGTGAGAACGCAAGGCGCGCGGCACTAAACGCGCCAATCCAGGGAACCGCTGCTGACATCATGAAGTTGGCAATGATAAACATTGATCGCGAGATGCAGTCGCAGACGCTCAAGAGCCAGATGCTTCTGCAGGTGCACGACGAATTAGTGTTTGAGATAGCACCCGGAGAACTACAACTGATGACTGAACTGGTGGTCCGATGCATGGAATCGGTTGTGCAACTCAATGTGCCACTAGATGTTCATGTTGGTGTTGGAAAGACGTGGGAAACCGCGGGTCATTAGCGATTGCCGGCTGGGTTGATTCACGCTAGACTTGGCGAGTGCCATTTGGCGCGATCCCATCAATCGTTTGGGCAGTTTTTCTGTTCAAACCCGAGCATGTCCGTTGAGTAAAACAAAATATGACAAACACCCCAAAGGTAGCCAAGCAGGTAGCCGTAAACGACATTGGTAGCGCAGAAGACTTCTTAGCTGCAGTCGAAAAAACCCTAAAGTTCTTCAACGATGGCGACCTTATCGCCGGAATCGTTGTAAAGATCGACCGCGACGAGGTATTACTCGACGTTGGTTACAAGACCGAAGGTGTAATCCCTTCTCGTGAGCTTTCAATCCGTCACGACGCAGACCCAAGCGACATCGTTGCAGTGGGCGATTCAATTGAGGCCCTTGTCCTTCAGAAGGAAGACAAAGAAGGCCGACTAATTCTTTCCAAAAAGCGTGCTCAGTACGAACGTGCGTGGGGCGATGTAGAGAAAGTTAAGAACGAAGACGGCACCGTTGAAGGTACTGTTATCGAAGTTGTTAAGGGTGGACTGATTGTTGACATCGGTCTTCGCGGATTCCTTCCCGCTTCGCTCATCGAACTTCGTCGCGTTCGCGACCTAGGCCCATACCTAGGTCAGAAGGTCGAAGCCAAGATTCTCGAGCTAGACAAGAACCGCAACAACGTTGTTCTTTCACGTCGTGCACTGCTAGAGGAGAGCCAGGCTGCTGGTCGCACCACTTTCCTAGCCGATCTTGCCAAGGGTCAGATTCGCACCGGTGTTGTTTCATCCATCGTCAACTTCGGTGCTTTCATCGATCTTGGCGGCGTAGATGGCCTAGTTCACGTTTCAGAGCTCTCATGGAAGCACATCGAGCACGCTTCTGAAGTTGTTGAGATTGGCCAGGAAGTGACTGTTGAGGTCCTCGAAGTTGACCAGGACCGCGAGCGTGTATCGCTGTCGCTAAAGGCAACTCAGGAAGACCCATGGCAGGTATTCGCCCGTACACACTCAATCGGACAGTACGCTCCAGGTAAGGTCACCAAGCTGGTTCCTTTCGGTGCGTTCGTTCGCGTTGCCGACGGTATCGAAGGTCTAGTTCACATCAGCGAACTTTCTGCTAAGCACATTGAGCTTGCAGAGCAGGTCGTCTCGGTGAACCAGGACGTATTCGTGAAGGTTATCGACATCGATCTAGAGCGTCGTCGCATCTCACTATCGCTGAAGCAGGCTAATGAAGAGGTAGACCCTGAGGGCACCGAGTTCAACCCAGCCCTTTACGGTATGGCAGCAGACTACGACGAGAGCGGTACCTACAAGTACCCAGAGGGTTTCGACTCGGCGACCAGCGAATGGAAGCCAGGCTTCGAAGAAGCTCGCGCCAAGTGGGAGAAGGAATACTCCGAGGCTCACGCGCGCTGGGAAGAGCACAAGCGTCAGGTCAAGGCAGCCAATGAGCTAGCAGCCACCTTGCCAGATAGTCCAGCCCCTGGCGAAAGCAACGCAAGCTACTCGAGCAACGATAACTCCGAGGCTGGAACTTTAGCAGCCGACGAGTCTTTGGCGGCCCTACGCGACAAACTTAAGAGCGCAGAGTAACTCATCCGTCGTTTGGGCCGATCCTTCTTGGGTCGGCCCAAATACTTTAACTAGGCTTTAGGTATGTATTTAGTTGGTCTCACCGGTGGAATCGCTTCGGGTAAAAGTACCGTCGCGAACGTGTGGGATGAATTGGGAGCCACAATTATCGACGCAGACTTGTTGGCTCGCGAAGTGGTCGAGCCCGGAACAGTCGGCCTCGAACGACTGGTCGCGCAGTTCGGCTCGAGAATTCTTGAAGCCGACGGAAGTTTGAATCGATCGGCACTGGCCGGAATCGTCTTTGATGACGCGGATCAACGAAAGACTTTAGAATTGATTGTTCACCCGCTTATCCAAGAGCTCTCTCGTGAACGTATTTCCGAAGCAAGCTCTGAAATCGTGGTCTACGTCATACCACTCATGGTAGAGACTGAGAGTTCTCTCCCTTTCGATCTAGTTGTAACAGTCGAGGCGCCTGAGAAGGAACAGATTCGGCGCATGGTAGAAGACCGCAAAATGGAAACAAGCAGCGCTGTAAGTCGAATTAGAGCGCAGGCGAGCCCCGCCATGAGAGCGCAGTTCGCAGATCACATTTTGAATTCGAACCAATCAATTGAGCTACTAAAGAAGGACGCGAGAAAACTGTTCAAAGACATCCAAGATCTTGCCAGCAAGAAGTCGCAGGTAGCCGAGTAATGGAGCCGCAGCGACAGGTATTTCCGTTCGAGGTAATCAGCGACTATGTCCCTTCTGGCGACCAGCCCACAGCGATTTCCGAACTGACGGCCCGCATAAACGCTGGCGAGAAAGACATAGTTCTTCTTGGTGCCACCGGAACCGGTAAGTCGGCTACGACCGCATGGCTCATTGAGAAACTTCAGAGACCTACTCTGGTGCTGGCGCATAACAAGACCTTAGCGGCACAGTTGGTCAATGAGTTCAGAGCACTTTTACCGAACAATGCGGTTGAGTACTTTGTTAGTTACTACGACTACTACCAACCTGAAGCCTACGTTCCGCAAACTGACACTTTCATTGAAAAGGATTCGTCCATCAACGATGAGGTTGAACGCCTCCGCTACAAGGCCACAATGAGTCTTCTTTCGAGGCGCGATGTTGTAGTGGTTTCAACCGTTTCATGTATCTACGGCCTGGGAGCGCCAGCGGAGTATCTAAATCAGTCTGTTTCGCTAAAGGTTGGGGATCGCTTCGACCGAGATGATCTGATTAGGCGATTCGTAGAGCTTCAATACAAGCGCAACGATTACGACTTCTCTCGCGGTAACTTCCGAGTAAAGGGCGACACTGTAGAGATTATTCCGGTCTACGACGAGTTGGCGACGCGAATCGAATTCTTCGGCGACGAGATTGAAGCCATTTACTCACTGTCCGCGCTAACGGGCGAAGTGGTTTCAGCGCTTCCGCATGTCGCAATTTTCCCTGCAAGTTACTACGTTGCACCGCCAGAACAGATGGGCCGTGCAATCGAAGCCATCGAGGATGAACTGGCAATTCGTCTGAGGGAATTGGATAGTCAGGGCAAATTACTGGAATCTCAGAGACTCAAGATGCGCACCACTTTTGATCTTGAAATGATTCGCGAGATAGGCTTTTGCTCGGGCATCGAGAATTACTCCAGACACATCGATGGGAGGGAACAGGGTAGTGCGCCTAGTTGCCTCCTGGATTTCTTTCCGGAGGATTTCCTGACCGTTGTAGATGAATCACACGTGACCATTCCTCAGGTGGGTGCGATGTATGAGGGTGACTCATCCAGAAAGCGAACCTTGGTCGAACACGGATTTAGGCTCCCCTCGGCGCTCGATAATCGCCCGCTCAAGTTTTCCGAGTTCGAAGAGCGCGTTGGGCAAACCGTTTATCTTTCGGCAACACCGGGCAAGTACGAACTTGCACGTTCGAGCGGTTACGTTGAGCAGATCATCAGACCGACCGGACTCATCGATCCAGCAATCGTAGTGAAGCCGGTTAAAGGTCAAATTGACGACCTACTCGAACAGATTCGTCTCAGAACCGCTAAAGACGAGCGTGTCCTGGTCACAACCCTAACCAAGAAAATGGCCGAAGATCTAAACGAATTCTTGAATGAGGCTGGCATCCGAGTTAGATACCTGCACAGCGATGTTGACACGCTAAGACGTGTGGAACTACTTACCGAACTCAGAGCCGGAGTCTATGACGTTCTAGTTGGCATCAACCTTCTCCGCGAGGGCTTAGACCTGCCTGAAGTTTCCCTAGTTGCCATCCTTGACGCCGACAAGCAGGGTTTCCTTCGCTCGGCAACCTCATTGATTCAGACGATTGGTAGAGCTGCGAGGAACGTAAACGGTGAAGTTCACATGTATGCCGACAAGATGACCCCGGCTATGGAACAGGCAATCGATGAAACCGACCGCCGAAGAGCCAAGCAAGTCGCCTACAACAAATTGCATGGAGTTGACCCGCAGCCGCTTCGCAAGAAAATTGCTGACCTAACCGACCAAATAAATCGTGAACAAGTTGATACGGCCGAGCTAGTTGCATCCTTGAGAGCTGGCAAGAGCAAGGTGCGCTCAAAAGCATCGGGCACAACCAACGTCGATGAATTACTCGCCACAATTCTTGAACTCGAGGCCGAGATGAGAATCGCTGCGAGTGAACTGCAGTTCGAATTGGCAGCGAGACTCAGAGACGAAGTGAGCGACATGAAGCGTGCGCTTCGCGACATCCAAAGACACGCCTGAGATTTAGACTAGTTAGGTGAGTCGTCTAAATCCTGAAAATAAACTGCACGTCAAAGGTGCTCGTGTTCATAATCTAAAGAACATCGATTTAGAGATTCCTCGAGATGCCATGGTGGTATTCACCGGCCTCTCTGGCTCAGGAAAGTCCTCGCTAGCCTTCGACACGATCTTCGCAGAAGGACAGCGTCGTTACGTTGAATCGTTGTCGGCCTACGCGCGGCAATTCTTGGGTCAAGTTGATAGACCAGACGTCGATTTCATTGAAGGTCTGTCGCCAGCCGTTTCTATCGATCAGAAGTCAACTAACCGTAATCCTCGTTCCACAGTGGGAACCATAACCGAGATTCACGACTATCTCAGATTGCTCTGGGCGCGAATCGGAGTTCCTCATTGTGCCGAATGCGGCGAGAGGATTGTCCGTCAGACCCCGCAGCAGATAGTCGATCAGATTCTTGAGCTTGAGGAAGGCACCAAGTACCAGATTCTTGCGCCGATTGTGTCGCAGAAAAAGGGTGAGTTCGTTGATCTCTTCACCTCGCTTCAAGCCCAGGGCTTCTCAAGAATCACGGTTGACGGCGAAACCATCACACTCGCCGACGCAAAGCCATTGAAAAAGACTTTCAAACACGACATTTCGGTGGTAGTTGACCGTCTTGTGGCTAAGTCCGACATCATCCAGAGGCTAACCGACTCAGTGGAAACTGCACTAAAGCTCGCAAATGGACGTCTGATACTCGACTTGGTTGACGACAAGAGCGCCGCCGGTCAAAGGAGTTTCAGCGAAAAACTATCCTGCCCGAACGAGCACGAATTGACGCTCACGGAAATCGAACCCAGAACGTTTTCGTTCAATGCGCCTTTTGGCGCGTGTTCCGCCTGTAGCGGGCTTGGCACAAAAATGGCCGTTGAGCCGGAGCTGGTTATCGGTGATGCCAACGCGAGCATCAACGAAGGCGTTTTGCTTCCCTGGTCAACCCCGGGAAAGGGGCTATACGGATTTTTTACCCGAGTGCTGGAATCGTTGGCTGCTGAACTCGAATTTTCACTGGACACGCCATGGAACGAACTTAGCGAGGACATCCGCGAGGCTGTGCTCTTTGGAAACAACTTCGACGTCAAGGTTAAGTGGAAAAACAAGTACGGTCGCGAATTGCGCTACACCTCTGGATTCGAGGGCGTTCTAACCTACATCGAGAGAAAATGGCTCGAGAGCGACAATGATTTCCAAAGGGGACGTTGGGCAGGGTACCTTCGCGAAATCCCATGTGCGAGCTGTGATGGTACTCGCCTAAAACCAGAGGTTCTTGCAGTCAAAGTGCACGGAAGCTCTATAGCTGATGTGGCTAGGCTAAGTCTTCGGCACTGCAGCCAATTCTTTCTCGATTTGAAGCTTGACGAGCGCGAGGGCAAGATCGCGGCTCAAGTTCTTCGTGAGATTCAAGCCCGCTTGGTTTTTTTGCTCGATGTAGGTCTTGATTACCTGTCGTTGGAGCGCGCCGCCGGCACACTCTCCGGTGGGGAAGCTCAGCGCATTCGCCTGGCCACTCAGATCGGTTCAGGACTTACCGGAGTGCTCTACGTACTAGACGAACCCAGCATCGGTTTGCATCAGCGTGACAATCTTCGGCTTATTGAAACACTCATTAAACTTCGAGATCTTGGAAATACACTCGTAGTCGTTGAGCACGATGAAGATACAATCAAGGCTTCCGACTGGGTGGTCGACATTGGCCCGGGGGCAGGTGTGCACGGCGGCGAAGTGGTTCACTCCGGAACTTATCAGGAGCTATTGAAGAACAAAGCGTCGATCACTGGAGCATATCTAAGCGGCAGGGAGTCAATCGAAACACCCACTTCGCGAAGAAAAATCGATAGGAATCGAAGCGTCAAGGTAGTGGGCGCACGAGAAAACAACCTGAAAGACGTGACCGTTGAGTTCCCTCTTGGCGTACTTACCGCTGTGACGGGAGTTAGCGGATCAGGCAAATCCTCATTGGTAAATGACATTCTCTACCAGGTGCTTGCAAACGGACTAAATGGGGCCAAGGGCGTCCCCGGGCGGCACACTAGGGTGGATGGTCTTCAGCATCTCGACAAAGTTGTTCACGTTGACCAAAATCCGATTGGTCGCACTCCGAGGTCAAACCCGGCCACCTACACCGGAGTGTTTGATCACGTGCGTAAATTGTTCTCTGAGACAACTGAGGCGAAGGTGCGCGGCTACCAGCAGGGTCGCTTCTCGTTCAACGTAAAAGGTGGTCGTTGCGAGGCCTGCAGTGGAGATGGAACTCTCAGAATCGAAATGAACTTTCTACCGGATGTCTACGTTGCCTGCGAGGTTTGCCACGGTGAGCGTTACAACCGAGAGACTCTTCAGGTGACCTACAAGGGGAAGAACATCTCGCAGGTCCTGGACATGCCAATTGCAGAGGCCGCTGAGTTCTTCGCCCCAGTTTCAGCTATTGCGAGATACCTAGACACACTCGTTTCGGTTGGTTTGGGTTACGTGCGTCTAGGTCAATCGGCAACGACTCTGTCGGGTGGCGAAGCACAGCGTGTGAAACTGGCAACCGAACTTCAGAAGCGAAGTAACGGGCGCTCAATTTACGTCTTGGATGAACCAACCACTGGCCTGCACTTCGCAGACACGAAGAAGCTACTCCAAGTGCTATCAAGTCTTGTTGACAAAGGAAACTCGGTCATCGTCATCGAACACAACTTAGACGTAATCAAATGTGCCGACTGGGTCATCGATATGGGACCCGAGGGTGGAGCCGGTGGCGGTGAGGTAATCGCCATAGGAACCCCGGAGGCAGTTGCCAAAAACGCAAGCAGCTTCACTGGAAAATTCTTGGCTCGGATCCTCTAGTTATGTCTGGTCGCCAAACCTGGTTTCCAGCAACCAATACAATTCCAACAAACCCGGGTGTTTATCGCTGGTACGACGATAACGATCGCATTCTCTATGTGGGCAAGGCAAAGAATCTAAAGGCAAGATTAGTAAGTTACTTCGCCAAACCCGAGAAGCTCCACGAACGAACCAGAAGAATGGTCGAATCAGCAGTCCGCATCGACTGGACCATTGTCAAAACTGAGTTTGAAGCTTTGCAGCTTGAATTCACCTGGATCAAGGAGTTCAATCCGCCGTTTAACGTTCAGTTTCGAGACGACAAATCGTACCCGTATTTAGCGATTTCCGCGGGTGAAGAGTTTCCAAGGGTCTTCACTTCTCGCAGACGGGTAAAGGGTAAAACCAAGTACTTCGGGCCTTATACAAAGGCCTGGGCGATCAGGGAAACCATCGATGGACTACTAAAGGTCTTTCCGATGCGAAGTTGCTCAGATTCACAGTTTGCCTCAGCCAAAAGCGCAGATCGCCCCTGTTTACTAGCTGACATTGGAAAATGTTCAGCACCGTGCGTGGGACGAATTTCGGCTTCAGACCATCAGGTCCTTGTCGGAAAGTTTTCCGACTTTGTTAGCGGCGCTGATACTCGGTACATTTCCGAGCTAAAAACCAAGATGCTACAGGCGTCCGACGAACTGAATTTTGAACTCGCTGCCAGGTTCAGAGACCAACAGGCAGCGCTTGAAACCGTTGCAGCCAAGAGCGCTGTAGTTCTGGAACAGAGTGCCAACGCCGACGTCTTCGCTTTGGCCATGGACGGCTACACAGCGGCAGTTAGCATGTTCAATGTTCGCGACGGCAGAATAAGGGGAGCAAGGGGCTGGGTGGTGGACCTGGAACTTGAGCGCACCGAAGCCGAACTATTTGAATACACGCTGCAGAACGTCTATGTGGACGAAGCGCTTCCAGTTCCCAAGGAAATAGTGACCAGCGTGTTGCCTTCGGACCATCTGCCACTTGAGGAACTATTGAGCAAACTCCGGGGATCTAAGGTGAGAATCAAGGTAGCCGAGCGTGGAGATAAGCGCGCTCTTACGGAAACAGCAATGGCTAATGCGGTGAGTTCTCTCTCGCAGTTCAAACTAAAGCGATCCACCGACTTCACGGCACGTTCAGTTGCACTAGCAAATCTGCAGAATTCCTTGGGGCTAGCATCCATTCCTTTGGTTATCGAGTGCTACGACGTCTCACACCTCGCCGGTACCAACATCGTTGCGTCGAAGGTTGTTTTCGTAGATGGTAAACCTCGCAAAGATCTCTATCGTCGGTACAACATTGCACACGCGGCAGATGATACGGATGCCATGAATCAGGTGCTAATTCGTCGCTTGGCTTCATTAGAAAATCAGGACGAGTTACCGGATTTGATTGTTGTGGATGGGGCCAGGCCTCAGGTTAGCGCAGCCCTTAAGGCAGCCCGCTCGACCGGGGTTGAAGATCTCAAGATTGTGGGGATTGCAAAGCGTCTGGAAGAACTGTGGCTTCCACACGACGAATACCCAGTCCTTCTTCCTAGAGCGAGCGATGAACTGTTTCTCATACAGCACCTGCGCGACGAATCGCATCGCTTTGCCATTTCGCACCAGCGGCAGAAGCGAAGTGCGAGTATCGCAACCACGCTAGAGGAGATTCCTGGTTTAGGAGCAAAACGAGCAAGAGTTCTACTCAAGACTTTCGGCTCAGCAAAGCGCGTGAAGCTAGCAAGCGTGTCGGAACTAAGCGATGTACCGGGAATCGGCCCAAACCTAGCCGAAATTATTTTCAAGACGTTACAAGAATAGAAACCCATTTCTCTATGGGCGTGTCGCTCTACGTCTTAGACTCTTTCAAGGGAGGTCGAATGAGCACAAATAACCACGAATTACTAGTAGTAACCGGAATGTCTGGCGCCGGTCGCTCAACGGTCGGTAATGCTCTAGAAGATCTTGGATGGTACGTTGTCGACAATCTTCCACCGCAAATGCTTGGGCCCATATCTGATCTCTTCTCTCTCGCAAAAACTCCTCTTCCTAAGCTGGCGGTAGTGATAGACGTGCGCGGGCGAGAGTTTTTTGCAGAACTGCTCGAAAACTTGTCACTTCTGCGATCCCGATCAATCAACCTAAGACTGATTTACCTCGAGGCAACAGATGCAGCGCTGGTGAAGCGTTTCGAAGGTGTGCGGCGACCTCATCCTTTGCAAGCAAACGGCACTTTGCTCGATGGAATTGCCTCTGAGCGAAGCCAGTTGTTTTCTGTGCGCGAAAGTGCCGATTTAGTAATTGACACATCGGATTTAAACATTCACCAACTCAGCACCGAGATTGCTGGACACTTCTCTTTTGACCAATCAAAGAAACTTCACATCGTGGTGGAGTCGTTCGGTTTCAAATACGGCACTCCCACAGACGCCGATCACATCGCCGATGCCAGGTTTTTGCCTAACCCATTCTGGAATGAGGCGCTTAGGCCTTATACCGGAGAGGACGAAGCGGTGAGCAACTATGTTCTAAGCGCCTTAGGGGCTAGGGAGTTTATTGAGAATTATGTCGCTGCTCTCAAGCCAGTTCTTCGTGGGTATGCAAACGAGAACAAGCGATACGCCACAATAGCGATTGGTTGCACCGGAGGAAAACACCGATCTGTAGCCGTGTCTACAGAAATTGCCAAACTGTTACGTGCGATTCCCGAAATCTCTGTAACGTTGAAACATCGCGACTTGGGAAGGGAGTAACAATGGGATTAACCGCAGATTTAAAGTACGAACTCATAAAGCTCAAGCCCAACAAGAGTGAACTGAGGGTCGCAGAGCTTTCGGTAATTCTCAGATTCACCGCGTCAGTTCACGTGGTGAACGCCACTATGATTCTTGAAGCTGAGTTCGATACATCCCAGCTTGCTCAACGCGTTAGAGGGGAGATCAAAGACCTTTTTGCCATCGACGCCAGAGTAGAACTTTTGCATGCTTCCGGTTCTAGAAAATCCTCGAGACACAATCTGCGCGTGATGAATCAAACCGACCTATTGGTAAGACAAACCGGACTCTATTACCCAACAGGCAAGCCGGTGCGTGGAATAAATCCACGCTTCGTATCAGACTCAACAGAAATCGCGGCCGCTGTCTGGCGGGGCGCAATTCTAGCTAACGGTTCACTAACCGACCCTGGGCGCTCATCGGCGTTGGAAGTATCGTGCCCAAGTAATGAGGCGGCTTCCTCCCTGGTTGGATTAGCCAAGCGTTTAGGGGTCACCGGAGCCAAATCGCGCGAAGTGCGCGGTGTAAATCGGGTTGTTATTCGCGAGAGCGACGACATTTCAAGGCTTTTGAAGGCAATTGGCGCTACATCGATTTCCGATCGGTGGGACAACCTGCGGGCAAAGCGTGAGGTGCGCTCTACAGCAAGCCGCCTAGCAAACTTTGATGATGCGAACCTACGTCGATCCGCTCAAGCGGCGGTGGCAGCTGGCGCGCGAGTTGCTCGTGCTCTCGAAATTCTGGAGCCGGACATTCCGGCTCACCTCCGGTATGCCGGTGAACTGAGACTTAGGCACAAGCAGGCATCACTAGACGAACTTGGTCATCTGGCCACGCCACCGATGACTAAGGACGCGGTAGCAGGTCGAATCCGTCGACTACTAGCGATGGCCGACAAGAAGGCGGAAGAACTGGGTATTCCTAATACTGAGGCGTATCTCAGTGACGATTTGTCGGAATAAATTCGGGCTCACGAGACTTTTTAGTTCTACAACCAATCCAAGGAGTAATTCATGACTAAGTACACGCTGCCAGAGCTGGGCTACGACTACGCTGCGCTAGAGCCGAGCATTTCCGCTCGCATCATGGAGTTGCACCACTCGAAGCACCACGCGGCATACGTAGCAGGCGCCAATGCG